>NZ_PDKE01000080.1:0-426 GCF_004116715.1 Arcobacter sp. CECT 8989 | reverse complement strand
TAAAAGACTTTACTACAAGAATCTTACAAAAAGATACTATTGCAATAGTTGGTCCAAATGGAAGTGGAAAATCAACTTTACTTAAAATCTTTATGGAAAAAATGAAAATAGATAGTGGAAGACTTAAAAAAGGTGATTTCAATATAGGATATTTCGATCAACAAAGAGATATGCTTGATGATTCTAAAAACCTTATGGAAACTTTTTGTCCAAATGGTGGAGATAGAGTTGTTTTAGATGATGGAAGAACTATGCATGTATTTGGATACTTAAAGAACTTCCTTTTCCCTAGAGAATATTTAGATAAAAAAGTTGGTGTTTTAAGTGGTGGAGAGAAAAATAGAGTTGCCTTAGCACTTTTATTTACTAAAAAAGTTGATTGCTTAATCCTTGATGAGCCAACTAATGATTTAGATATCCCTACAA
>NZ_PDKE01000079.1:0-430 GCF_004116715.1 Arcobacter sp. CECT 8989 | reverse complement strand
TTATTATCAACTAACTCTTTGATATTCAAACCAAAAATCAGTACATCACTTTCACTCAACACAGTGGTGAAGATTTCCACCTCATTGAAAAATATTTGGATGGTTGGCAAAGTGGAGAAGATCCACTTTGTTGATCATTTAAGTGATTTTTTTAAATCCGTAATAAACTCCGTCACTTCATCATGAAGCGCTTGTAAGTCCTAGTCATGTTCGACATCATCAGCTAAAAGCTGACTGACAATATCAGACGTAACAATATCTTTATTATGTGTGAGTTCAAGAATGTCACTGTAGGTTTTAATTGCACATTGTTCCCCTTTAATCGCATCATTTAAAATCTCAACGACATCAAAATCTTTAGGGGCTTCATAACTGCAATTGCTCTTTTTAAACCACTCTTTGGGGTGCAAAAGAGGTGTACCACCCAATT
>NZ_PDKE01000078.1:0-432 GCF_004116715.1 Arcobacter sp. CECT 8989 | reverse complement strand
ATACATAACGAGTCTAAAAAGGCAATTAGTTTTTTACTATCAAAATCACTTGTATCTTTTAAATGAAGATGTTTAATTAATTTCTTTGAAAAGGTATTTAAATTCTTTTTAGAAACAGTTTGGTTATTTAAAAAAAATCTTACTTTATCTTTTTTTATTTGTTTTATTACAATATCATCATCTTTTGAAATATCATATGCTTCATCTTCTATCTTTGAATCTATTAATGATACTTCTCCTAAACTTGCTTTACTCTCAGTTATGGCAAATAAAGATAAAATAGATTGCATTAAAACTGATTTACCAGCTCCTGATGGACCTGTAAAAACTATTAAACCTTTATCAAGTTCCATTTCTACTTCTTTAAACGATAGAAAATCTTTTAAATAAATTCTTTCAATCATTAAATTAATTACCCCACTGTAATTTATC
>NZ_PDKE01000077.1:0-434 GCF_004116715.1 Arcobacter sp. CECT 8989 | reverse complement strand
GCGCGGCAACGTCCGGCGCACAGAAGCTATTATGCGTCCCCAGGTAATGAATAATTGCCTCTTTGCCCGTCATACACTTGCTCCTTTCAGTCCGAACTTAGCTTTGATTTCTGCGATCTTCGCCAGAGCCTGTGCACGATTTAGAGGTCTACCGCCCATGACAGGAAGTTGTTTTACTGGTTCAGGGATCGCCTCACCACGGTTAATTCTCGCAGTCATATGGACAAGCTCATCTGCGGCCTTACGGCGTAATTCCGCATCAGTAAGCGCATTGGCCCGCATGTTCTGATACAGGTTGGTAACCAGCCAGTAGTGCGCGTTTGATTTCCACGGATAAGACTCCGCATCCGGATACAGGCCTCGCTTCCGGCAATACTCGTAAACCATATCAACCAGCTCGCTGACGTTTGGCAGTCCGGCGGTAACGGATGCTT
>NZ_PDKE01000076.1:0-437 GCF_004116715.1 Arcobacter sp. CECT 8989 | reverse complement strand
TCATAATACTGTTAATCACATTGATAGGAAACTGCATTATTAAATTTCCCACTCTTCTTTTTTGATCATTAAATACAGGTGTTGCAATAAAAGAAGCTGGAGTATTATAACTTGGTTCATAGGGTTTAAAATCAGAAAATGCAACTTCGCCTTTTTTTAGTCCATATGATTTTTCATTAACTAAAGCTAAGCCACTTTTTGAATAAGGTCCACTTCTCAAATTTGTTGCATAATCTTTTTCTTTAAAGGTACTGTATATTACTGTACCATTCATATCCACTAAGAAAATATCATATAAAGAGAATTTATTTAAAATAGTATTAAAGGTTTCATGAAATCTAACATGGGCAAAAGCATAGTTATTAAAAAAAGTATTTGATTGAGTTAATTTATTTTTTTCACCAATTGCTGCCTCATTTTTTATAATATACATATAT
>NZ_PDKE01000075.1:0-438 GCF_004116715.1 Arcobacter sp. CECT 8989 | reverse complement strand
ATTCTTCATAATTCAATCCATTTACTATGTTATGTTCTGAGGGGAGTGAAAATTCCCCTAATTCGATGAAGATTCTTGCTCAATTGTTATCAGCTATGCGCCGACCAGAACACCTTGCCGATCAGCCAAACGTCTCTTCAGGCCACTGACTAGCGATAACTTTCCCCACAACGGAACAACTCTCATTGCATGGGATCATTGGGTACTGTGGGTTTAGTGGTTGTAAAAACACCTGACCGCTATCCCTGATCAGTTTCTTGAAGGTAAACTCATCACCCCCAAGTCTGGCTATGCAGAAATCACCTGGCTCAACAGCCTGCTCAGGGTCAACGAGAATTAACATTCCGTCAGGAAAGCTTGGCTTGGAGCCTGTTGGTGCGGTCATGGAATTACCTTCAACCTCAAGCCAGAATGCAGAATCACTGGCTTTTTTGGTTG
>NZ_PDKE01000074.1:0-441 GCF_004116715.1 Arcobacter sp. CECT 8989 | reverse complement strand
AATAATTGTTTTGTTATTTAATAAGTAAAAATTAATTAGATTTAATTAAAAATATAGTTCAAAAATCATTAACACTAATTGAATTTAGTTATATAGGGATAATAATATTAATAGGATATTGGAAATTGTTACAGCAAATAATAAAAAGAAATAAGATTTGAGGTGGTGCCCACAACTGGATTTGAACCAGTAACCTCTTCCTTACCATGGAATTGCTCTACCGTTGGAGCTATGCAGGCAAAAAAGTTAGTATAAAAATAAAATACAAATAAATAGAGTACGTTAATAAGTAATAGCCCGAAAAATGTGGACTAAAAAAAAAGCTTACCATTAGCAACTAAGGATAAGTTGGTAAAGGTAAGCTTTAATAGAAATAAACTCAAGAGCTGGCAGCGACCTACGTTTCCACAAGGGGGCCCTGCAGTATTATCAGCGCAGAAG
>NZ_PDKE01000007.1:0-160036 GCF_004116715.1 Arcobacter sp. CECT 8989 | reverse complement strand
ATTAGCTTCGGCTGCATTATCTGCATACTTATCTTTCTTTGACTCTGCAAGAGTTTATGTAGGTTAATGAAAAAGTTTAACTTTATTAAAGTAGCAGTACTCTCACTGCTACTTTTCTTATCTTCAATTAAAAAATAGCCGAAAAAGACTTTTTATATATTTGATAATGTATTTGTATTTATTTAATGAATATATAAGAAGTCTCTAACGAAAAATAGTAGGAGTAACAAAATATATGATTTTTAATAAATCTATATTTTTTGTACTCAAGAAGTATATAAATAAATAGTGTTTCTTTAGTGGTATATTTATTAAATATACTAAAATCTATCTATTTATCCTAATTATAAAACTAGCACTTTCTTTCCTCTTTGTTGATATTACTTTATATTTTTTTGTAAAATAATCTTCTTTTAACTAAAATTTGAAAGTTACAATTTATTTATAGAAAGGTTATTATGACAACTAGAAGTAGTATGATAATTGGTTTAGGTTTTGTTGTTGGTTTGACAATCATGGCTTTGATTTTGAGTAAAGGATTTATTTCTTATAAAGAGTTAGATAGAACAGTAGTTGTAAAAGGACTAGCACAGAAAGAAGTAAAGGCTGATTTGGTTATTTGGCCAATAAAATTTATTAAAGCTTCAAACAATAATAGTGAACTTTATGAAGAGTTAGAAAATGATACAAAGAAGATTTTAGATTTTTTAGAAAAAATAGGTTTTAAAAAAGAAGAACTTACTATTTTAGCTCCTTCAGTTAATGATAAGTTTGCTCAAAGTTATGGAAATAGTGATAGAGTAAAGTTCAGATATAGTGGCTCAAATAAAGTAGTTGTTTATTCCAACAATATTGAATTGGCTCAAAAAGCTATGAAAGAATTAAGTACACTTGGAAAAGAGGGTATTACTTTTATGCAAAATGATTATGATACAAGAATTGAATATCTGTTTACAAAACTTAATGAAGTAAAACCAAAGATGGTTGAAGAAGCTACACAAAGTGCAAGAGATACTGCATTAAAATTTGCACAAGACTCTAAGAGTAATTTAGGAAAAATCAAAAAAGCATCACAGGGCCAGTTCTCTATTAGAGCAAGAGACAAAAACACTGAGCATATCAAAAAAATAAGAGTAGTATCTACAGTTGAGTATTATTTAGTTGATTAAATCTATTTAAAGTTTAATATTATACCATGCTATTACTTTTTTAGAATGGAGAAATATTGAAGAAATTACTTTTAATAGATAACTCAACGGTTATTTTAAATGTGCTAAAAGATTTATTTGCAAAAAAAAATTATTATGAAGTTTATATTGCAAAGAGCTTAAAGGAAGCAAAAGACTTAATTGATAATCATAAGTTTTTTGTTTCTATTTCTAACTTAGTTTTACCAGATGCTTTAAATGGCGAATTATTAAGCTTACTAAAATTTAATCAAACTCCTACAATAGTTTTAACTTCAAAAATTGATGCTGAAACGATTTTAAAAATTAAAAAAATGGGTGTGATTGATTATATTTCAAAAGAGTCAATCCATGAATTAAGAAAAGCTTACAGATTAGCAAATTTATTATTATACGTTAGAAATATGGAGGTTTTAATTGTTGATGATTCTGCAACTGTAGTCTCACAATTAAAAAATAGTCTTGAAGGTCTTTTATTAAATGTAAGTGTTGCAAACAGTGGAAAATCCGCATTAAAACAGCTGGAACAAAACCCTAATATCTCTTTAATTATTACAGATTATTATATGGATGAAATGAATGGTTTAGAGTTTATTAAAAAAGTTAGAAAAGGTAATATTAACAATGCTGTTCCTATTTTAGTTATGACTTCAGATAATAACAATGCCTTAAAAGTGAATTTATACAAAAATGGAGCAACTGATTTTTTAGTAAAACCTTTATTAGAAGAAGAGTTAAAGGCAAAGTTATTTAACACTTTTTCTAATATGAAACAAATAAGTGATATTAGAAACTATACTGAAGTAATTGATAATAATATAATAACTTCTTATACTGATGAAAATGGAACTATCTTAAATGTATCACAAGCTTTTTGTGAGATTTCAGGATATACAAAAGAAGAACTAATTGGAAATAACCATAAAATTGTAAGACATCCAGAAATGCCAAAATCTCTATATGAAGAACTTTGGAGTACAATAAAAGCAGGGAAAGTTTGGAAAGGTGAAATAAAAAACCTTAAAAAAGATGGTAGTTTTTATTGGGTAAAAGTAGTAATAGAACCAAACTTTGATAGAGAAGGAAATATCACAAACTTTACTTCTGTAAGACAAGATATAACAGATAAAAAAAGAATTTATGAGCTTTCTATTACTGATGGTTTAACTGGACTTTATAATAGAAGATATTTTAACGAAATTTCAAAAGATTATATAAATCAATGTTCAAGAGATAATAAGTATTTTGCTTTTTTAATTTTAGATATAGATAATTTTAAAAAATATAATGATACTTATGGACACCAAAAAGGTGATGATGTTTTAATAAAAGTTTCTAAAAGCTTAGAAAAAAGTTTTAAAAGACAAAGTGACAAAATCTTTAGACTTGGTGGAGAAGAGTTTGGAGTTTTAATTAGTGCAAAAGAGCAAAGTGATATTGAAAAGTTAGCAGAGCAAGGAAGAAAAGATATTGAAAATCTTAGGATTACTCATGAAAAAAATCCACCTTTAAATGTTGTTACTGCATCATTTGGATTGACTATTTTAAAAGATGAATCAAAACATATAGATGAAGTATATAAAAATAGTGATGAGTTGCTTTATAAAGCAAAAGAGAGTGGACGGAATACTGTTATTATAAGTGCTCCATAAACTCTACACAAAACTATGTTAAAATAATCAAAATTATAAAATCGGAGTCTTTTTAATGCAAAATAAAAAAGTAGTTTTAGTATCAATAGTTGCTTTATTAGCACTATTTTTTGTTGCTGGTTATGTTTATAAAAACAAGCAATCTGAACAGTATGAAAATATTTCAAAAAGTGAAGCTTTAGTTTTCCAAAGACCATATTCTATTGTTGTTGGAAATAAAGATGCAAAAGTTCAATTAGTTGAGTTCTTTGACCCTGCTTGTGGTACTTGTGCACAGTTCCATCCTTATGTAAAAGAGATAATGAAAGAGAATGAAGAAAAAATTAAATTAGTTCTTAGATACGCACCATTTCATCAAAATTCAAATTATGCAGTAAAAATGCTTGAAGGTGCAAGAGAGCAAGGTTTATTTATGGATACTTTAGAGTTCATGTTTGCAACACAATCTTATTGGATAAAACATCATGTAGTTCAACCTAAGCAATTATGGGCTTTATTAGCAAATGTAAAAGGTTTAGACATGGAAAAAATGGCTGAATTTATGAACAATAATAAAACAGCAGATGAAAGAATTGCACAAGATTTAAAAGATGCAGAAACTTTAAAAGCTGATAAAACTCCATCTTACTTTGTAAATGGAAAAGCTCTTCAAGAGTTTGGCTTAGAAAACCTAAAAAAACTTATAAACTCTGAACTATAAAACTTTACAATAAATACTTTATGATTTTTAATCATAAAGTATTTAGAAAACTCTTATAACTTCGCCTTTTAACCCATTTTCAATAAATTTTAGATAATATATTTAAAAAACTATAAACTATGGATTTTTAATGATTGTAAATATTTCTCTACCAGATAATACTAAATATGATATCATAATTGATACACTAGAAAAACAATATTTTGACAGGAAGGTTGTAATAGTTACAAACCCAACTGTTAGTGGCTTACATTTAGAGTATTTAAAAGAAAAAATTTCAGCAAAAGAGTTGTCTGTTGTAACAATACCAGATGGTGAACAGTATAAACATATGAAAACTATTGAAGATATTTTAGAATACTGTTTTGAACAAAAGCTAAATAGAAACTCTTTACTTATTGCTTTTGGTGGTGGTGTTATTGGAGATATGACTGGTTTTGCTGCTTCAATTTATCAAAGAGGAATTGACTTTGTTCAAGTTCCTACAACACTTCTTTCTCAAGTTGATGCAAGTGTTGGTGGTAAAACGGGTGTAAATAATAAATTTGGTAAAAACTTAATTGGTGCTTTCCATCAACCAATAGCAGTAAATATTGACCCTCACTTTTTAACAACATTACCAAAAAGAGAGTTTGGAGCAGGGATTGCTGAGATTGTTAAGATGGCAGTAACATTCAATAAAGATTTCTTTTCTTGGCTTGAAGAAAATGATTTAAACGATAAAGAAAATATTAAAACAGCTATTGCAAAATCAGTAGAAACTAAAGCATGGGTTGTTTGTCAAGATGAAAAAGAGAAAGGTTTAAGAGCTGCTCTTAACTATGGCCATACTTTTGGTCACGTAATCGAGAATGAAACAAACTATAATACATACTTACATGGTGAAGCTGTTGGAATTGGTATGGTTATGGCAAATGAACTTGCTTGTAAAATTGGATACATGAGTGAAGAAGAAGCAGTAAGAGTAAAAAAACTATTAGAAAAATATGATATTCCAACTGATTATAAGATAGAAGATGTAGAAGATTTTTATGAGCATTTCTTTTTAGATAAAAAATCATTAGACAACAAAATTAAATTTATAGTTCCTAAAGGTATTGGAGATTGTGAAATCACAGATGAGATTTCAAAAGATGATGTAATCGAAGTATTAAAAGGGTTTTCAAATTGAAAAATATTTTCAAACTACTATTAGTAGCTTTTTTTGTAACTTCTTCATTCGCACAAAAAGATTTATCAGAAACTGTAGTAAATAAACTTTCTGATATTGAAGCAATTGAAGAAAAAAGATTAAAAGAGATTGAAGAAGAAAAACTAAAACAAAAAGAAGCTGAAGAGAAAAGAGCAAAAATCACAGAGATAAAAAATAGAATTGATGCTATTGACTCTGAACTTAAAAATAATATTTTACTAAAAAGATATAGTAACTATGATGCTTATAGAAGAATCTCTTCTGAATTAGATGATTTAAAAGATACAGTTGAAAAAGTAAATCCAAAAAATGAAGATAAAATTTTTCAACTTAATAATAAAATTAGAATTAAGGAAAATGAGTTAGAATTAATCGCTGAATACAAAGGTTCTCCTATTGGTTCTTTAATCAATCCACCAGAGATAGAAAGTTATGAATCTATTACAAACCCTTTTGGAATAATTAATGCACTTTCATATATCAAAAAGTTAGAAAACAACAAAAAGCAATTCTCTTCAATAGAAGAAAGAATTTCAGAGATTACAAACTTACTTGATGAGAAACTATATGCTTATGTTGACCTCTATAATACTGACCCAAAACCAGAGTATAAAGAAGAGATAAATTTTTTAGATAAAGAGAAAAAAGATTTCCATATGGTTCTTGAAATTGTATCTACTACTGAAGAGGTTTATACAAGAAAAATAGAACAAGTAATCTTAGAAACAAAATCACAGATTTCAAATCAAGTTGAGAAGATATTTAATATTGCTATGATTATTGTTTCTTTATTTATAATTACATTCTTAATCAAACTTGCACTTAAAAAGTATTTTTCTCAAAATGAAAACTACTATATGACAAACAAAGTAATCAACTTCTTTGTGGTTTTCTTTATTGTGATTATCATCTTATTTTCATATATTGATAACGTATCTTATGTGGTTACAATCCTAGGTTTCGCATCTGCGGGTATTGCTATTGCCCTTAAAGATTGGTTTATGTCTATTTTTGGATGGATGGTTATTGTTACATCAGGTTCTATTCATGTAGGTGATAGAATCAAAGTTACTAGAAATGGACTTGAAGTAGTTGGAGATGTACTTGATATTTCACTGTTTAAAATAACAGTTAGAGAAGATATTACATTAACTTCATATACAGTAAATAGAAGAACAGGAAGAATTTTCTTTATTCCAAACAACTACATTTTCTCTGAGATGATTGCTAACTATACTCACTCAGGGCTTAGAACGGTTTGGGATGGTATTGATATTACAATTACTTTTGATTCAAACCATAAAAAAGCACAACATATTGCAAAAGAGATTTTAAAACACTACTCAAAGGGATATACTGATATTACAAGAAAGCAATTATCTAAAATGAGAAGTAAATATCAATTAAGAGCAACAGGTGTAGAACCAAGAGTTTATACTTTTGTTGAGTCTTATGGTATTGTAATTTCTTCTTGGTATTTAACAAACTCTTATGCAGCACTAGTACTTAGAAGTACAATGTCTCCTGAGATATTAGAAGCATTTATGAAAGAGGATGATATTCATATCGCATATCCTACTCAAACTGTTAATTCTAATACAGGAACAAGAACACCACCAATTGATTTACCGGACGTATAATAATGCAATTTAGTACAAATAAACAAAAAGTATATTTCAAAACTTTTGGATGTAGAACAAATGTTTTTGATACTCAAGTTATGATGAGTAATCTAAAAGATTTTGAAGTTACACAAGATGAAAAACAAGCAGACATTGTAGTTATAAACTCATGTACTGTAACAAATAGTGCAGATAGTACTGCGCGTGGATATATAAACTCACTACAGAAGTTTGCAAAACCACCAAGAGTTATCTTCACAGGTTGTGGAGTTTGGACAAAGGGTGAAAATCTTTTTAAAGACAATAAAATTGATGCACTTTTTGGACATAGTGAAAAAGAGAATATCAATGAACTTCTAAAAAAAGAAGAGAGATTTTTTGATGCTGGTGATTTAGAGCATATTGATGATACTATTGTTGAAGAGTTTATTGGTAAAAGTAGGGCATTTATTAAGATACAAGAAGGTTGTGACTTTAGATGTTCTTACTGTATTATTCCTTATGTAAGAGGTGATGCACGGTCTTACAAAGAAGATAAAATCTTAGAACAAGTTACTACTTTAGCAGCAAATGGTTTTGGAGAGTTTATTTTAACTGGAACAAATGTTGGTTCTTATGGAAAAAAACAGCATACTTCTTTAGCCAAACTATTAAAGAAAATGTCTTTAATAAAAGGTGTTAGAAGAATTAGAATGGGAAGTATTGAACCTATTCAAATTGATGATGAGTTTAAAGAGATTATCAATGAACCTTTTATGGCAAAACATTTACATATTGCACTTCAACATACTTCTAAAACTATGTTAAAAATTATGAATAGAAGAAACAAAGTATTATCTGATTTAGAACTTTTTGAGTTCTTAAAAGATAATGGCTATGCCTTAGGTACTGATTTTATTGTAGGGCATCCTGGTGAAACAGATGAGTTATGGAAAGAAGCAGTTGAAAACTTACATAGATTTCCTTTAACTCATGTTCATGCCTTTACTTATTCAAAAAGAGATGGAACTCCTAGTGCAACAATGAAGGATGAAGTTCGAGGTGATATCGCAAAATTAAGATATAACGAATTAACTTCAATAATTAAACAAAAGAATTTAGAGTTTAGACAAAACAATACAAATCCTTTAGATGTGTTAATCGAATCATATAAAGATGGTAAATATCAAGGACTTGATCAACACTTCAATCAAATAGAAGTTGAAAGTAGTGCTGATTTAGTTGGTGATTGGATAACAATTGAAAACTATGAAGCAAAAGAAGAAAAAAATGTGGCAAAATTCTAATAATAAAAAACAGAACAATCTACTAGACAAAAATATTAAGTTGATGGCAGTTTCTGCTGTTGTATTAATAGTACTATTTTTATATACACTATTTAAAAGTAGTGCTCATATAGAGTCTGGTTCATATTATTTTGGAATTATCTTTTTACTATTTCTATTAGCTTTTGCAGTTTTTGCAAGAATTAAGCAAGACAAGATTCAAAAGTTTTTAAATAAAAATAGAAAAGAGAATGAAAACAGTTTTTCAAGTGAATTAAAAGAAGCAAAACAAACATCTGTTGTAAAAGAGACACAAGAAGAAAACTCTTCAATAAAAGCTGTTAGTTCTGATGTTAGCTTTAATGATGTTGCTGGTATTTCTGAAGTAAAAGCAGAACTTGAAGAGATAGTTGACTTTTTAAACAAACCAAGCAAATATTTAAAACATGGAGTTAAACTTCCAAAGGGTGTTTTACTTGTAGGACCTCCAGGTGTTGGTAAAACACTTATTGCAAGAGCTGTTGCAGGTGAAGCAGATGTACCATTTTTCTACCAAAGTGGTGCAAGTTTTGTTCAGATTTATGTTGGAATGGGAGCAAAGAAGGTTAGAGAACTTTTTATGCAAGCAAAATTAAATGCCCCTTCTATTGTATTTATTGATGAAATTGATGCAATTGGTAAACAAAGAGATGGAAAAGCAAATGATGAAAGAGAATCAACATTAAATGAACTTCTAACACAAATGGATGGTTTTGAAGGTGATTCAGGAGTAATTGTAATTGCAGCTACAAATAAGATTGAAGTTTTAGATGATGCACTTTTAAGAGCTGGAAGATTTGATAGAAGAGTTTTTGTAAACTTACCAAATATAGAAGATAGAAAAAAGATTTTAGAACTATATTTAGATAAAAAACATTATGAGTTTGATATTGATAGATTAGCCCATGAAACTTCAGGTTTCTCTTCTGCTGCACTTTCTACACTTGTAAATGAAGCTTTATTAAATATGATAAAAAGAGAATCAAAAGTTGTAGAGCAAGTAGATATTGATATTGCAAAAACTAAAATAGAGTTTGGTAAAAAACAAACACTTCTTTTAGATGATAAACAAAAAGAGATTTTAGCAATCTATCAAGCAAGTAAGGCTTATATTACTAAATCAAAAGTTTCACTTTTTGATGAAAAAGTTTCTGTATTAGACTCTATTTACCCTTCATATAATGAATTACTAGAAAATATTAAAAGATATCTTTGTGGTTCAATTGCAGTAGAAGTTATAAAAAATGAGAAATATGCAATAAATAAAGATGATATTAAAAAAGCATATGAGTTAGCTGATGATATGAAAGAAGAGTATAAAATGGTAAAAAGCTCTCAAAATATTATAGATGAAGTTTCAAACTCTTTACGGTCAGCTATTTCTCAAAATGTAAATGAAATAAATAGATTAAAAACACTTATTTTAGAAAATGAGGTAATTTTAGAAAATGACATTTAAATATTTTTCTGGCTTCTCTTTAGAGAATGAAAAAGAGCTTTTTGAGGATTACTTAGTTGAAAATGACTTAACTGTTTCTGGATTTTCTTATGGGGCTATAAAAGCATTTGAATATGCTTTAACTACAAAAAGAAGAGTTGATTTATTGCAACTTTTTTCACCTGCTTTTTTTGAAACTAAAGATGAAAAGTTCAAAAGAATGCAATTAATGTATTATAAAAAAGATGAACAAGCTTACTGTAATACTTTTTTACAAAATGTTTCTTTCCCTTCTAAAGTTAATATGAAAGATTATTATAAAGAAGCTACAGCACAAGAGCTTGAAGAACTACTTTATTATAAATGGGATGAAAAAGATTTAGAAGAACTTTTAAACAAGGGAACTAAAATCGAAGTTTACTTAGGTCAAAAAGATAAAATTATTGATACGACAAGTGCAAAAGAGTTTTTTGAAAAGTTTGCAACAGTTTATTATATAAAAGAGAAAGGACATATTTTAAAATGAGTAAAGAAATAGCAAAAATAGGAATTATTACAACTTCAGATAGAGCAAGTAAAGGTATTTATGAAGATATCTCTGGAAAAGCTATTGAAGAGACTATGAATGATTATTTAACTTCACCATGGGAACCAGTTTATAGATGTATTGAAGATGACCAAACAACTATTGAAAATACATTAAAAGAGCTTGTTGATGATGAAAATTGTTGTTTAGTAGTAACAACAGGTGGAACAGGACCAGCTAAAAGAGATGTAACACCAGAAGCTACAGAAGCTGTGTGTGATAGAATGATGCCAGGCTTTGGAGAACTTATGAGAGCTGAGTCTTTAAAGTTTGTACCAACTGCAATTCTTTCAAGACAAACAGCAGGTCTTAGAGGAAGTTCACTTATTATCAATCTTCCAGGAAAACCAAAATCAATTAGAGAGTGTTTAGATGCAGTTTTCCCTGCAGTTCCATATTGTATTGATTTAATGGAAGGACCATTCTTAGAGTGTAATGAAGAGATTATGAAACCTTTTAGACCAAAGAAAAAATAGTTATATTTTCAATAGACACATTTATAAATGTGTCTTTGAAACTTTTAATGCTTACCTATAAATTCAGCTTTATTTATATGCTCCACATTTTCATTTGCAATATCTTTGATTTCTGAAGATGTTTCTCTTACATTTTGAGCTACATCAGCATTTTGTTGTGTTAGAGTATCAATTTCAGCAACAGAATCATTTATAAGAGTAATACTCTTCTCTTGTTCATGCGATGCTTCAACAACTTCTTCTATTAGTCTTGTTGTTTTTGATATATTTTCATCTAATTCTTGATAACCTAAAATCATTTTATCAGCAATTGTTTTTCCTTCATTTGCTTTACTTGTCGCTGATTCAACTAGATTTTTAATCTCTTTTGCAGCATCTGCTGATCTACTTGCTAGATTTCTAACTTCTCCTGCAACTACAGAAAAACCTTTTCCTGCTTCACCAGCAGTAGCTGCTTCAACTGCTGCATTAAGTGAAAGAATATTTGTTTGAAATGCAATTTGGTCTATTAAATTAATTGCTTCATGAACAGCATTTGTTGAGTCATTTATATCATTCATGGCATTTACTGTTTCAGTTGCAAGCTTTAGACCATGGGTTATTGATGTTTTTACATTCTCACCTTGTGTTGACATTGTCTTTGCAGTTTGAGTATTGCCTCTTGTTGTAGCTGTAATCTCTTCAATTGCAGCAGAAGTCTCTTCTATCGCTGAAACTTGTGAGTTTGTAGCATCTGAAAGAGCCATTGCATTATCAAGTAAATCTAATGATTTATCTTTTAATGAAATACTTGTTTCATATTTAAGACGTAAACTATTTGTTATCTCTCCTTTTAAATAGTTTATTCCCTTTGCCAACTCTTGTAGTTTACCACCTTTAAAAAGAGTTTCATCTATATCTTTGATGTATTTTTGCTCTCCATACTCTTTTAGAGTATTAGCTATCTCACTTAGACTCTGGTCAAGCTTTTCAGTCATGACATTTATTGATTTTGCAATATAGTTTAACTTTTCATTAGATGTTTTTATTGTAATTCTATCTGTAGTATAGCCATCTGAAAGTTTTTCAGTAGAGAGCATTATCTCTCCAAATAAAGTTAAATCTTCTGTTTGCTTTGATTCAATCAAATGGGATAAATCTAAAATAGTCTCTATAACTTCTCTTGTTTCTCCTGTACAGTTATGATCAATCTTCTCTATTGAGTTTATTTCACTTTGGATATATTGATCGATAGTTTTTAATGCATCAATTATTTCATTTTTTTTATTTTTTTTGAGGAAACTAAACATCTTCATTCCTTTTATTTCATCGTTTTATAAAGCTCTTCAGCCTTTTCAATTTCTTTTTTTGTTGGCTTAATTCTTACAGAGATATATCTTTTTTTACCATTTGAGGAAGTGGAGGGGTAAGCAGTTGCATTTACCCAATAATAGTTTCCATCTTTTGTTTTATTTTTTACAATACCTTTCCAGATTTTTCCTTCTTGGATTGTTGTCCAAAGATCTTTAAATGCTGCTTTTGGCATATCAGGATGTCTTACAATATTATGTGGTTGGCCTATTAATTCCTCCTTAGTGTAACCAGCAATTGTACAAAAATCATCATTTGCATAAATGATAATACCTTTTTCATCTGTTTCTGAAACAATCATTGTTTTTTTATCTAGTTCAACTTCACGCATAGCATATCCTTTTGAGGTTGATAGTAATTTAATTGTATATTTATTACTTTTAAATGAACTTTATATAAAAAAATTAATTCTGTTATTAATTAGTAATCGTTTTATTTATAAAAAATTATTTTAAGAGCATTTCTGTATAATTGATAATTATATAGGAGTATTAAAAATGAATAAGATATTATTTTCAGTTTTTTTGGCGATAATTGGCTTTGCATTAGCATCAATAACTTTTAGTGTTCAACATGCTACTTTGGTTGGAATACTTGTTTTACTTGTTTCTTTATGGACAAATGAAGGCTTACCTTTAGGAGTTGTTTCATTATTACCGATAGTATTATTTCCTTCTTTTGATATTTTAAGTACAACAGAAACATCATCTAATTATTCAAAGTCAATAATATTTCTGTTTTTAGGTGGTTTTATGATTGCAATTGCAACTCAAAAAACTGAATTACATAAGTACATTGCAAATAAACTTTTAAGTATTTTCCCAAGTACAACAAGGGGTATTATTTTTTCTTTAGCAGTAACTTCTGCTTTTTTAAGTTCACTAATTTCAAATACTACAACAGCTCTTTTACTTATTCCTATTGCGATGTTTTTAACAAATGAAACTTCATTGAAATTAAGATTTGTTCTTGCAATTGCATATGGTGCAAGTGTTGGAGGTATTGTAACTCCAATTGGAACACCACCTAACTTGATTCTTCTTGGATTCTTAGAGCAAAAAGGTATTGAAACAATCTCTTTTGTAAATTGGATTTTCCTAACAGCTCCACTAGCTGTAGTAATGCTTATTATAATACCTTTTATTTTATCTTTAGGAGCAAAGGCTATTGAGTTAGATAAGGATATTGGAAAGGCAGTTTCTTTAACAAGTGAACAAAAAAGATTAGGAATGATTTTACTTACTCTTATTGTTTTACTTTTTGTAAACTCTAAAATTGAACCTTTTTATTCTGGTCTTGGAATCAATGAAAAAGGAATACTTTTAGGATATGGACTTTTAATGTTTGTTCCTAAATTAGGTTTTTTAGAGTGGGAAGATGCGAGGAAAATTCCATATGAAATCATTTTCTTATTTGGTGCAGGTTTTTCTATTGCAATGGCTTTTTCTTCAACAGGATTAGCTGAACAAATTGCAAGTTACTTATTAGCCTTGACTTCTTTACCTGTAATGTTACTTATTCTTTTAGTTGCTGCTCTTGTGACTTTTACTACAGAAGTTACTTCAAATACAGCTCTTATCTCTATTGCTTTACCAATAATCTATTCTTTAGGAGAAGCAGCTCAGATTGATATTCAACTAATTTTATTTGTAGCTACTATTTGTGCTTCTTATGCCTTTATGCTTCCTATTGCAACTCCTCCAAATGCAATTGCTATGAGTAGTGGAGCTGTAAAAGTAAAAGATATGGCAAAATATGGATTTGTATTTAATCTATTAGGAATTTTATCAATAACAATTATTGCTTTAGTATATTGGCAGTTTATAATTTAAAAGAAGACTCTATAAGAGTCTTTCTTTTAAAATGTTTCCCACTCATCATTTGAACTAGTGTCTTTAAATGCTTGGTTTTTCTCTATTTTTTTAGCAGGTTCTTTGTGTACTACTTTATTAGTTTGTACCGGAGTTGAATGTGTAGCTTGATTACTTTTAGTTTTTATATCTCTTGATATATCAATATTGTTTTTTCCTTCAAACTCTTTTTTATCCACTTCTGAAACAATCTCTTTTGCTAAAGATGCTGTATTTGTAGCAATCTCTTGCGTCTCTGTTGCTACAGCTGCATTTTTCTGAGTTTGTTGGTCAAGAGAGTTAATTGCATCATTTATTTGAACAATACCAGTCTCTTGCTCTTTAGAAGCATTTGAAACATCTGAAATAAGCTCAATAGTTTTATCAATATTTGTATTTAAGCTAGTATAACCTTCAATCATATTTCCAGCAATATTTTTACCTTCATTTGCTTTGATATTTGCATTTTCAACTAAATCTTTAATCTCTTTTGCTGCTTCAGCAGATCTAGATGCTAAGTTTCTAACTTCTTGTGCAACAACTGCGAAACCTTTACCAGCTTCACCAGCAGTAGCTGCTTCAACTGCTGCATTTAAAGATAGAATATTTGTTTGGAAAGCAATTTGATCAATAACAGTAATAGCTTCATTGATAGCTGTTACTTGCTCATTAATATCATCCATTGCTGAAGTTGTTTTTGTTGCTAATTCTTGACCTTCACTTGCAGAGTTTGTTACTTGTGTTGCAAACTCTGCCATTTCACTAACTTTTAAACTAGTTGACTTAACGTTTCCTGTAATCTCTTCTAATGCAGCAGCTGTTTCTTCTAAGCTTGCAGCAGCTTCATTTGATGCTTGATTTAAGGTATCAACATTTCTTAGAAGAATATTTGAAGATTCATCTACAATAAGACCATTTCTTTTATTTTCAACTAACATTTGAGTAATTGAATCACCTAAAGAGTTAACGCCAATTCCAAGTTTTTCTAAGTGCTCTTTAATGCCACTTGTATTTACTCTATCTTTATAGTTATAGTTAGAAAACTCTCCTAATACTTTTAAGATATTATCAATGTTATTTTCTAAGTTGTCTGCCATTTTATTTAAAACATCTCTTAGTTCATTTAAGGCAGGATTATTAACCTGAGTTGTGATTCTTTGATTTAAATCACCTTGCTCAAATTCACCTAAAACCTTTATTGTTTCATCAATAATAGCTCTATCTTCTTCTATCCCTTTTTGTGCTTTTATGATATTTTCATTAACTACTTTAGACATAAGACCTATTTCATCAAAGCTATCACTTTCTAATTCTTTTACATTATTGGCTTCTCTATTTATATAGTTAAAGAATCCTAATAATCCCTCTTGAAATGATTTTAATCTTTTAACTATTACATTATTAATAACTAGAATAGTTCCAACAATTACAAATCCTAATACACCCAATGATATAGCAATAATTAAATTCCTTATTGCATTTGGAGTTATTAAAACTTCTGCTTCATCAATCTCTGAAAGAATAGCCCAATTAAAGTCTTCACCAATTTTAACTTGTGAATAAGCAGATAAAACAGGATTGTTATTATAATCCATAATGATCTCTGTATTCTCTTTTCCTTCAAGTGCATTTTTTGCTGCAACTGTGTCAACCTTTGCTTTATTTGCAAACGATGCAACAAGTGAGTACGCTTTTGGGTTTAAGTAACTATCACTTCTCATAAGTAAATCTTCACCTACAAGATAATCCTCTTGTGATTTACCATATCCTTCTCTAAACTGCATAATACTATTTATAGCTCTATCACTAATTTGGAAAACTAAAATTGCAATTACTTTCCCTTCATCAATAATTGGATTACCTAAGAACATTGCAGGGGCATTATTACTTGGAGCATATGGTTCCATATCAATAAAAGTAGGTCTTTTATTTGTCATTGTTTGATGATAAACTTTTCCAAGTCCACTATTTTTTAGGTTTCCATATTTTAAGTTTGCACCATAGTCAGACTCTTTTGCTGCTGTATAAATTACATGAGATGTATCTGCATCTATTAGAAAGATGTCATAATATCCATACTCTTTTAAATAGTATTGTAAGAAAGCTTCATGTCTTTGTGTTGAATCTTTTACTACTACTGAATCAACAGGGAATGTACCTTTTTCTTCGATATCAAGCATATCGTATGTATTTCTTAAATCATAGATTAGTTCAACTACATTGTAACTTTTTGCAAGAACATTAATATCTCCAATTCTCTCTTTAAAAAAGTTTGAGATTTGGTTTGATTTTGAATCTCTTGCTGCAGTTAACATTGCATAATTTTGATTTAAAAGACTATCTTTTGCTTCCTTTACTGAGAAAGAAGTAAGAACTATTGTTAGAATACTTAGTGAAAACACCACTAAAACAATAATTTTTGTTTTGATTGTAAATTTTTTTAACATCTTAATCTCCTGATTTTATAATTATAAGATAGCTTGGTTACATTTTAGTTTAAATGTAAAAAAAAATGATATTTTCAAAGAAGAAATTAAGAGATAAATACTCTTTTATTCTCTTCTTTTTTGATTTCTGAGAAATTATCTAAGTAATCTAGGTAGCTAATTAGGTATTTTCTACTAAGTGGAAATTTTTCTTTAAAGTTTGAAATATCGATAAAACCTTCATTTCTAATGATGTTTTTCATTTCAAGTATAATTTTACTTAAGCTTTCTGAGTGGATGAAAATATTATGTTGTAATCTTATTACACTTTTTTTAGCACAAAGTGATTTTAGAATATTATCACCCATTTTTCTATCAATATCTAAATCATCATAGATATTATATGGAGCTGTTGGAGCAACATCTTCTTGTTCTAGTCTTTTTAAAATGATATTTTCTAGACTTTTTTTGAAATCTTCTTTAATATTTGAGCTTTTATATAGTTTTCCATCTTGCACTAAGAATTTTTCATTTACTAATTCTGTCATAACTATTTGAATGAAATTTTCACTTGCCCACTTAAGTCTTAATGCAATTGAAGAAACAGAAAGTAGGGCATATTGATTCTTTTTATAAATTGATACAATTATATCTTTGATTACTTGTTTTGTTTCTATTGGATATAAGATTAATGACTCTTCATCAATAAATACATTCTCTAAACTTTTAGCAAACTCTAATGCTTTTTCATGGCTTAGTGCAAATCTTTGTGCCGAAGACACTAATCCTAGACCTTTTTTGTGAGCTTCAAGTAGAATCTTATATGCATTTTCTATATCTTCTTTTTCTAAAGCTTCTAGTAAATTTAATTTTTGACTTTTTTTCATAGGGTCAATAATTGGGTTTAATACAGTTGCCCCTGCAATAGTATCATTTGATTGCCTGATGATGATTTTCTCTTTATAAATAGAGAAAATAGGTTCATTAAGTGATAGTTGTGCAAAACCTTGTGATACTTCAAAGCCTTCTGTAGAATTAAATAGTAAAACTCTAGCTTCAACTCTTTTAGTTCCAATAAAAATAGAGTATTTTTGATTATGTTTTATAGTTTTATTTTTTAGACATTTAAAAGAGATATCTATTTTATCAAAGCCTCTTAAAAAACCTTTCTTAGAGATTAAGAAACCTTTTTTTATATCTTTAGTATTTAGATTACTTAGATTAATTGCAGTTCTATTTGATATGTTCGAAATCTCACTATTTTCTCCATGAACTTGAAGATTTTTTACTTTTGCTTCTTTTTTAATATCACAAATAAAAACTTTTTCATCTTTTTTAAGTGGCTTACCTAAAACTGTTCCTGTTACAATAGTACCACTTCCTGAAGAAGAGAAAACTCTATCCACATAGTATCTAAAGAAGTTTTCTTCTATTTTTGTACTTGCATCAAGTGTAAACAGTTTTTCTTTTAGTTCATTGATTGACTCTTCATCGTAAATAGAAACTGCTTTTAAAAAAAGAATATTAAAATCATACTCATCTTTTATGAAGTGTTCAATCTCTTCTTTGTTTTTCTTTAGTGTTTCTTCATCTACTAAATCTTTTTTAGTGATAGTTAAAATTGCGTTTTTAACTCCAAGAAGATTTAAAATCTCAAGATGCTCAATTGTTTGAGGCATAATTTTTTCAACAGCACTTACAACAATCATCACACAATCAAAAGAAAAGGCTCCTGCAATCATATTTTTAATCAGTTTTTCATGTCCAGGAACATCAATAAAAGCAACATTTTTATCATCTTGGCTTAAATTTGAAAAACTTAAATCAATAGTTATTCCTCTTTGTTGTTCTTCTTTAGTTGAATCACCTTCATAACCATTTAATGCACGGATTAATGCAGTTTTTCCATGGTCAATATGTCCACACGTTCCAATAATGTAGTTACTCATTTATAATCTGTCCTATCTTTTCAATTAAAATTTCTAAATCATCTTCTAAAATTGTTCTAAAGTCTAATAAGAATTTTTCATTTTCAATTCTTCCAATGATATTATTTTTTCTAAATAGTTTTTCTATTTTATTAGGTTTATAGTTTTTAAACTCAATACTTAAAGCTATTGTTGGTATTTTTTTATTTGGTGTTGTTCCTCCACCAATTACAGTTTTAGTTTCAATAATCTCACAAGTACAAAAAGATGAGATTTCTTCTTTAACTCTTTTTGCATTTGTTTCTAACTCTTCAAGTGTTTTAAAAAGCATTTTAAGAGTTGGAATTGAATCAAAATCTTTTAAAAGGATTGACTTTACATTCTCTTCTAAAATAGCAAGGGTTAACTTATCAACTCTTAGCATTCTTAAAAGCTGGTTTTTCTTTAATTGTTCAATATATTTTTTCTTTCCAACTATGATTCCAGCTTGTACTGAACCTAATAGCTTATCCCCTGAAAAGCTAAGCAGACTTGGATTATGTTTCATATAATCTAATACTGAAGGTTCAGACTCTTTTAGCCCATAAGGTAAATCAATCAAGTGACCACTTCCCATATCATAGTAATCTATCACATCATTTTTTTGTGCTACATCAATAACTTCTTTAAAAGAAACCTCTTGTGAAAAACCTTCAATAGAGTAGTTTGATTTATGTACTTTCATAAGCATTGAAGTGTTTTCATTGATTGCATTTTCATAATCTCTTAGGTGAGTTTTATTTGTAGTTCCAATCTCTTTTAAGATAGCTCCACTGTTGCTCATAACATCTGGAACTCTAAAACTTCCGCCAATCTCTACAAGCTCACCTCTACTTACTGCAACTTCTTTTCCTTTTGCAAAGGTGTTAAGGATTAAGAAAACTGCACTTGCATTGTTATTTACAATTAAAACATCTTCACATCCAAGAAGTTCGCAAAAAACTTTAGAGATATGAGAATATCTTTCTCCTCTTTTTCCCATCTTTAAATCATATTCTAAATTGTTGTATGAAGTTGCTATATCTCTTGCTTTTTCAAAAACATCTTTATTTATTAAACTTCTTCCTAAGTTTGTATGAACAATTACTCCAGTTGCATTTATAACTTTTTGAAGTGAGGGTTTTATAATAGTTTCATACTCTTTTAAAATATTTGATACTAATTGTTTTTCATCTATTGAATCAATTTTCTTAGCTAAAATATTTTGTCTTAATTCTTCAATTTCTTTTTTTATAATTGAAGTAATTAAAGTGTTTGATAAATTTTTAAAAGCTTCATTAGATGCTAATTTATCAACCTTAGGAATAGATTTTAGTAAAGTCATTTTTACCCTTTTAGAATTTTTTAATCTTTTTATTGTAGAATTTCAGTCTTATTTACGTTTGGGGGGTATGTGACCCTGGTGGGCACCGCAGGCTTCAACCCTGATCGGCGGTTTTTGTGTAAACGCCGCGGTAGGTTCGATTCCTACACCTTCTCGCCAAACAATAATCATCTTTTCTATAAAAATAAAACCCTATACTTTAGAAAAAGTATAAAGTTTTTTATTTACAAATTAGTAAATAATAATTGGTGTTGCACCTCTTGGAATAACTTCACCCATAATAGTTGCATATCCGTAAGTTAAGTCTTCTACTCTTTTTACGTACTCTTTTGCATCTTCAGGATCCATTGCAATTAGTAGCCCACCAGAAGTTTGTGCATCACAATACATTTGATAACACTTATCCGTTGGACACATAATAGTTGTTTTATCTTCAAGGTACTTCATATTTCTTTTTGTACCGCCTGGAACTACCCCTTGGTCACCAAGTTCCTGAGCTTCTGGTGCTACAGGTACAACTCCACAATGTATTGCAAATGAGTTAAAAGGACCAGTTGCTTCTAATGCGTGACCTAATAATCCAAACCCTGTAATATCAGTACAAGCACTAACATCATAATCTTTTAAAAGTTTAGCTGGTAGATAGTTTAATGTTTCCATAACTTTAATAGCCTCTTTTTTTGCACTTTCGCTTATTACATCTCTTTTAATAGCTGTTGTTAAAATACCCATACCTAGTGGTTTTGTAAGAACTAATACATGTCCTATTTTTGCAGTATTATTTCTTAGTATTTTATCTGGATGTACTAATCCTGAAACTGATAATCCATAATACATCTCAGGTGATTCAATTGTGTGTCCACCCATAAGCAGTCCACCACACTCTTGAATTTTTTCGTTTCCACCTCTAAGCATCTCTCTTAGTACTTCTGTACCATGATTTTTTCTATCAAAACCTACAATATTTAAAGCAGTTTTAACATCTGCTCCCATTGCAAAAGCATCTGATAAAGAGTTAGCAGCGGCAATTTTCCCATAAACATACGGGTCATCTACAACTGGTGTAATAAAGTCTAATGTTTGAACTAGACCTTCTTCATCATTTAATTTATATACAGATGCATCATCATTATTTTCAAATCCTACAAGCACTTTGTCATCACATGGAACTAAACTACAAATTGTTTGTTTAAGGTCACCCGGACCCATTTTTGCAGCTCAACCAGCAGCTTGAACGAATTTGGTTAATTTATATTCGTCATTCATAAAATATTCCTGTATTTTTATATGGAGAAAGTATAGATAAATTGAAGTTAAAAGTAAGTATAAAACATTTATGTATACCTAATCCATAGGTTTATATTGTTTAGATTTTACTTATTAATTATTTAAAGCTAGTTTAAGTAAGGTAAAATTTTTTTTACTATTTAAGTGGAAATTTATTTACAGTTTACTATAGTTACGACATTAAAAAGCATAACCTAAGGCTTAGGTTGGACATAAAAATTAACTATGCATGCAAATTAATTTATGACTACATATGCTTCAAAACAATTAAATTTTGGAGTACAAATGAAAAAACTACTGTTTATTGCACTTTTATGTGTAAGTTCACTTTTTGCAAAAGATTTTGCATTTACGGCGATTCCTGACCAGGATGAAACTAAATTAAAAGAGAGATTCTCTTTACTAGCTGATTATTTATCAAAAGAATTAGGTGTTAACGCGAAATTTATTCCTGTTAAATCATACTCTGCGTCAATTGCAGCATTTAGAAATAACCAAGTGCAATTAGCATGGTTTGGTGGATTATCTGGTGTTAGAGCAAGACTTATTGTTCCAAATGCAGTTGCAATAGCACAAGGTGTTGAAGACCCTAACTTCCACTCATTCTTAATTGCAAATACATCAACTGGTTTAGAAAAATCACGAGAAATTCCAGCAGGTGTAGAAGGTAAAACATTTACTTTTGGTTCAAAAGGTTCTACTTCTGGTAGATTAATGCCAGAATATTTCATTAGACAAGCATTTAACAAAGCTCCTAATGAGATTTTTGAAAAAGTTGGATTCTCTGGAAATCACTCAAAAACTATCGCATTAGTGCAAAGTGGTGCTTATGAAGTTGGTGCAGTTAACTATAAAGTATGGAAAAAAGAGTTAGCAGCTGGTAAAATTGATACTTCTAAAGTAAAAATTATTTATCAAACACCAGGTTACCCTGATTATAACTTCACTGCAAGAGGTGATTTAGATGCAACTTATGGTGAAGGATTTACTAAAAAATTACAAGCTGCATTAATTGCTATTAAAGATGAAAAAATCTTAAATTCTTTCCCTAGAAGTGGATTTATCAAAGCTTCAAATAAAGATTTTGATCCAGTATTAGAAACTGGTAGAAAAATAGGGATTATTGACTAATATGGCATTTAATCTTGTTAATGAATCAATATTCTATGATGATTTCAAAGCAATTGACTCTTTAACACTAAATATCCAAAAGGGCGAAAAAGTAGCTCTTTTGGGTAAAAGTGGAAGTGGAAAGTCGACATTATTAAAAAGAATGTTTGAATTACAAAAAGAGTTTTCTTCTTATATCCCTCAAGAGTTAGGTTTAGTAAATAACCTATCAGTTTTTCATAATGTATATATTTCAAAACTTGATACTAACTCTTTATTTTATAATATTAGAAATTTTATTATTCCATGTAAAAAACAAGTAAGTGGAATTTCTAATATTCTAAAAGATTTATTACTTGATGATAAACTATTTACAAAGTCTTTAAACCTTTCTGGTGGTCAGCGACAAAGAGTGGCAATTGCAAGAGCAATGTATGGACAAAGTGAAATCTTACTTGCAGATGAACCTGTTTCAGCTTTAGATGAGTTTTTATCAAAAAAAGTTATTGAAAAACTTAACTCTTCTTTTGAAACAGTAGTTTGCACAATGCACAATGTTGATTTAGCAATAGAAAACTTTGATAGAGTAATAGGTTTAAAAGATGGGGAAGTATTAGTAGACAAACACTCTTCAGAACTTACACAAGAAGATAGAAACAGACTTTACCATGCTACAAAGTAAGAGTTTAAATGTATCAGTTATATTTTTAGCTGTTGCAGTTGTATCATTTATATTTGCTGACTTTTCAATCTCAACTTTAGAACCTTTTTTAGAGTTAAAAAGATTTTCACTTGCACTATTTGAGATAAATATTCTAGAAGTTCCAAAACTAATTCCAGCTCTTTTTACTACGATTTCTATTGCGGTTGTTGCAATGCTTGTATCTTCAATCATTGGATTTTTTTTAGCCCTTATTTTCGAAAACTTTTTTGTAAGAATTACATTAGCATTTACCAGAGCTATTCATGAACTTTTTTGGGCTTTGATTTTTTTACAAATCTTTGGTTTAAATACTTTAACTGCACTTTTAGCAATTATCTTGCCTTATAGTGCAATTTTGGCAAAAGTATATGCTGAGATTTTACAAGAGCATGATACTTTTCCAAATGAATTAAAAGGGAAATCAAAAGTATCTTATTATCTTTATACAAAAATACCTGATGCTTTTCCTCACCTTGTAGCATATACTTATTATAGATTTGAGTGTGCTCTAAGATCAACTGCCATTTTAGGTTTTGTTGGAATCACAACTTTAGGTTATTATCTATCTTCTTCTTTTATGCAAGGTTATTATAATGAAGTATGGTTACTTTTAATCATGTTTTATATAATCATTGCAACTATTAGATGGTGGGTAAATAAATATACTGTTATTCCTGTAGTTGTAGCATCTTTATTTTATTTAGATGATTTTGGAACAGTTAGCTTTGATAACTTTATTAGGTTTATTACAAGTGATATAGTTCCTCATCCTATAAGAACAGATAAACCTTTTTCAGAAGTGATTGCTTGGTTTGAATCTATTTTTAAAGAGGAGATTTTAATTGGAGTTTTTAATACAATTTTATTAACTCAGATTTCTTTGGTCTTAACAGCTTTTTTAGCTCTTGCAACTTTTCCTTTAGTTTCAAAGAAGTTTACAAACAAATTTGTACGAACTCTTTCTCATATTTTTTTAGTAGTTTTAAGGTCAACTCCTGAGTATATTTTAGCATATCTATTTTTACAGATTTTTGGACCATCTATGCTTCCTGCTGCACTTGCACTTATGCTTCATAATGGAGCAATAATAGGTTTTCTTATGGGACAACAAACAGATGAAATAAATTTTAGACTTGATGTAACAAAAAAGAAAAATGAACTTTATTTATATGAAGTATTACCAAGAATCTATTCTCAATTTTTAGCTTTCCTTTTCTACAGATGGGAAATAATTATGAGAGAATCAGCTATCTTAGGGATATTAGGAGTTGCTACTTTAGGTTTCTTTATTGACTCTGCTATTGCTGATTTTAGACTTGATAAGATGATGTTATTATTAATAGTAACAACTATTTTAAATATCTGTATTGATTTGATTTCTAAAAAGAGTAGGGACTATTTAAAAGTAGAAAAGAGTATTACCTCTTGTGGATGTGATTTAAAATAAAAGAAGAGTTATCTTCTTTTATTTTTTAAATAATAATTTCGTTTAAAGCAGTATCTCTAACTTTTTGAATTTTAAAAGTTGCATTTGCAACTTTTCTTGCAGTATCTTCACCATATTTTTCAATAACAGCTTCAATACTATTTAACTCTTTTCTTGAGAAAAGTGATTTATCAAACTCTTCTTCCATCTTTATAAATTTTAATTCTATAAATTTATCTTTTGTAAGAACTTCAATATCTAAATAGTCAAGTAATTCTTGAATAATATATAATCTCTCATCTTCTTCATCTAAGTCTTCACTATTTGCAATAATCTCAAAAATCTCACCAATAACAACTGGTTCAGGATTTCTTTTATCTTTTATATAGTCTTCATTAAATATTTTTTCACCAGTTTTTTTTTGGTTCTCAAAATCCATTAAAAAAAGTAGAATAGCTACCTTTCTGTCATTTAGATGTTTTACATCTTTTTCAAGCATATATAAAATTGCATTTGCAATCTTTGTAATATCAATTTTCAATTTTTTCCTTTTAGATTATGTCTAATGCTTTTTCATTAAACTTATATGTTTTATGTGCTACTTTTGTAAGAATATCTTTTGCTGCTAAATCTTTAAAAAGTTTTATAAGTGTTGGTTTCGAAATAGAAATTTCATTCATAATATCACTATATGATGAGTGAAGAAGATTCTCTTTATCTAAGTTTCCAACAATATATTTTACTACATCAACTTGCTTACTGTCTGTGATAGCAGAAATTGTTTTAATAATATTTGAGTTCTTTTCTATCTCTTGTGATTGAATGATTGGAAAAAGAACATCATGTAAAGTATTTAATAGCTCTTTGATATTTATAGGTTTTACAATATAGTTTTCTACTTTTAGTTTAATAGCATCTAGTAGGTACTTTGTATCAGTGTGAGCTGTTGTTAAAATAGCTGGAATATTAATATGTTCATTCTCTTTTAGACTTCGTAAGAAATCTATTCCATTTTCATTTTCTAATAAAATATCAGAAATAATAACATCTACTTTTTTTGTATCAAGTATTTGTAAAGCTTCTTTTGATGTATTCACTGCATAAACATTCGCAACAAAATCATCAAGTATATCTTTTGTATGAGTTAATAGGGATTTGTCATCTTCTAAATAAAGAATATTAAACTTATTTAAAATATTTAGGTCTCTTTCTGACATTAGTTTGTTCCTTCTATTTGTTTGTCAATTGGTATATCTATAATAAATAATGCACCATGCTCTAAATTATATCCGTCTATTTTATTAAAAACATTCTTACATTTTATATTACCATTCATATGTCTTTCAATAATTTGCTTTGACATATAAAGTCCAATACCAGTTCCAGCACTTTTATATTTAGTAGTATAGTATGGTTCAAAGATTTGAGGAAGAATATTTTCATCAATTCCTTCACCATTATCATAGATATTTATTCTAGCATGACCTTTGTGCTCTTTGATGATAATTTTAATATATCTATCTTTTTTTAGATTTTTAAGGGCATCTTTTGAATTAGAGATTATATTTAAAAATACATGAGATAACTCATTATAAAAGCCATAAATTTTTAAATCTTTTTCAACTATTAGTCTTAGGTTGATATTATCTCTTTCTAAAATATACTTTGATAGCTCAATTGAGTGTTCAACACACTCTTTTAAGCTAAATGAAGATTTGTCTTTATTGGGGCTAAAGAAGTTTTGAAAATCTTCTAGTGTATTTGACATATTTTCAGCAAGAAGTATTGCATCATTTGTTTTTTGTTCAACAAACTCAAAAGATAGTTTTCCAAGTTCCATCTTTGTTTGAAAGGATTGAATAATCATCATTAAAGAACCTAGAGGTTGTCTCCATTGATGGGCAATATTTCCAAGCATCTCTCCAAGTGAAGCAAGCTTTGATTGCTGGAACATGATTAAATCTTTTTTTCTTGAGTTTGCTACTTCTTTTTGAATTTTGATTTCAAGGTAGTCATTAAGCTCTTGTAACTCTTTTGTTTTTTCATCAACTGCATCTTCAAGTCTAAAGTGAAGTTTTCTAAAGTTGTTGATTAGTAAAATTGATAAAATAATTGAGAATAAGAACACAAATACAATTGAGACATTTAATACAGTTGTTAAAGTACTAAAAGTTTTTAATGTTTCTCTTCTTTCACTAATCGCTAAGTTTAAGTCATAGTTAGAAAGATTTGTAATATAAATATTAATTGAATTAATCTCAAAATAGATTTCATTGATTAGCTCTGAGGTTTCTTGTGATTGACCTTCTTCTAAAAGTTTTACTGCTCTTTGGATTTTTCTATGTAACTCTAAAATCTTATTATTTATATTTGAAATAATACTATCTTGTAAAATTTGACTACTAGAGTGATAAGTTACTCCAAAAAGCTCATTGATTTTTCTAGTAACATAAGACTTTTTAAAGTTCGCATCTTTTGAAGTCTTTAGGTAACTATCCCAGTTTTTATTAATAAGTTGTTGTCCTAAAAGGATTATCTCTTTAGATTGTTTTATAGTGATATTGTTTTTTTGAATATCATATAAAGTGTCATAGATATTTATTTTGTAAGTATCTTTGATTTTTTCTAGTTTGATAATAGGTTTAGTTCTTTTTTCAAAAAGGATATCAAAGTCATTTTTTAAAGTGTAAATTGATATTTGAGAAAGAATAATAATAGAAATCATTCCACCTGTGATAATAAATATTAAAATAGAAGTTTTATAAGAAAAGGGTAAATCGTCGAAATAAGACCAAATTTTTTTAATCATATTTTATCTCTTTGAAGTTATTGTTTTTATATTCATATAAATATACTTTATTTAAAAGCTGATGGTTTTTATATTCAAGTTTTATACCTTCTAATGTATTATCAGGTAGGTTTTTAATTGCTTTTAAAAACTTAGCTTGTGTTATATCTCCATCAATTTGTCTTATTGCTTCAACAGTTGTTTTGGCTGCAAGGAAAGCTTCTAAAGAGATAAAACCTAATGGTTCTTTAGGGAAATACTTTTTCATTATATTTCTATACTCTGCTACTATTCTGATTCTATTATCATAATATGGTGGAACAACTTGTGAAAAAAGAATATTTGATGTTGAATCATTAAGTTCATTTACCATTTCATTTGCATCACCAAATGAGATATTGCAGAAAATTGTATCTTTAAAACTTTTATCTTCTTTTGCTTTTTTTATAAAATGAGCATTTGCTTCATATGCTCCAATCATAATTATTGCTTCAGGATTATGAGATTTGATTTCTAAAAATGCATGTCTTATTGAAAGAGTATTTCTTTTATACATTCCTTCACCTTCAATATTTAACCTTTTATTACTAAGAGACTTAATTAATGAAACATAACCTTCTTCTCCAAAGGTATCATTTTGATAGAAAACTGCAAATCTTTTTATACCTTTTTTATCATGCAAGTATGTGACAATTTGATCTATCTCTTCTTGATAAGAGCTTCTAAAGTTTATAAAACTTGAAAGTTGTTCATTTCTTAAAAATGATGCACCTGTAAATGGAGCAATAAATGGAATCTCTAACTTTGTTAGTTCAGGTAAGATGTTTTTTACTGTAGGAGTTCCCACTAAACCAAAAAGTGCAAAAAGCCTATTGCTATCAATTAGTTTACTTAAGTTCTCTTTTGTAAGTTCAGGTTCATATTTATCATCATACCAAAGAAGCTTGATTTTTTTGTTATCAGTAAGAAGTCCAATTTCATTTGCGTAGTTAAAGTATGCATTGGCACCAACATAAACATTGTGTCCCATGGCTTTCATAATACCAGTTTTAGGAAGTGAGGTTCCTAAATATAAAGTATCTTCATTAAACTCATTTCTATTTAGTTTTATATAACTTAAAACAAATATTAAAGTAAATATAAAAATATATTTTATCAAATAAAATCCTATGTTTTTTTAAGATTATAGCATAACAGTCAAACTTTTTTTACCAAAAAGTAACAGTTTCCTAACAAATGGTAAACTATATTTAACTATTTAAGTTTCATATAAGTTTTAAGTTAATAGAATAAAGTAAAATATTTTTTACCAAAAGGCATAGGTTATGCAGGAATTTATATATTATAACAAAGATGGAATAGATTTTCCATTACCTGAAACTATTTTAGTAACTCAAAGTTTAACAGATATCCCTCAAAATGAATATATTGTTTCTAATACAAAAGGTACACAAGCTGAACTTGTTGCCGATGAAATAGACTTTTATATCAAAAACTCACAAGACTCTTTAGCAAGTAAAATTAAAAATGTAGAAAAGCTTTATGAAATAAATGCTACTAAATTTGATTTTGCAAGAGATATGCTTTTCAAAGAAGAAGTTAATAATACTGTTTTACTTATTTGCGATAATGAACAAAAAAGTGAAGTTTTAAGATCAATGGTTCCTGATGAATTTGATCTTTTTCATGTAACTGAAGATATTGTTAAAGATTTAGACGGACAAATTGGAAACTTTACTGCAACTGTAGCAGATGGTGAAAAAGATGTTGATTTAAATATTAGTCAAGTTATTTGGTACAACCAAAAAGATATTGCCTGTAAATATTCAGGAATCTTTGACCCTGTAGAAGAGGGATTAGATGACGTATTAGCTCAGGTTAGAACAAACATCTCTAACTTTGAATATAGAAAAGTAATAGCTTATGATTCTTCAATTTGTCAATACCATGAAAGAAGAGAAGAAGTTTGTGGAAGATGTGAAGGTGTTTGTCCAACAAATGCTATTACAAAAATTGATGAAGTAAAACATTTAGAGTTTTCTCATGTAGATTGTACTAATTGTGGAGAGTGTTTTTCTGTTTGTCCATCAGGTTCATTAGAGTACACACCTCAAGGAAAAGAATCTATTTATAATGTAAGTACTTTCTATAAAGATACTCATCCTTTAGTTGTACCGTCAAAAATGAACCTAAAAAGTTTAGAAATAGAAGTAAAAGAGAATGTACTTCCTTTTGTTTTAGATACAGCACTATTTTTAGATGAAAGTTCTTTATTAACTATTACTCAAATGTCTGGTTCTCAAGTAGTAATTTATAATGATTACTTCTCAGACTCTATTAAAAACTCTATTCAAATTATAAATGATATTTATCAAGCAAAATATAAAAAAGATGCAATTTTAACAGCTACTACAGAAGATGAATTAAAAGAAAAACTAGAAGAAGTTTCTTTTATTGAGAACTCATACGTAAACTATAATCAACAAGGGCAAAGAAAAAGAGAAGTATTTGCAAGTAGATTAGAAAAGCTTGTTGGTGACCAAGACTATGGAACAGTAAAAACTGGTGAAGTTGTTCATTATGGAAAAGTAAAAATCAACGAAGCTAACTGTACTTTATGTTTATCATGTGTTGGAGCATGTAATGTTGATGCTTTAGTAGCAAATGCTGAAGATAATACATTAAGATTAAATGCATCAATTTGTACAGCATGTGGATATTGTGAGTCTTCATGTCCAGAAGCTGATTGTTTAACAATTGAAAGAGATGTAATTGAATTAAAACCAACATGGTTTAAAGAAGAAGTATTAGCACAAGATACACTTTTTGCATGTGTTGAGTGTGGTAAAGAGTTTGCAACAACTAAAGCAGTTGAAAAGATTGCAAATATGATGGGACCAATTTTTGCTTCAAACCCTGTAAAACAAAGAACACTTTATTGTTGTGAAGATTGTAAAGCAAAACTAATGATTAAACAAGGATTATTAAATGCATAGTAAAGAAATAGATAAAGCAAGACAGTTTATTTATAACGTTTTAGCAATGATTTTTTTAGAAGACCAAGTAAAAGATAATCAAGCACAAATACTTGAAAGTCTAAAGCTTTTATCTGAAAATCCATTTGATACTGATTTTGCAGAGTCTGTAAATAGTATTATCAAAGAGTTAGAATCATATGAAAAAGATGAGTTTTATGTTCAATATCAACAACTATTTTTAGTTCCATTTGGAAACTCAGTTTCATTAAGTGCTTCTTGGCACTATGATGAAAGAGAAGCTGGTTTAATGCTTTTAAAAGTTAGAGATATTTTAGGGAAAACTAAAATTAGAAAAGATGAAAAAGCCTTTACAGCACCAGAAGATAACTTTGGATTTATCTTTACACTTTGTGCTTATTTAATTGAGCAACAAGTAGAAGGTGAGATTAAAGAAAATTTACAAAAAGAGTTATTTAAAGAAGTAATTAATCCATTTGTTGAGAAGTTCTCATTCCAACTTGTATCAAGTGGTTCGGATGTTTATTCTCATGTAGGTTCTTTACTAAATATTTTCTTCAATTTTGAAAGATCATATTTAGAAGTTGAAAAAGTAGCTTAGGCTAAGGGAGTGAAACTCCCTCTAAGAACTTAAAGAGTTTTTAGAGGGTTTTTCACCCACTAATAAAATAAGGAGTTTAATATGGCTGATGAGTTAACTCAAAGAAGAGGCTTTATTAAAAGAGCAGGAATTGCAGCTACTGTTTTAGCTGGTTCTGTTGTAGCAACTGCTGCGACTTCTGAAAATAAAGACAGAGGAGAAGGAAGCAACGTTGGTAATGGTGTTGTAACTGGAACTTCTAACAAGAAAGAGATTCTGTATAAAAAGACTGCGGCTTGGAGCGAATTTTATAACGCTGCAAAATAATTAGATAGGAGAAGAAGATGAATATGCTTAAAAGCTTTGGAAGAAGAAGCTTCTTAAAGATGGCTTCACTTGCAACTGCTGTTACAGCAACTTCTGCCTTTGCTAGTACTAAGACAGTACTAAGAGATGCGACTGAGGATGAGATTAAAAATCCATTCCCAGGTTCAAAACTTGTAAAAACAGTTTGTACGCATTGCTCGGTAGGATGTGGTGTAATTGCTGAAGTTCAAAATGGTGTATGGGTTAGACAAGAAGTAGCTCAAGACCACCCGATTAGTCACGGGGGACATTGTTGTAAAGGTGCTGATATGATTGATAAAATCAGAGCAACTAACAGACTACAATATCCAATTGAAAAAGTAAACGGTGCTTGGAAAAGATTAAAATGGGATGATGCAATGAGCAAAGTCTCTGATAAACTTATGGAGCTTAGAGAGAAATATGGTCCTGATTCAGTTCAATTTTTAGGATCTGCAAAGGTAAGTAATGAGCAAGCTTTCTATATTAGAAAATTTGCTGCTATGTTTGGAACGAATAACATAGATCACCAAGCTAGAATTTGACATAGTCCAACAGTTGCCGGTGTGGCAAATACATGGGGTTATGGTGCTATGACAAATCATATTGGTGATATGCAAAATTCAAAAGCAATCATTATTTTCGGAGCTAATCCAGCTTCTAACCACCCGATTTCTATGCAACATATTTTAAAAGCAAAAGAACAAAACGGGGCAAAAATTATTGTTGTTGATCCAAGATATACTAAAACTGCTGCTAAGTCTGATATCTATTGTAGAATCAGAACTGGTACAGATATCGCATTTATGTATGGTATGATTAGACTAATCAAGAAAAATGGTTGGTTTGACAAGTCATTCATTAACGATAGAGTTTATGGTATGGAAGAAATCTTCGAAGAGTGTGAGAAGTTTACTCCTGAACACGTAGAAGATGTTACTGGATGTCCAAAAGAAGTATTAATTCAAGCTACTACTGCATATGCAGCGGCTGATCCAGGTGCTTTAATTTGGAATCAAGGATGGACACAACATACTATCGGTTCTTCAAACACAAGATTAGGTTCTATTTTACAATTAGTACTTGGTAACATGGGTAAACCAGGTGGTGGATGTAACATTCTTAGAGGTCACGATAACGTACAAGGTTCTACTGACTTAGGTTGTTTATCACACACATTACCAGGATATTATGGTATTAAAGAAGGTTCTTGGAAATACTTCTCTAAACAGTGGAATGTAGATTACGACTGGTTAAGAGGAAGATTCAAATCTAAAGAAATGATGGAAAAACCAGGATACAGTTTATCTTTATGGATTCATGGTGTAAATGAAAAAGAGAACGAAGCTAACAATGGTGGAGCTCCTTTAAAAGCACTAGTTTGTATCGGTAATGGTATTTCTACAATTACTCAAACGCACAAAGTAAAAGAAGCATTAGACAACTTAGACTTAGTTGTATTTATTGATCCTTATGTAAATGATGCAGCAGTTATCACTACAAGAAATGATAATATGTTCTTATTACCAGCAGCTTCACAAGTTGAGACTGAAGGTACAGTTGTAAATACTGCAAGAACTGCACAATGGAGATATAAAGTTGTAGATCCTTTATATGAAGCAAGAACAGACCACGATATCTTATTCGATTTCGCTAAGAGAATGGGATTCTATAAAGAGTTTATTGCTGGTATGGGTAAAGGTGAAAACTTTAAATGGCCAGAAGATGCTACTAATGAGATTGCAAGAAGTTTAAAAACTATTGGTTTCCAAGGTAGAACAGCAGAAAGAATTAAAAAGCATACTGATAATTGGCACTTATTTAACTCTACTTCATTAAAAGGTAAAGGACCAGTTTCTAAAGAATATTATGGTTTACCATGGCCTTGTTGGGATGAAAAACACCCTGGAAGTCCAGTATTATATAACATAAACTTACCAGTATCACAAGGTGGTATGGGATTCAGAGCTAGATTCGGTACTGAAAGAAACGGAAAGAGTTTATTAGCAGCTAATGGTGTTGCTCCAGTTGGTTCTAAAGTTAAAGGTGGTTATGCAGAAATCACTTATAAAAACATTGAAGAATTAGCAGGTGTTAAATTAACTGATGAAGAGAAAAAAGCAGTTGAAGGTACAAACTGGAAAACTGATGATAGTGGTATCCTAGTAAAATATGCACTTCAAGCTGGACTTGCTCCATATGGAAATGCTAGAGCTAGAACTATTGTATGGAACTTTAGAGATAATATTCCTAAGCATAGAGAGCCATTACACTCATTTAGACCTGATTTAGTTAAAAAATATCCAGCAGTTGACGATATTAAGAATCACTATAGAACAAATGTTAGATATAAATCTGAGCAAAATGCACAAGTATGGGTAAATGATTATCCAGTGAATATTGTATCAGGTAGAATTGTTGAGCATATGGGAACTGGTACTGAAACAAGAGCTTCTAAATACTTAGCAGAGCTTGCAGGTGAAATGTACGGTGAAGTACACCCAGAACTAGGTGCAAAACTTGGAATCAAAGATGGTGAAATGATGTGGGTTCATGGAACTGGTGGCGGAAAAATCAAAATTAAATGTGTACACAGTTTAAGAGTAGATGAAAATTCTGTATTCTTACCACAAAACTTCTCTGGTATCTGGAGTGGTGAACACTTAGGTAAGAGATATCCAGCAGCGACTGCACCATATGCATTCGGTGAGAGTTCTAACCAAGTTACAAGTTATGGTTACGATCAACAAACTTCTTGTCCAGAGACTAAATGTTCTCTAGTAAGATTAGAAAGAGCATAGGAGAATAAATATGGGAAAACAACCAGAATTTTCAAGAATGAAATTTTATTGTGATGAAAACCTATGTATTGATTGTAATGGGTGTGTAGTTGCGTGTAAAGAGGCTCATGAAGTTCCTGTTGGTGTAAACAGAAGAAAAGTTGTTACAGTAAATGAAGGTGTAGTAGGGAAAGAGATTTCTGTATCTATGGCTTGTATGCACTGTAGTGATGCTCCTTGTCAACAAGTTTGTCCTACTGATTGTTTCTATATCAGAACAGACGGAATTGTATTACATGATAAAGATGTTTGTATCGGTTGTGGTTATTGTTTATTTGCTTGTCCTTTTGGAGCTCCTCAGTTCCCTAAAGACGGTGCATTTGGAACAAAAGGTAAAATGGATAAATGTACTATGTGTGCAGGTGGTCCAGAAGAAACTAACTCTTCAGAAGAGTTCCATAAATACGGTCAAAATAGAATTTCAGAAGGTAAGGTTCCTATGTGTGCTTCAATGTGTTCTACTAAAGCGCTACTTGTTGGTGATGCTGACGAGGTTGCTTTAATTAAAACATATAGAGCTACGCACAAAGGAAAAGGTATCGCAACAGAATCTTATGGATGGTAATATAAATGGACAATAGCTCGTTTTACGAAAGAAATAAGGCATATATTTTAACATTTCTAGGGCTATCATTAGTGGGATTTGTATTTATTGAGTTCCTGATGGTAATTGACTGGAACTACTTTATTAAGTACAAGTTAGCAATCCTATTTACAGGGAACCTGGATGGAGTTTTAACTCCACCAAGTTCTACTTATGAAGCAATGGTTAATAAAGCCTTTGGACCAGGATATGAAGCTTTTGCTCCTGAGATAATCAGAGCAAGTAATGAAAGACAGCTTTTTATTTGGTGGGTATTTGTTGCTGAAATTGCAATTTTTTGTTTTATGTATGTTAAGTACGGTAGAAAAGAAGCTGTTATTACTAAACCAGATGACGAAGTTCAAGTATTCTCACTATTTCAAAGATTTGTGATGATTGCAAATATTTTAATCGTAATTACTCTTATAATTACTGGTTTTAATATTACTTGGGGACTAAGATCTGGCGGTGGTGATATCGCATTTTTCTTAAGAGGATTACATGAAGTTACTGGAATTGCATGGTTTCCAATTTGGCTATTAATGAGTATTATTGCATTTAAAGATGCTAAACTTTTATTCAGAAATAGTTTAACAAACAAGATTATCCTTCCTGGTAAGTATAAGCCTATGAAAAGAATTATTTATTTCTTCTTTGTAATGATGGGTGGAGGTTTACTAGTTAGTGGTTTCTTAATTTGGTTCTTACATCCGGATGCATTCACTCATGGTGAATTTATTCAGTTTAAGAGGTTACTTTTATATATTCACTTTGGTTCATCTGTTATGATTATGTTCTTCATGATGGACTTTGTTTATTCTGTAGGAGTAGCAATAAAAGGAAACTTAAAAGGTATTATTACTGGAAAATATCCAAGAGAACATTTAGAGCAATTAGCACCAGATGTTTTAGCAGATATTGAAGGAAAAGGGAAATAGTATGACTAAGCCATACAGAAGTGAAAACTTCTGCCCTTTTCATACAAACTCTTCACAATACTGTAAAGAAGTGATTATTGATAGAGTCTATGAAGATGGGTCAGAGATTTTAGAAGATTATGTTATTAGAGAAGAAAAAGTAGAGTTTTTTTTAAATGGTGAAAAGTTTTTATCAGTAATGACAATTGCCAAAAACCAAGATGCTCATATTGTTGGATTTTTATTAAGTGAAGCTGTTATAAATAGTGTAGATGATATTCAAACAATCAATGTAAGTGAAGATGGTTTAAAAGTAGAAGTTATTGCAAATGTAAGTGAAGAAGGTTTCCAAAACCTATTTAAAGAGAAAACTTTAACTTCAGGTTGTTGTGTTGGTGTAACAGGAAATGCAGAGAAAACTTTTGATTGTGCCTTTGTAAGTACTGACTATACTGTAAAAGCAAAAGATATTTTAGCTCATATGAAAGAGTTTAATACACCAAGTGAATTATTTGATAATACTGGATGTGTTCATAAAGCAGAATTAGTGCTTGAAGATGGTACAGTATATATTTCAGAAGATATTGGAAGACATAACGCTATTGATAAAGTTATTGGACAAGCTAGTTTAGAAAGAAAAGATGTTAAAAGAGCTGTTCTTTATGCTAGTGGAAGATTATCAATGGAAATGGTTGTAAAATGTGTTATGCATAAAATACCAATTGTTGTATCTAAAGCAGCAGTAACATTCCAAGGTATTAAAAGTGCTAACGAACATGGTATCACTTTAATTGGTTTTGCAAGAAACAAAAAAATGAACCTTTATACTCATACAGGAAGAGTAGATGTCTAGTATAGATGACAATATAAATATACAACTTGATAATACACAAAAAGAGTTACTTCTTACAAACTTAGATGCAGATGGAAGACTATCATGTCTTAAAGCTTTTAAAGTAGCAAGATTAATTGGTAAAAAGCCAAGAGAAATGTCTGCTGTTACAAAGAGTTTAGGAATAAGAATTACTAATTGTGAATTAGGAGTTTTTGGAAAGTTAAAGTTCTTTGATCCAAATATTGAAGTATATAAAAACTTAAAAGAAAGCTACAGTGGAACTAAGCAATTAGCGTGTAAAGTTCTTTTTGAAGAAGCAAGAAATAGTAGTTTAAGAACTGTTGGTTCTACAGTTAAAAATTCTGACATTGAAGTTACAAATTGTCAGTTAGGTTGTTTTAGAGAAAGAAAGGGTAAGAAAGTTGCTAAAACTAAATAGTCTTCAATATCATAAATTAGAAGATAGTTGTTTAGATATTTTATCTTTAGATGCACTTACTCCAAATGAGTTTTTTGATGATTTATCAAAAGAGTATAAAGATAACTTTGGCTTTAAAAAGTTTAAAACTTTTTCTTTTTCAAAAGAGGGCTTTTTAGGTCTTTTTTTAGAACTTAATTCAAATATTGCTGTAAGTTTAGGTGAAAGTAAAGCATTAATTGATGGTGCAAAACTATATGAGAAGCTTGGATTTAATGTTCATTGGCTTTCTTTAAATAAAGATGGAAAAGTAAATTTATATGATTTAGAAAATAAAGATATAGATTTTCTTTTTTTATCTTCTTACGTAATGGATACTTTTGTTAAAACTTCACTAGAAGAGGTTAAAACTAAAACAAAAGCAAAAATTATCTCAAATGCAACTGCTCATAAAGATACTCTTAGTGATGTGATATATTTTGATTCTTATAAACTTTTTGGGGTTTGTTCAGCTTCTGTTTTACTTTTCAATGAAGAAGAGTTTGAACAGCTTTCTATAGGTCAAATTGATACCTTTGCTGTAAAATATACTTTAGATGGAATAAAAAATCAAAACTTTAATCATGACTTGAAGCAAGAGTTTTTAGATGAATTAATTGTATTATTCAAAGATGATATCTATTTTTTTGTAGAACCAAGTGAAACACTAGAGTACTCTTTACACTTTGGATTAAAAGGAATAAAAGCAAGGGAATTAATACGAACACTTGCTTTAAATAAGATTTTTATTTCAAATGGAGAAGGGTGTTCTTTAGGACTTTCTAAACCCTCTCAAATAATTCAACAGATGGGTTATGATGAGCTTACTAGTAGAAACTCTATTAGTTTGTCATTTTATAAAACTAATGAAGAAATAGATGTTAAAAAAATAGTAAAAACTATCTATTTAAAATATAGACAAATTAAGGCTTTAAATGAAGAATAAAATATTTATTAGCTTAGAAGAAGCAATCAAAAAAAGTTTAGAGTTAGCAGATACTTCAACTTTAATTGAATCAATTCCTTTAGAAAAAGCATTAGGAAGAGTTTTATCTAAAGATATTATTTGTATTAAAAACTTACCTGCTTTTAACAACTCTGCAATGGATGGCTTTGCTGTAAAAGCTAGTGATGCAGGAAAAACTTTAACAATAAAAAGTAAAATCTTTGCAGGAGATAAAGGAAGTTCTGCTTCTTTAGCTGAAAATGAATGCTACAAAATAATGACTGGTGCAAAAGTTCCAGACGATGTAGATACTATTATTCCAATAGAGCTTTGTAGTGATGTTAGCGAAACTAAAGTAACAATTCCAAGTGAAATCAAAAAAGGAAATCACCTAAGACTAAAAGGTGAAGAACAAAAAGAAGGAAATAGTTTAATTACAAAGGGTGAAACTATAAATTTCTCTCATATAACTCTTTTAGCTTCACAAGGAATCACAATGGTAGAAGTTGTAAAGAAAATCTCTATTGCCGTAATCTCAACTGGAAATGAATTAAAAGAGCCTTGGGAAACATCTGATGATGAAGAGATTTATAACTGTAACTCATATGGAATAATCTCTTTATTAAATCAAAAAGGTTTTGAAGCTTCTTATTGTGGAGTTATCCCTGATAATTTAGAAGAGTCTTCAAATTGTATTTCAAATCTTAAAAAATATGACGTAGTTATTTCAACTGGTGGTATCTCTATGGGAGATGCTGATTTTATTTCACAAGCTTTCAAAGAAAATGGTTTAAAAGTTGCCTTTCATGGAGTAAATATTAAACCTGGAAAACCAATTATGATGGGTAAAATGGATAATACTGTAGTTATCTCTTTACCTGGAAATCCTCTTCCTGCTTTAATAAATACATATCTTTTCATTTTGCCAGTACTTAGTAAAAAACAAGGAAGTAAAGCCTTTTATCATGATACAACTTTTGCTATGAATACTCAAAGATTTACTGTAAAACAAGGAAAAGTAAATATAGTCCTTGGAAAAGTAGAGAGTGGAAACTTTAAAGTTACAAGGGAAAATAAATACGGTGCTGCTATGATTACAGCACTTTATGAGAGTAATGCTCTACTTGTAACAAATGAAGAAAGAGCTTCTTTTGAAGTAGGAGAAGAAGCACATCTTATAACGTTTGATAGCAATTTAGTAGAAAAAGAGTCATATATTTTTAACTAATTGACTCAAACCATATCTTAGAAAAAGCAGTTACTGCTTTTTCTATTTCTTCTTCTTTAAATCCACCAAATCCCATCATCAAAGCTTGCCAGACATTATTTGTTCACTCTTTTTTATAATGAATTTTACTAACAGTTAAAAAATAGAAAAACACTATAAAATGATACTTTTGTAATATCTTATTGATGTAAAATAAATTTATGAAAGAAGATTTATTTGTACTTGGGTCATGCTTAGTTATGTACCCTTGTTTATATTACGTATTTTATCTTGGAATTGTTAGTTAAAAAAGAGTTTGAAGCATAAAAAAAGGCTAGTAGTTTTACTAGCCTTTTAAAGAGTTAAATGTGATTCTTCGTTTATGAAATCTTAACTGTATTCTTCAGTTAATTTGTCATAAAATTTAACGTATTCAGTATCACCTTTATCTCTAGCTTTCATAGCTGGTCTTGGGTGTTCATTTAAGTGACCTGTAATGATGTACGGTACGCTTGGACCCCAGTCTAACTCCTTTTCTAAAGCAACCATATGCTCTTCAATGAATTTTAATACAGGAGCTAATTTGTATTTTGGATTTTTTAAGAACCCAAGTAATAATTCCATAGCACAGTTTCCTGCACCTCTACCTAATCCACTAACTGTTACATCAAGGTAACTAGTTCCATAAATCATAGCTTCTAAAGTATTTGCATATGCAAGTGTCAGGTTATTGTGCGCATGGATACCAACTTTTTTACCAGCTGGTTTTGCAAATGATAAATATTTGTCTGTTAGTTTATTGATTTGTTCTGGATAAAAAGAACCAAAGCTATCTGCAATATAGATTACATCTACATTTGTTTCAGCTAATTGTGTTAAAACTTCTGTTAACTCATCATCAAATGATTTTGAAATAGCCATGATATTACATGTAGTTTCATAACCTTTTGCATGGAAATCTTCAATTAACTCAATAGCTTCTGGAAGCTGGTGAATATATGTAGCAATTCTAATCATATCAACTACTGATTCAGATTTTGGTGGAATCTCTTCTTTAATAGTTCTTCCAACATCTGCCATAGTAGCAATTTTCATATTAGTATTGTTTTCACCTACAATTCTTCTAATATCCTCTTCTTTACAGAAGTTCCATGGTCCATACTCATCTTCACTCATAACAGTTGGTGATACATTTTTACCGATTTCCATATAGTCAATTCCAGCCGCAACACACATTTCGTAGTGAGCTTTTACAAAATCATCAGTAAAGTGGTAATTATTAACTAGTCCACCATCTCTTATAGTACAGTCAAAAACTTTTACGTCTTTTCTAACCGAAAGTATAGAACCTTTTCTTTCTAACATAATATATCCCTATTTTTAGTAATTAAATGTGACAAGAATGATACCTTAAAGTTATAAAAAAAATTATTAAGCACCATTAAAATTGACGTCTTTCTTGGCCTTGGTAACTTTTTGGTGACACAGAGTCTCTAATCTTTAGCGTATCTTTTCCTTCAAACTGCATATGACTTGTGCTCTCTACATTTTTATCGGCAATTTTGCTTAAACTATGTGAAATATGTTTTACATTTTCAGCAATATCTGCATTTCTTTGAGTTAAAACATCAATATTTGAAACTGTTGAGTTAATTTGAGATATTCCTCTTTCTTGCTCTATAGAAGCTTCAACTACATCTTGAATAAGTTTTGTAGTTTCATTGATATTTTCATTTAGTATTCCATAGCCTTCAATCATCTTATCGGCAATTGTTTTACCTTCATTTGCTTTACTTGTGGCATTTTCTACTAAACTTTTTATCTGTTTTGCAGCTTCAGCAGATCTAGCTGCTAGGTTTCTAACTTCACCAGCAACAACTGCAAAACCTTTTCCTGCTTCACCAGCAGTTGCAGCTTCAACAGCAGCATTTAGTGAAAGAATATTTGTTTGAAATGCAATTTGGTCAATCATCTCAACAGCCTCATGTACAGCATTTGTTGAGTTATTTATCTCATCCATTGCTTGAACTGTTTGTGAAGATAAGTTCATACCTTCTTTGATTTCATCTTTTACATTTTTACCATAAATTGACATCTCTTTTGCTGTTTGTGAAGTAGATACAATTCTATTTGTAATCTCTTCAATTGCAGCAGAAGTTTCTTCTAAAGATGCAGCTTGTGAAGATGTGGCTTCAGAAAGGTTAGTACTATTTTCAAGTAAAACCTTTGATTCTTTTTGCATAACAAGACTTGTTCTATACGTTGACATAAGATTTTTAGTAATCTCATCTTTTAAGTAGTTTACTCCAATTGATAAGTTTTTTAACTCTCCGCCACGGAATAAATCTTCATTTATACTTGTTAAAAAGTTTTGTTTAGAGTATTCATCTAATACTTTATCAATCTCTATTAAAGACTCTTCAAGCTTATTTGACATCTTATTAAAAGTCTTAGCAATATAGTTTAGCTTTGCATTTGATGTAGTTTTTGTAATTCTATCATCAATAAAACCATCAGACAGTTTCTCTGCACAAATCATGATTTCACCATAAATAGTTACATCTTCTTCCTGTTTGTGCGCTATTAAGTTTGCAAGAGAGTGAATCTTTTTTAAAATTTTATCATCTTTTTTTAATTCATCAAGTTCAATAGAATTTGTATTCCCTTTTACAAACTCTTCTATTTGATCTAGTGCATTAATTATATTTTCTGTATTGTTTGATTTAAAAAACATCAACTCCCTTTATCTTAAGCTTTTATATAGGGCTTCTGCCTTTTCTATCTCATTAGGAGTTGGTTTAACTCTTACAGACACATATCTTTTTTTCCCATTTGCAGTTCTTGAAGGAAAAGCTGTAGCATTTACCCAATAAAATCCACCATCTTTAGTCTTGTTTTTTACAATACCTTTCCATATTTTTCCATTTTGGATTGTTTTCCACATATCTTCAAAAGCAGCTTTAGGCATATCATTATGTCTAACATAGTTATGTGGTTGACCAATCAACTCCTCTTTTGTATATCCAGCGATTTTACAGAAGTCTTCGTTGGCATAAATCATTATGCCTTTTTCATCAGTTTCGGACACAATCATTGTATCCTTGTCTAAAGTTATTTCTCGTCCCATTTATTATTCCCTACCAGTAATTAAACGCGCGATTGTATAATAACAATTCTGTGAATTTTATTATGTAGAGTTATTAATTTTTCTAATTATAAATAATTACAACAAAATATTATTTATAAAATAATCAATGCTTTTAAGATATAATGCGCCTATGAATGAAATATTAAAAAAATTAGATTTAGTAGAGTATATAGACTCTTTTTCAAAACTTTTTGCAAGGCAAAAGCCTGTAGTGCTAGAGGGTGATATCAATCTTCATTTTAGATTGATAAATGAACTTTCAAATTATGAAATAAAACAACCACAAAATGTAGAAAACTTAGATACACAAATAATTCATATTCAAAAACAAGGTATTTTAAAATCTTATGAAATATACGAATTTATAAAAATTATTAATTACTTTTTATATCTAAAAAAGTTCTCCTTTGAAGGTAAGTTAGAAGAGTGGGTAGAAAAAATTATTATTCCTTCTGAGCTTATAAAAGTTTGTGATTATTTTGATGAAAAAGCAAAGTTAAAACATGGAATAGATGAAGACTATGATAGAGTTGTTGAAGCAATAAAACAAAATAAGCAAGAGATAAAACAAAACCTTTATAAAACAATAAATTCAAGTAAGATTAGATCTTATATGGTTGATTCTCAAGTTCATTATATAAATGGTGAAGAGTGTTTACTTGTAAGAGGAGGGTTTAATCATGTTTTAAAAGCACAGGTTTTAGACCGTTCAAACTCTGGATTCTTTTATGTATTACCTCATAGTGTAAGTAGTTTAAAACAAAAACAAAATGATTTACAGAATAAACAAGAAGAGATTTTATTAAAACTTTGTAAACAAATCACTTCAACTTTTGAAAAGCATTTATTGTTTTTAAAGTTTATTAACAAAGAGTTTGATAGGTTTGACCACTATCAAGCAAGACTGCACTTCGCAAAAATAGGCGATAAAAACTTTATCTTACCAAATAAAAAAGGTAAAAATAGACTTGTAGAGTTTAAGCATCCTGCACTTCATGAACCAAAACCTATTTCTATTGATTTTAGTAAATCAGTTGTTATGATTACAGGTGTAAATGCCGGTGGTAAAACTATGATGTTAAAATCCATTTTAAGTGCAGTATTTTTATCTAAATATTTACTTCCTTATAATGCTCACCATGAGACAGAAATTGGAAACTTCAAGTCAATTCAAGCAGTTTTAGATGACCCTCAAAGTGTAAAAAATGATATCTCAACTTTTGCAGGAAGAATGGTAGAGTTTTCTAAACTATTTTCTAGCAAAGGTGCAATTGTTGGAGTTGATGAAATCGAGCTTGGAACAGACTCAGATGAAGCAGCAAGTCTGTTTAAAGTGATAATTGAAGATTTAATTCAAAAAGATATGAAGATTATTATTACAACTCACCATAAAAGACTTGCAGCTCTTATGGCTTCAAATGAAAATGTTGAGTTAATAGCCGCACTTTATGATGAAGAAAACCAAAAACCAACTTATGAGTTCTTACAAGGAACTATTGGAAAATCATATGCCTTTGAAACAGCAAGTAGATATGGTATTCCTCATAATGTAATCAAAAGAGCTAAGCAAGTTTATGGGGAAGATAAAGATAGATTAAATGAGCTTATTGAAAGAAGTTCAGCCCTAGAAATTGAGTTTAAACAAAAGATTGCGAAACTAGATGAAGAGATAAAAGAGCATGAAAGATTAAATAGAAATCTAAAAGATACAAAAGAGAGTTTAGATAATCATATCTTCATGGAAAAATCAAAACTTCACAAAGAGTATAGAGATGCAAGGGATGAAGCTAAAAAAGCAATCAAAGCAAAAATCTCTAAAGAGGGACATAGACACTTAAATACAGCCCATGAAAAAGCTTCACAAATCAAAACTGAAAAAGTAAAAGACGTTGAGGAGAATTTAAAAGAAGGTGATAGAGTTAAATATAGAAACTCAAAAGGTGTTATTATTTCAATTAAAGGTAAAAGAGCCTTTATTGAAAATGAGATGGGAATGAGACTTCAAGTTCCATTAGTTGACCTTTCAAGAAGTGGAAATCCTCCTAAAATAAAACAAAAACCAAAAGCAACAGTTACAGTTCAAAAACCAGATTCTGGTCATGTAAAACTAGATTTACATGGACAAAGAGTAGAAGAAGCTTTAGAAAACTTAGATAAGTTTATTTCTGATTCTTTAATTGCTGGTTTTGATGAAGTTTTAGTTTACCATGGTATTGGTACTGGAAAATTAGCAGCTGCTACTAAAAAATATCTTGACAAACATCCAAAAGTAAAAGCATATGAAGATGCACACCCAAGTAGCGGTGGTTTTGGTGCAAAAGTTATAAAACTATAAGGGAAAAGTATGGAACAAATGGAACAAGAAATCCAATCAATACAAAAGGTATATAATCTTTTAATCGAGTTTTTTATGAATTATAGTTTCCAAATTCTTGGTGCTATAATCATCTTAATACTCGGGTTTTACATAGGTAAAAAAGTATCAGAAGCTGTACAAAGACTTTGTGATAAAAATAATTTAGATGTAACTCTTACAAAGTTTATTGTAAATGCTGTTAGATTTGCAATTATAATTGGTGCAGTGATAATTGCAGTTGGAAAGCTAGGTATTACTTTAACTCCATTTATTGCTGGTATCGGTGCTGCTTCACTTGGTGCAGGACTTGCTTTACAAGGAACACTATCAAACTATGGAGCAGGGCTTTCTATTATTATCACTAGACCTTTTATTGTAGGAAATACGATTACAGTACAAGATGTATTTGGAGTTGTAGAAGAGATAAAACTAGGTTATACAGTACTTTTAACAGAAGATGGTGAACAAATAACAGTTCCAAACAAATATATTATTGGAGAGGTTATTGTTAACTCTTTTGATTATAGAATTGTAGAAGCAACAATTGGTGTTGCCTATGATAGTGATATGGATAAAACTATCTCTTTGATTTTAAATGAGTTAAATAAGTTTGATGAGTTTATCTCTAAAGAAGCTAAACCTCAAGTTGGTATAAAAGAGTTTGGTGACTCTTCTGTAAATGTTGAGTATAGATATTGGGCAAAAACAAACAACTATTTTGAGACACAATACAAAGTAAACTTTGCTATTTTTGAGACTCTAAAGAAAAACTCTATTGAGATTCCTTTCCCTATAAGAGATGTATATTTACATCAAAAATAAAATATTACTTTTCTGATACTTTATCTGACTATAATTCCTAATATATACTATTAGGAGTCAGATATGTTTGTTGAATTTTTATTTACAATTTTATTTATAACAGGTATTGTTTCAGTTCTTCCACATAGTTTCTGGATGATTTTTCATGAAGGTCCACCTAATAATGATTCAAAGAAATGAATGATTTAAATACACATTCTATTCTTTGTTTTATGTCATTTCCATCTTCTTTCATATAATCAGTCTGAATCTTATATACTTGCTTTTCATCAACTTTAAACTCAAATACTAAGTAACCAGCATATAACTTAGCTTTTTTATTCTTTTTGCCTTTGTCTTCTTTGTCATTTTCATATATATAATAATCTATTTCAAGTTTCTTTTTTGAATCTTTATTTGAAGTGAAATATGAGCTAAGAACTTCATCTACATCTGTTTGTAGATTCTTTTTTGTGTAATGATTTATTAAAACTGATTTCATAATTGTAGAGTACTCAATATCCGAAGTCATTTTTATATTTTGAGTTTTTAATAAGTTTATTGCTTCTTTGATTTTGTCTTTATTTGATATTTTTTCAAAGGTAGTTGTTTGCTCTTGGCAAGCTACTCTTTTTGATTTGATAGTTTTTTTATTAACTTGTTCATATATTCCATAAGCAAAGAATAGAGCAATAGCAAGGATTAAAAGTAGTGTTTTTTTCATAGTAATATTCCTTTTTGTTTATATTTAAAAGAATATTACTATTATAATAATTATAAGTAAATAAAATAGTTAATATATAAGTTAAACTAATTTTACTTTTTTACTGATACACTTAGGTTAAATGTTGACCATTTATCTTTTTCATCGATTTGCACATTGATTTTTTCATCAATTACAATTGCATTTTTTTCTACTTTTTTCTCTTTGATTAGATAGTCTAAAATATTTTGACTTCTTGTTTTAGCTAATGTTTCAAGCTCATTTGTAGAAACTTTTTGTAGACTAGCTAGAGTTTTTCTTAGATACTCAACATAAGCTTTGTTATCAAAGTATTTTTTACCTTTTTTATCAGTTTTTTCAAACATCTCTTCTATGTCATCTAAATCTTTATCTTTAAATGTTTCTTCAAAAAGGTCTTCAAGTGCTTCTTTGTATTCATCACCTTTTACTATTTTTTTCATTCTTTTTTCTAAGAACTTATCAAACTTTTTATCTTGTATTGCAAGGGTGTCATATATCTGATGATATGATGGAGATACATTTATAGCAAGTCTTTTCTTCTTTGCAAGAATTTTTGCAATATTATCTAAGGCTTCTTTTTCTGAGGCTATAATTGTAGTATTTCCATACTCAAAATCAATACTTTTAATCTCATCTGCTTCTATTCCAAGAACTGATGCTAATAGTGTAAATGGTGAAGATATAGCTTTAACTATTAAGTTTGTAAATACTTTCCATACAATTGGAGCAATAGCAAATCGTGGGTCATCTACATTTCCCGTAATAGGAAGTTCTAAATCAATAACACCATCGCTATTTTCTAAAAGAGCAATTGCTAAATCAAGTGGTAAGTTTGCTGCATCTTCACTTTGTACTTGTTTTCCAAGTTTTATATCACTGATTATAATAGAGTTCTTTGCATCAAGGTTTGATTTTCTAATATTGTATTTTAAATCAAGGTTTAATTTACCACTATCTATCTCTCTTCCCACAAACTTTCCAGAGTATGGAGTGAAGTTTTTAATAGCAATATTTTTAAATAAAATAGTTGTATCAGTTAAAAATTTTATATCATTTATATCTACTGTTCCTGTAATTTTTGTATAACCATATTTATCAACTTTTCCTTCTAGCTGAAGTTTTGTTGGTTTTGAAGAACTAGAGTGAAGTCTTGAAAAGTCTCCATGTAGTTTTGATATATTTGTTTTAAATGGTATTGGTAGGTTTTTATCTTGGAATACCATTTGAGCATTTTTGATTTTAACTGGACCAATATCAAATGAGAAATTGCTTTTCTCTTTTTTAGCAACTGTTTTTTTAGCAACTTTCTTTTTCTCTTCTTCTTTTTTCTTAGCTTGTTTTCCTAGTGTAACTGCTATAAAAGGTTTGTTTATAGAAGATGAGACAATTTTTAATTCGTTGTTATTATGAGTTATTTTATTTACTAATAGATTGATATCTTTTGCTTGAATGTCAGTTTTTGCTTTGTTGTCTTTAAAGCTAAAGCTTGGTTCATTTACTTTTATATTGTCAACTGTAACTTTAGTACCTGCTTTTTTGATTTTATTTACATCAATAAGAAGTTTGTTTATTGAAATCTTTTTATCTGTTTTTTTATCATCAATTAAAATAGTTGGTCTATTTAAACTTACTTTTGATATCTCTATATTTTGGTTTTTGTTTTTCACTTCATTGATATTTATATCAAAGTTTTTTGTAGTGATATAAGTTTTTGATTTTTTGTCAGATACTTTTATCTCTTGTGATTTTAAATCAAGATAGCCTATTTGATTGTTTATTGTATCTGTAGAGATGTTTCTTACTGAGAAGCTATTGTTTAGAGTGCTTACTTCAAGTTTGTTTTTTGTATCTTTAAAATCTAAACTATTTTTTAAAGAGAGTTCTTCTAGTGTAATATCTTTGTTGTTAATTTTTAAACTTTTCCCTTGAAGGTTTATATCTTTTATCATAGTTGAAAGTAAAGCTTTTTGGTCATCAAATAATACTTTTGTATTGTTTATATTTATGTTAGCTAAGTTTACTTTCCATGGCTTAGAAGTTTCAGTTTGTGCATTTGTTTCTTCTTCTTTTTTTGAAGTTTTCTCTTCTTCGATATTTACAAGCTTTGTAAGATTTATAACTTCTTTTTTATCTTTGATAATCTTTGTGTTTAATTGCTCTAAAGTAAAAGCTTGAATATCTAAACTATTTTCTGGGTAGTTAAGATTTAAGTCCTGTATTTTAAGGGCTTTTAAATATACCGTTGAGTGTTTGTTTTGCATGATATTTAGGTTTGTAAGTGCAAAGTCTAAGTTATTGATTTTTATATCTAACTCTTTTTTTGTATCTACGTTATACCCAAAAGCTAAATCAATATTTGTCTCATCTGTTAGTTTGAAGTTAAATAACTCTTCTTTATATGGTAAAAACTCACTTGGTCTAAGACTTGAAAGTTTTACATTTCCATACATATGGAAAGGATGAACTCTAAGTCCACCATTTATATCTAGTCTTGTGTGTTTGTTTATCAAAATATCTAAACTATGTGAAGCTAAGATATTTCTAAAAGTCCCCATATCATAGAATGTATAGTTAAACTCTTTGATATTTACTACAAAAGGTTTTTTATCTTTTTGTAGTTTTGTGAACTTGATTTTAGCTTTTTGAATAGCTGTTTTGTAAATCTGAAACTTGATTGGTTCTGTTGCTTCGCTTGATTGAGTCTCTTCTTTTGAAGTAGTTTCTTCGCTTGGTTTAACTAGTTTTTCTAGGTTGAAACTCTTATCTTCATTTTCAATAACATGAATATAAGGATTAACTAACTGTAAATCTTGGAAAGCTAGGTGTCTTTCACTAATAGTTCTAAAAAGATTGAAATCAATAGTTAATGAATCAATAGAAAATGTCGTTTCTTTCTTATCTTGGATTTTTAGGTTTTCCAGTGATACTGTAAGTAAAAACGGATTGAAAGATACTTTTTCTAAGCTTGCTTTTTGTGTAATATTTGCATTTATATTATCTATAATAATAGGTTTAACTATTTTTGGAACAGCAACAAAACCTAAGATTGAGTAGATGATTAATATAGATGATAGTATTAAAGCTAATTTATTTTTTTTCATGGCATAGCCTTTTTATGTATTCAATATTATTATAACTAAATATTAAATAATACCAACTTTAGGCAATTCTTGACTCATTGTGACAATTTTTAACACTAAAAACATCAAAATCTGAATCAAAATTATCTAAATCAGAATTAATAAATTTGTTATAATGCAATATTAACATTCTTAAATTAGAATGACCTAACCAATAAGCAATTTTATTCATATCTACAATATTACTCATAATCATATTAGTAGCAAAAGTGTGCCTAGTGTTATAAATAGGTCGTTGTGGAAGATTTAACCTTTTTAATAAAGGATTCCAATGATAACGAGCTATTCCACTACTTGTTAAACAGTTTCCTTTACTATTTAAAAAAACATATGTATTCATACCTGTAATTAATCTTTGAGATTTAATATATGAAACCAAATTATCAAAAATAGGAACATATCTAGACTTTCCAGTTTTAGTAGTTCCCTCTTTATAATTACCTCTTGAAGCATTTATATAAATACGTTTCTTTTTTAAATCTATATTTTGCCATTTTAAAGCAAATAGTTCACCAACACGACAACCAGTATAAAATGCTATTGCTAAATAGTTTTTAAACCAACCTGATGACTCATTTATTAATAAATTAACTTCATCAACTGAAAAAGGTTCTATTTCTTTAGGCTTATTTTTAGGTGGTTTAATTAATTTACAAATATTAATATTAATTTCACCATCTAACAAAGCTTTTTCAAATATACCCTTAAAAACAGTAAGATAATTTCTAAAAACTAGTGGCTGAATATCTAAAGAAAATAGATAGTTTTCAATGTCACTAGCCTTTAAATTTATTATTAAATCATCACCAAACTTTTTATTAAATCTTTTTATATTACTCTCTAAAATTGAAAGAGTTCCAATCTTTAAAAACTTTTTTGAGTTTAAATATATAGAGCTATAATAGTAAAAAGATTTTTTATTTGAAGTTTCCTCTTTATTATCAAGAGTAATTTCACCTTTAAAAAGTTTAGCTTTAAGAAGTGGAAGTTCTACAGTCTCAACATGTTCAATCTTATCATGTTCAAAATAGGTATTAATTAAATACCTTTTTTTGTTGATGGAAATGTTGATATACAGATACGGGCTTCCTTTCTTCTTGAACACACTTCCTTTCGATATTTTCATTTTTTCCCTTTATTCTATTAAGAAAAAAATCAATAGCTTTATCACTAAATAATATTTTACCATGTGGAACTTGAAAATAGTGTTCACCTAAAACCATTAATTTTTTAAATCTATAAATTGAGTGAGTTGAATATTTAACTATATTAGATAGTTCTTTTATTGTATATAGGTTCATTTTTAGCCTTATAAAAAAAGGCTAGATAAATTAATATCTAACCTTTAGTAGTTTCGTTTTTTGTTTCAATTATAATTAATCTCTTTTCTAAAGAAAAAGCCCATTTAAGAACTGGAATAAATATAAGAGTTGTAATCATTTGAAAAACTGCAATAAGTAAAGTTAAAAATTCTATATTCATTCTAAAGCCCTTAACTGTATTCTTAAATTTTCTGCTTCATGTTCATATTGATTTATTAAATCTTGATTGTTTTCTCTAAGAGCTCTAATTGATTTTTTATCAATTTCTTCTAATTCCAGTTTAATTTTATTAACTTCAATAGAATTAACTTTTAATGCTTTCATGCGAGAAACTTCTTGATTTAACTCTGATAAACTAGGTAAATCGTTTGAATCTGTAACGATAGAATTATAATCATCTCCAATGATAGTAAATTTAATATTTGGACATAAATTAAGTAATGCTTGTGCTAACATCTAATCTCCTTTATAATAATTTCTGATACACTAGTTTCAAATACAATATCGTTAACATTATAACCAAGTGTTCTATTCACTGATAAAATACCAACAAGAGAAGATGAAGCAATAAACTTATACTCAATAGGAACATTAGCAACTATATTTACATCATCGATAGTATCAATTAAAATAATTTCAGGAGTAGAGTCATTATTATTATGATAAGTTAAAAGAGGCATTGACAAACAAAAAGAATCTAAATTATCTTTATTGTGAAGTATAGAACCATTCTTTAAAATATTAATTCTTGTATTATGTGGGTTACTAGTTTCACAAAAAGCCTTTAAAAAAATTTGAATTTTGGAATTATCATACTTAGGTGTAAATTCTAACTCAAAATCTCCATTTGAACCAATAATATTAACTGAGTTATCAACAGTTTGTGATGTTTTAGTATGTATCAACTTATGAAATAATTGAACTATGCCCTTATCAAAAGATTCTAATTGTTCAGGCGTGAAATCATCATAAGTAAAAGAATCACCTTTATCACCCTTAATTTTTAAAGCTTCAAGTTGTTCAGGCGTAAAATCATCATAAGTAAAAGAATCACCTTTATCACCCTTAATTGATAATAATTGTTCAGGAGTAAAATCATCAAAAGTAAATGAATCACCTTTAACTTTTAAAGCTTCAAGTTGTTCAGAAGTGAAATCATCATAAATAAAAGAATCACCTTTATCACCTTTAACTTTTAAAGCTTCAAGTTGTTCAGGAGTGAAATCATCATAAGTAAAAGAATCTCCTTTATTACCTTTAACTTTTAACGATTCAATTTGTTCAGGAGTGAAGTCATCAAAAGTAAAAGAATCACCTTTATCACCCTTGTCTCCTTTAACTTTTAACGATTCAATTTGTTCAGGAGTAAAATCATCATAAGTAAAAGAATCACCTTTATCACCCTTATCACCTTTAACTTTTAACGATTCAATTTGTTCAGGAGTGAAATCATCAAAAGTAAATGAATCACCTTTATCTCCTTTAAAAGATTGAAGTTGTTCAGGAGTAAAATCATCAAAAGTAAATGAATCACCTTTATCACCCTTATCACCTTTAATTTTTAAAGCTTCAATTTGTTCAGAAGTGAAATCATCAAAAGTAAATGAATCACCTTTATCTCCTTTAAAAGATTGAAGTTGTTCAGCAGTGAAATCATTAAAAGTAAAAGAATCACCTTTATCACCCTTAAAATAACCATTATCAATTTTTGATTTAAAATCGATAATTTCATCATTTAATTGTTTGATTAAAGCTTGTGCTTCTACATCAATTAAAACATTTCTAATATCGTTAAGTTCTTTAAATCTATTAAGTAAATCACCTAATTCTTTATCAATTTCTTTAATATCTTTTAATTCAGTATCTGTATTAGAAGAATCAACTAAGTAACGTTTTGAAAGTTCTTCAAGAGTCTTTTCAATATTATTTAAAATATTTAAGTTCATATTTTTCCTTTATTATAGAAATAAAAAAAGGCTAGTCTAATAAAAGACTAACCTTAATTATTTTGTGTGTAAACCATAAGATTATGGTGTTACAGAACCACCTGCAAAAGTTTCACTTCTTTTAACAGTAACTCTAATTGGCTTCTCTGTTGGTAAAAGTGGGAATGGATTTGTTGCTTTTAAGTTGTTAGCAATATCATCAACAGAAACAGTATTTTTAAAATGAATAACACCAGAATAAGGTCTAATCATTGAATACTGATTTTGTGGACCACTTAAAGTGATTTGTGTAACTGGGTTTGAAGTTGCAACATTAGTATCAGCAGCAGTCATATCTGAAAGTGCATCAACAACTTCTTTTACTTCATAACCACCCTCTAATTGAGAACAAAAAGCAGTTAACTCATCTTGCTCACCATAAAACTCAAAAGTAGTTGACTTTTTTTCACCATTAAGAGTTACTACTTGTCTTACTTGATATTTTTTTGCCATAATATTTCCTTTTATTTATAAAATGTAATCAAATTATTCTAAAAAAAAATAAGTGCGTCAATATGTGAAATAAAGGATAAAAAATGATGATTTAAAGGCATTTATAAATGATTTATTTCACCTATATAAAAAATCAATAATTAGAAAAATTAAAATTTTGTGGTAACAGATAAAGAATTAACCTTTTGAGAACCAATATAAAAAGTATTTAATACTAATTTATCAAATTCAATATCATTGATTGACTTTTTAACTTTTGGAACTTTTATAGTACCTATTTCACTTTGTTTATTCTTTATGAAACATGATTTATATTTAATATAATCACCATCATCTATTTTAGTTCTAGTATCTTTATGTTGATGATGTCTAACTTCTTCTAAATCTCTTTGAAGTACATTTGTAAAGAAATCAATTACTGTTTGTGAGTCATTAGCTTCAAGCTCAATATGATGTGTTTTAGAGTTTATCTTATACAACAATTGATAAGAATTATTAGAGTCACGGGCTACGCCCTCAATATCATCAAAAAAGACAACATTAAAAACATCAATAATTTCTTCATCTACAATTAAAAGTTTTTTAAAGTTAGATACTAAAACTTCTTTTGTAACAGATATTGGAACATGATAAAGAGTAAAGATTTTTGCATATGATTTAGACCTACAAAAAACTTCAACTCTATTATATGCCTTTTCCTTTGATGGTTCTATTGATTTAGTAAAATTGATTTTTTTAGTTTTTGAATAAACAACTTGTTTAACACTAGAAACTACAGCAGTAGAAACATTATTAAAAAAGTTTAATATACTAGATTTTGAATCAGCTTGACACTCAATAGAATCACTTCTTCCTTGTGTTAAAGTTACATGATAATGTTTCATAATACTACCTAACTAACTTAGCACCAGTTGCATTAAGTAAATCAACAGTTGCTTTTGCTTGTGAAAATATTACACCCTCACTACTTACTGCGAACTCTTTATAACTATTTAATCTTTCAACAAAATCAACATTCCAACTTAAACCATTCTCACCAAACTTTTGACCTGTACAATCTTCATATAATTTTTTATGATAAGGAATTTTTCTCCATGAACCAGTTTTAAAATTTTGAATATATAAGTCCATATTTTTAGAACGAGATTGACCTCTAATACTAATAGCTTGGTCTACTGTTTTATCTCTCTTTCTATATTTTTGAGATTTAATATAAGCTTGTGTTTGTCTTTCTTGTGCAATAGTACTTGAGATATTATTAGAGTTATCCATAGCCATTTTTGCAATAAGCTCTCTATCTTTAGAGATAAAAGAACCCGTGCTCTCTACAACCTTACCTAATCCACGACCAACAAAAGGAACAGAGCCTAAAGCACCTGATACAATCCCTCTAACTTTTTTAGCAACATTTGTTGATTTAAGAAATACTAATACTGCACCACCTACAAGAGTTGTTTTTGTGATTGCATATTCAGTTACACTAATAATAACAAGATTCATAATACCAAATTGTAAAGTTGATACTGCACCACCTAAAGCTTGGTCTATTAAAGAATCAGATTCATTTAAATCTTTTACAATAGGTGAGAATACTTGATTAGCATAATTATAAGTTAAAGAAGTTGATAGCTCATCAACAAAATCTTCACCACTATTTGAAACTATTCCAGTTACTTTACCCACTTAAAACTCCTTATCATTTTTGATAATATTGTCTAAATCATCATATGAGACATTAGTGTAAAAATCTTGAACCTCTTTAAATAAATTAGGAATTTTATCAATTAAAGAATCAGACTCAGAACCTAAACTATTTAATAAATCACCATGACTAAAATTATTCATTCTTGACTCTTCAATTCCAAGTTCTGCGTCTTTTATAGCTTTTGCTTTTCTTGGTACAATATCATTACCTAATGAATCTTTTGTTCCATCACCTTTTTTATTAAATTCAATTTCTTCTAATCTTTCGTCATGGTATTGAATTTGTTTTTTACCAACTTCTTTATTTGTATTTAAAATAGATTCTAAAATAGAATTAGTTCCAGATTGCTTATCAGCTTGAGATTTTATTGCATTTGATAAACTAATACCACTAGTAGAAATTGAAGTATTAATTTTACCAATAGCAGTATCAAAAGTTTTTTCATATGAAAGCATTTTATTTATATGCTCTTGTGTATTTTTTACTAATTCTTGCTTGACACTATCAAAACCATTTTTAACAATATCACCATTATCTTTTAAAATGCTTTGAAGCATAGTTCCATCTCCTATATCAATATTTGGTGATTTCTTTGTATTCTCAATAACAGTTGTTCCTGATTGATTATAATCACTATAAACAAAAACATCACCCGTAGGTACTCCACTATCTTGTGGAATATCATATTTACCTTTTACAATGTCAATAACTGCATCAACATGACCAACACCTGGATATTCCATATAAACTCCCTTATTTAAGTATTACTTCATTCAAAGCATTAGTTACTGCTTCAATATTTGAAATCTGTTGAAGAATTTCAGAAGGTAAAGAACCATTAGACATAGAAAGAGATTTAATTGAATCATTATTTGCCTTAACAATTGTTCCAATAGTTTTAATCCCATTAGATAAATTTACTAAGTTTTCAGCAGAATGTATTTGGTTATCACCAACTTTTGATAAAAGATTTCCTAATGTAGATTGATTATCAGATAAGGCAGTAAAATTTTGATTTAAATAATTACTTAAAGAAGTTTCAAAATCATTAAAAGCAGTCATAAATTGTGTAAGATTTGAATCAATAGAATTAATTTTATCTACAACTTCTTGACCTAACTTTATATTTTCTAGTCTTGAATCAATAGCATCTAGTTTAGCTAATATATCAACACATGTACTCATTTTAATCCTTTATAAAAAATCATATGTAAGGGATAAATTCCCCCATTGAACTGTATTTTTAAATCTTGAAAAATAATCTTGAAAAGATTCACCTTGTTTTCTAAACTTATCAGGGTGCATTTCTACATCAATACAACAAATACTTTCTTCAGTTTTTGAATGATACATTCTTCCAAGCTCTATACCTTTTTCTTCTCTACATGCACTAAGAAAAATTTCATCATCTAATCCAACAATTTGATAATTTTCTTTTATTTCACTTAAAATAGTTGTACATGGTACACCAGCTTTTAATGCACTTCTTGCATGACTTAAAATCATTTCTTGAATATTTTCTTTTATTTCATTTCTCCACTCATCAATAGAACTATAAGCAAGATTTTTATGAGTCTCTCTAAAATCTTTATCACCATATTTAGCTTTATAATATTCTAAATCATAAGCTCCTCTATTAGCATAATAAGAAACTGATTGTATAAAACTTTTTGAAGCTTGTGTCAATTGTGGATTTTGTTTATAAAAAGGCATATTTTCATCTAAATCAGTATATTTATCAATTTTATATTCAAGACCTTTAAACCCTTGAAGGAGATACACATAATGATTATAAAAATTAGGTTTAGACCAATACCAATAATTATTGTCACCGTCATATCCTTCCCATTTTAAATAGGTATTTTTATATTTAAATTTAATAGGTTTATGCTTTACATTGCTATTTATCTTTTTTAAGTAAGATAATCCATCAAGTGCAGTAAATTTTTCGTAAATTGAATTAGACCTAACACCCGAACCACCTTGTCCAATATCAGGAGAACCAATTACAATTGGACTATCTGCTGATACTGAAATATGATAAGTTTCTTCTGGAAGTCCACCTATACCAGACATTTTATTACTTTGGTTTTTGAGTGAATACCATTTCTTTTTTATCAAGTTCTTTTGATAAATCTAAAGTAATAGTATTGTTACCCTTATTAGCTAAATATTTAGCACCACTTTGTACTACTTCAAGTACTTTATCATCTTTTTTTGATTCAGTTGAATCTATATATTTTTTAACAGTATCTACTGCTAAAGGTAATACAAAATTAGTTAAAATTGAAGCCCACATTTTAAAAACCCTCTCTCATAAGTTTTGATAGTGTATTAGCTCTTTTTGGTGTTTGCTTAGCCCATTTAGAGTTAAGCATTTCCTTTGAAGCACCTATATAGTTTCCTTCCTCAATTAATTGTAAAGTCTTTTTAAATTTCATTAAACCATTTACCCCTAATTGAAAACCCATTTCTAAAAGTACATTTTGAACATGTGATGGATATTCATCATAATTTATTTTTTTTCTTAGAGCGTTTTGAACTCTTTGTAAATCTCTAACTAATAAAAAGTTAGCTTCTTCCTCTGTTATTCCCGTATCTTCTAAGTTTCTACCATAACCAATAGTCAATTTACCTACAGGACACCTATAAGGTTTAAGTCTTAAACCCTCATGTTTTTTAACTGATTCAATTAATAATTCGTATTTCATATTTTAAGCTCCTTTAGTTTTAATATGTTTACTTTTATTGTTTGTTTATCAAATGGAAGTATTTTTGCTATTTGATAAGGATTAATACTTTTTTGATTAGTTGGTGTTCTTATGTTTTCTTCTACCAAATCAGCTATAACTGGAAGTAAAGCTAATTGAACAGAATTTAAATTAACTTTTTTAGTTCTTAATCTCATAATTAGTCCTTAAAGTTTTGATAGTCTTTTTTGAAATTCTTGAAAAGTATAAAAGTTTGATGGTTCATTTTGTACAAGTGCGAAAGTGTCATGTAGATTGTTAACAAAGTCTTTTTTATATTTATGGAAACCATATTGTATAAGTCCGTTTTCTTCATAAAATACATTTGCATTAACAATGTAATCTAAAGCATTTATACGAGCTTTATCAATCATAGAAACACCGTGTTTTTCTTTACACTCATTATCTGCATCAATAAATATTTGTGTTAAATCTTGTGAATCAAAATGACCTTTATTTAATTTTATAAATGTTGATATAACAGATTTAATACTGTTCTTAACATATTCAGATTCAGGCTTTTTAATATCTTTTATTCTTTGTAATGTTGGAGCTTGTTTATCTTCAAAGGTTCTTATTGACTCCCATACAATATGTAAATTTGCTCTTTGAAATCTTTTTCTTAATGTCTCAGGATTAAGAATCTCAATTGATGAATCTTTGTTATATCTATAACCCGTTACTTGTTCATGTACTTGGTCGTTACTTAGATGTTTAAAAACAAATCTTTCAAGGCAATAAGTCCAAAGGTTAGAAATTGAATTAATTACATTATCTAAGGAGTCTAGAAGTCCATCTTTACCTAAAAGCTCTTTTAGTCTTTCTCTTCTTAGTTGGAACTCTAATCTCCATACATTTTGAGTGTTATCAAAATCAGGATTATAATTCCACGATAAAACTTGAATAAATGATTTTTCTTTCTTTTGAGATATCTCTAAAGTTTTGTTATAGACTCTTAACATTTCTGCTCCACGACCAATAGAAAAACCACTAAATTTATTACCGAAATAAAATTCTGAATTTATATCATTATGGAATACTGTTTTGTGTTTAGATAGAGTTTTAAATCTATGGATATCAAAAGGGTTAAACTCATAACCTTGTATATCTTTTGCAAGGTGTATTTCTGATACTTTAATAAAATAGTTTTCAAAAAGATTATTGATAATATTTTTAACATACTGAATAGCATTTTTATAACCACTTCTTAATAAAAACTCAGCTCTAAACTCTACTTTTATTAATGGATTACTATGTCTATTTGAATATTTTAAAAGTGAAATTGATATATCACCATTTTGTAAAACTACATTAAAAGAAGATTGACTCACAGCCATAACTCTAAACTTATGATTTGCAAAAGTAGTATTAACAAATCTTTTTTGATTATCTTGATTTTTAATTTGCATAGCTTCTTTTTTAAGCTCTACAAAGTCTGTTATATTTTGGTTTAAAATTTCTATTTCTTCTAATGTAATATTAGTGTTTGGATAGAAATGTAGTTTTAAAGTATCTACTATATCGTTTAATGATTTTATTTTAATGAAATGTCCCACTTAGGCCCCCTTGTTAATCCAGCAAGGGGACGAACCCCTAAACTGTTAAATTTTGTTAGATTAATGTAAATTTTTTGAAAACTGGTTCGATATAATCACTACCAAACTTTTTAACTAATGCAATTCTTCCCTCACAAAGATATGTTCTATTTTCCTCTAAAGATTCAAAAATAGATTGTTGTACCTCTGTTTCAAGTTCTAATCCCATTGCTTGAAGTCTTACATAGTATTTATCTGGATAACATTGTGGAATACCATTAACTTCTTTTTGTTGTTGTGTTTGTTTATCAATAATAGGTGAACCCTCTTGTACTCTAAGCTCTTGTACAAAAGCACCCATTTGAACTAGATTAGTTTCTCTTTGTCTTTGTTTTAACTCTAATTCACTGTTTTGTTTTGCAACTGCTTGTGCAACCATTAAATCAACTTGTTCTTGTTGTTCCTTAGTTAATTTTGTACTCATTTATTTTCCTTTTGTTGTTTAATTTATAGGTTTTAAAACCTTGTTAAAAACCTTGAATATTTACAAGGGTTTTAATAAAGTTTTACAATAGGAAAGTATGGAGTTTAAAAGTCCATACTTAATTGAGAAGTTTTAATTGGTTCAGTAGGTAGCTTAGTTCTATTATCTGTATAATAAAAAGTTTGCATAATCTGATTTGGAAATATATTTCTTACTAAGATTTTATTTATAGAGTCTTGAAAATCTTTATCTGTAATATTTCTTTTATGAACAATTTTTTCAATCTTAATTTGTTTTAGTGCTTGATTAATATCAATATCTTTTTTTACTAGTAAATCAGGTTTTTCTAATCTAAAAAGCTTAGATTCTGTTAATCTTTTAGTATGATAATCTTGATAGTAATACTTCACAAAAACATTTTTAGACTCTTTGAAGAAACCTAAAGCTTGAAACTCTGATATATTTTTATAACCGAAAATTTGAGACATGATAAAACCTTATTTTTGAGTAGGGTTCTTAGATAAACCTTGATGAATAGATTGAACTTGTTTGAGTATTTCATCACTTGAAAGACCATTAACAGAATATTGAAAAAACATTCTTATAATGTCATTTCTCAAAGAGTTATTTAACTCCTCTTTTGATTGAGATTTTGAAATAGTTTCATTGTTAGACATAGAACTCCTTTTAAAATTGGGGATAAACTATAGTTACGGGCTACGCCCTCACTATTTGGCATTAGGGACTAAAGTCCCTTTATCGGTATAGGGGCAAGGTAATCTTTACCGAAGATAAAAGAATTTAAAGATTGCAAAAGCTAAATGCAATAAATAAACTTCACATACGTGAAAACTCAAAAAGCTATTTGTATAAATGCTTAATTGTCTGACCGTTGTATATTCTTTTAAAAAAAGAATCAAAACTATAATCAAGACTTTTTTCGTGGTAAATAAATATTATTTCCTATGCGAGTTAATCTACTTCTAAACTCTCTTTTTGACTCTAAAGTCATATTGTTATTATTAGAAAAGTTTTCTATTTGAGAAAGCCAAGAATTAATATTTTTACAAGTCGTAGAACAATATTCCTTTGTTCTTCCAGTCTTAGAATTAAAATAAGTATTACCACAAATAGGGCATTTTAATTCGCTATCGGAATACTTTAAATCACACATAGTAATACCTTTAGATGAATTGGAGTAAAAACTCTTAATGAAGCCCAATATTTACCAACACGAGACAAAATGAAAAGAAAAAGTAAATTGGAATATTGGACTTTATTAAAAGTTTTGTTTTGGATTTGTTTACGGCTTTCCCAACCTAAATACACCTTTAAGGGGTGATAGATACCAAAGTGAATTGGCTTTTACTTTTCCATCAAAAGCAAATCAAAGATGTTTTTATAGTGATTCTACACTCAACAATAAGTTTTAAATGAACTAATTTGTATTAGCTCAATTAAAATTTATCTATTAACACGTGATTCAAAAACTCTTAAAAGACTTCTTAACTTGTAAGCTATTTCTTTTAATTGTTTAATTTCATTATCATCAATATTGTTATCTTCTATAGCATTTAAAAATTGTTTTGAAAGTTCCCCATCTGTTGCAGTAATTGAAAGTAATATATGTTCTAAGGATTGATTGTTATCATCTAATGAATCATTAAAAATAAATGTTGCTTCATATCTTTGAGCTAAATAATCTAATATAAGTTTTTGATGTGGTTTATCAAGGTTATCAAGGATGTGAATTAAATCATGTGATTTTAAATTTTTTGTATCGTCATTGTGATTTATATATTTTGGAAATTGTGACTCAGAGTAAGGCAAAAATTGAGAAAAAAAGTTTTTATTAAAACCAATAGAGTTACAAAACTTTTCTACTGCAAAATCTATAATTTTATTAAATGAATTTGCATTTTGAGAATTATTTTTATAAAATAATTGGTTACTCAGGGTTTTATTTTCCATTTTTAAACCTTGTATTTGTTGTTTTGTTGTGGAATTATACAACAAAAATTTGTTATTTGTCAAGAGGTTTACAAAATTATGTTGTTATTTGAAGATGTTATAAAAAGACTTAAAGAATCGTTGCAGTTAAAAACTGATAAAGAAATGTACGAATTTATGGGGACTAATCAAGGTAAATTCAGCATGTGGAAATCAAGAAATAAAATACCATATGAAGAAATTACAAATATTTGTTGTAATAAAAATTTAGATTTAAACTATATTTTAAATGGTAAAAAACAACAAAATTTTGTTGATTATAAAAAAGAAAACAAAAAAATGTTGGAAAAATTAACAGATTTAGAACATGAAAATCTATACCATTTATTAAAATCAAATATAATTTAAAATAGTTAAATAAATAATAATTAATATAACTATATAATATTTTATGGAATCAATAAAAACTTTAATACTTATTATATTTGCTTTTACAACTTCAATAACTCTAACAGTATCTGGAGTTTATTTTTTAAATGAAAATCTTAAATCAAATGTAGAAAACAATATAACATCTAGTAAAAACAATCAATCAAAAAATGAATCAAAAAATCAAATAAAAAAAATAGAAAAAATACAAAATAAAAAAAATGAAAATGTAACTAAAAAAGAAACTGAAATCAAAAATTTAAAAACAAATAATGAATCTAAAGAAAAAGAAGAAGAGTTTAAAAGAATTAAAAAACAAATAGATGAAAAAATGAATTATATATTTAGTAATTATAATGCATTTGGAAATGGAAATTTAACAATAACTATTGATTCTAATGATAAAGTAAAAGTTGAAAGTAGTAACTTAACAAATGATAGAAAATTAAAACAAAATGTATATTTGTCTTCTAAGGAACTTGAAGACAGCATTGAAAATATTTTATCATTTAGAAAATACAAAGAATCATTTATTCTTGACTATGATTTAAGTATAAAAAATATAGGTTCTATAGAAAGAACAGATTACTTCAGTTATTAAATTTTGTTACAAAAATTGTGACAAAAATTGTAGCAAAAGTACAAAACAAAACAAAAACTTACTAAGAATAGCGATAAAAACTATTGATTCTTTCGTATTGTTTAATCAAAAACAAATTATAACTAAATATTAGCTACAATCCGTTTACAATAAAGGAACAAAATGACAGTTATAGAATTATTTCAAAAATTATTAAGGTTTAAATCTGTTACTCCTGATGATGATGGAGCATTTGATTTTATAGAAGAGTATTTAGGTGAGGAATGGACTTGCATAAATATCGATAGAGAAGATACAAAAAATAGATTTTATTATAAAAAGTTTAATGACAATCCACAGCACTTATGTTTTGCAGGACATATTGATGTAGTACCTCCAGGTGAGGGTTGGGATGTTGACCCATTTGCAGCTGATATCATAGATGGTGTGATAACAGCAAGGGGAACACAAGATATGAAAAGTGGAGATGCTGCTTTTTTATATGCCTGTAAACATGCACAAAACTTTGATGGAACACTTAGTATTCTTATGACAAGCGATGAAGAGGGTGAAGGAACATATGGAACTATCAAAGCCTTAGAACACTTAAAAGAGATTGATTTTATACCTCAATATGCAGTTGTAGCAGAGCCAACTTGTGAAGATGTATTTGGAGATGCAATCAAAGTAGGAAGAAGAGGAAGTATCAATGGATATATCACTATCAAAGGAAAGCAAGGTCATGCTGCATATCCTGAAAAGTGTATAAACCCAGTACATAACTTTGCCCATGTACTTCCTAAAATAGCTGGTCATAATCTTGATGATGGAGATGAGTATTTTGCTCCTTCTAAAATGGTAATCACTGATATAAGAGGTGGTATGCAAGTTACAAACGTAACTCCAAATGAGTTAAAACTTATGTTCAATGTAAGAAACTCAACAAATACTACAAGAGAATCAGTTGAAGAGTTTATCCATAAAAACCTTGAAGATTTAGAGTATGACTTTAGAACTACACAAGGCTCTTTTCCTTTTGTTACAAACAAAGAATCAAAAGTAGTAAAAGCTATGGAAACTTCAATCCAAAAGGTACTTGGAGTAACTACAAAACACTCAACTGCTGGTGGAACTTCTGATGCTAGATATTTTGGAGCATTTGGAATAGAGGCTATCGAGTTTGGTGTTATCAATGATACTATCCACTCTGTAGGTGAGAGAACAACAGTTAAAGAAGTAGAAGGTTTAACTGATGTTTATGTGGATTTGATTAAAAACTTTTAAACTTAGTATTTTTACTTTAAAGCCTTGATTTTTCAAGGCTTTCTTTCTTTTTTCTTATTATTTACACTTTTTAATTTTTCGATATAATATATAAAAAAATTATAGGTTATCTTATGCCAAATCAACATATAACAGAATTTTTAAACTACTATATAAAACTTCCAAATCCTCAATATGCAGTATTATTGAAAGGTAAATGGGGAAGTGGAAAAACATATTTTATTAATCAGTATAAAAAGCAACTAAAAAAGAAATATATTTATGTTAGTTTATATGGAGTTTCTTCATATGAAGAGATTGAAACCAAGTTTCTTGAATCTTCAAATCCTGAATTATTCAATAAAAAAACGATTTATGCAAGTGTTTTAGCAAAAGCTTTTATTAGTGATAAGATACAAGGTTCTCTAAAAGAAATTAAAAAATCATTATCATCCTTAAATGCAAAAGAAAAAATTTTAATATTTGACGACATAGAACGATGTAGTTTAAAAATAGTTGACTTATTAGGTTATATAAACAATTTTGTTGAGCATCAAGCTTTCAAAGTAATATTAATTGCAAATGAAGAAGAACTTGATAAAACAGACAAATATAAAAATATAAAAGAAAAACTTATTGGAAAAACTTTTGAATTTAAAACAAATCCAAGTGATGCGTATGATAGTTTTTTAAGTGAATTAAAAAATGATAAAAGTATAAAAGAAAATATATTAGAAAAAGAAAAATCAAATATATTAGAATTTTTTGAAAAATCTGAATCGAATAATTTAAGAGCATTAAGACAAAGTTTACTTGACTATGAGAGGTTTTATGATGAAGTTTTAATAAAGCATTTTGAAAAAAAAGAGATGATTAAAGATATTTTATATTGTTTTTTTATTTTTTCTTTTGAGATTAGACAAGGAAATGAAGAAGTTTTAGCTTTACTTAATGATAAACAAAACTCTAATTTTTTATCGTTATCTTCTTTATCTAAATATAAACTCTATGGTGATTTTAATGCAATTATTCCTATTGTTCAATGGAAAGAAATATTACTTAACTCAAATATTCAAAAAGAAAGTATAACTGAAGCTTTAAAAAATAGTAAATATTACATTGATGAGAATACACCTTCTTGGAGAAAATTAAGCTACTTTCATAATTTAGCAGATGATGAGTTCAAAGTCTTATTAGAAGATGTTTTCCAAAAATTTAAGCTTAATGAATATAAGGATTATAAACATTTTAAATTTGTAGCTTCAATGTTATTATATTTTCAAGAAAAAGAGTTATTTAGTATTGAATTTGAAAAACTTTTCGATTTAATAAAGATAAATTTTGAAGCATTATTTGATGAAAATAATTTTAATATAGAAGATATATACTTTATAATTAAGGATATAAGAATAAGTGATTCAAGTTATGAAAATATTGCGTACTTTGAGAGTAAAAATTTTGAAAGACTAGAAAGTTATATAAATAAAGTTTTGGAAGAAAGAAAGATTTTAAAGCAGAAAAAAGATTTAGAAAAAATTATCTTAGCAATAAAAGAAAAAGATACACAAATACTTCTTGATTTATTAGAAGGTAAAAATGACAGAAGAATACTTGATTATAAAGATAAACCAATAATGAATTATATAAATATTGATAAGTTATTTAAGACTCTTATAAAAACAGATGGTTTAACAATGAGTTATTTTGGAGAAAGTATAAAAGACCGATACTATAAAGAAAAAGAAATGTTATTTGAAGAGGATATATTTTTAAAAATGTTATTAAAGAAATGTGAAGATTATATCAAAGAAAATAAAGGAAAACTAAGTACTCATAATTTAAATGAACGAATAGTTAAAAATCTAAAAATTGCATTGAGTCAAATAGAAAAAATGAAAAATGAAATAATAAGTTATAACAAAAACTATTCAAAACAAATACCAGAACTATTTACAAATATTATTCATAATACTTGTAATAAAGACTATACAAAAGAGCAATTAAATGCTTGGGCAAATCCAAATATTGATTATGAGGTCTGGGAAAAAAGATTAAATAAAACAAAACCATATTTAGCAATACTTGATGAAAAGTTAGTTGGCTTTACTGAGTTTTATGAGGACTATATTGATTGTTTTTATGTTCATCATAAATATCAAGGTCAAGGAGTTGGTAACGCTTTATTATCACATCTTCTAAATCAAGCAAAACAAAATAAAATTAAAACATTAAGAGTTGATGCAAGTATTACTGCAAAACCTTTTTTTGAGAAACATGGTTTTAAAGAAGTAAAGAAAAACTATGTTAAAAGAGATAATCAAGACTTAATCAACTATAGTATGACCTTAAATATATAGTCTTATTCAAAAGGATAAATATGAATAAACTTATGTCAGAAAACTTTTCTTTTTTTACTTATATACAAAAAGAGCCACAACACAAAAATGAAATTATCCTTTCTTCAAATAGTTTGATTTTAGTAACTAAAGGTACTAAGATATTACATTTAGAAAATGAAAATATCAATGTGGATGAAAATCATTTTTTATTTTTAAAAAGTGGTTCATATCTTATGAGCGAAGTTTTAGATGAGTATTATGAAGCGATGATTTTCAATTATGATGATTCTGTATTGTTAGAGTTTATCTCTAAATATAATATCACTTTTTCAAAAGAACTTATAGAAGAAGTAGATATTTTAAAGTTAAAGAAAACAGCAGAGTTAAAAATACTTATTGATTCAACTTGTGACTATATGAGAAATACAGCAATACAAAATGACCAACTAATAAAACTAAAACTAGAAGAGGCTTTTTTAAATATTTTGAATAGTTCCCTTGCAAAAGAGTTTAAAGGTTTTTTATACTCTATTTATAAAAACGACTCTTTTAAAATTTTTCTTGAAAAACACTTCTCTTATGAGGATAATATCTTAGATTTAGCAGATGAGTTAAAAATGACTCCATTAGCTTTTAGGCAGAAGTTTAAAGAGGTTTATAATACAACTCCTAAAAAATGGCAAGTTCTAAAGAGACTAGAAAAAGCAAAAGTACTTTTAGAAAATACACCTAAAAATGTAAGTGAAGTTTGTATTGAGTGTGGCTTTGATAACTTATCATGGTTTATACAAGCTTTCAAAAAACAATATAACCTAACTCCAAAACAAATAAAAAACAACAAAAATTAGAGTTTTTCTAATATTTTAAATTTTTATTTTCTTTTATAATCTCTTATCTTTAAAATATAAAAGGAAATATATGAGAAAAATATTGTTTGCTATAACTTTTATAGCTCTTAGCCTATTTGCAGAAAACTTCACTTTAAAAAGTAGTTCTTTAAAAGGACAACTAACAAAAGCCCAAGAGTTTAACGGTTTTGGTTGTAGTGGTGAAAATATTTCACCTGATTTGTCTTGGGAAAATGCTCCAAAAGAAACAAAATCTTTTGCTGTTACAGTTTATGACCCAGATGCTCCTACTGGTTCTGGTTGGTGGCATTGGGTAGTATTTGATATTCCAAAAGATAAACTTAGTTTAGAAAAAGGTTTTGGTTTTAAAGAAGATAAAGAGATAATTCAAAGTGTTACAAACTATGGTAAAACTGGTTTTGGTGGAGCTTGTCCTCCCAAAGGTGATAAAGCACATAGATATATTTTTACAGTATATGCTTTAGATACTGATAAACTAGGTTTAGACAAAAATACAAACCCTGCAATTGTAGGTTACTATTTAAATACTCATGCTCTAGCAAAAGCCTCTTTAATCTCTTACTATAAAAAATAATACATTGCCTTTTGGCAATGTATTTTATCTTTTCCTTACCTTATCAAATTGCTTTTATTTTCTTTTGATAATATAATAAATATAAATAAAAATGAAAGAGACAAATGAAAGTAAAATATTTAGAAAAATTTTATGTAGCAGGTATTACAACAAGAACAAACAATGAAACAGAACTAAATGAAGAAACTGCACAGATTCCAGCCTTATGGGATAAATATGCAGAAGAAAACATAGAAGGTAAAACTTTCAATAAAGCAAAGTCTATGGCTATGTATGGAGTTTATAACAAATATGAAAATGACGTAAACTCTGATTATGATTATACTATTGCTGTAGAAGTTACAAAACCTAAAAATGCTATCACTATAGAAAAAGATAAATATTTAGTATTTACAAAAAATGGAGAGTTTCCAGAAGTAGTAATTGAAGCTTGGAAAGATGTTTGGGATTACTTTGCATCAGAAGCTTGCGAGTATGAAAGAGCATACAATTATGATTTTGAAAAGTATGCAAAAGAAGATGAGATAGAGATTTATATCTCTATAAAATAAGGAACTAGATGAAAACTATAGGACTACTTGGTGGAATGAGTTGGGAAAGTACAGCTTTATACTACAAACAAATCAACGAAGAAGTTAAAAAACAACTTGGTGGATTACATAGTGCTAAAGTAGTCATCTATAGTGTAGATTTTGATGAGATAGAAAAACTTCAACATGAAGGAAAGTGGGATGAAACTGCAAAGATATTAAGCGAAGCTGCTAGAAATATTCAAAATGCAAGTGCCGACTTTCTAGTTATATGTACAAACACTATGCATAAAGTAGCTCCTACTATACAAGAGAATATTGATATTCCTATTTTACATATTGCAAATGCTACTGGAAAAAAACTTCAAGAAGAAGGTATTAAAAAAGTAGGACTTTTAGGTACTGCTTTTACTATGCAACAAGATTTCTATAAAAATAGTATTAGAGATAACTTTGACATTGAAGTAATTGTTCCAGATGACGATGATATAAAAATAGTTCACGAAATCATTTATGAAGAGTTATGTAAAGGTGAGATAAAAGAATCATCAAAAAAAGAGTACTTACGAATAATAGACTCACTTGAAAACAAAGGTGCACAAGGTGTTATTTTAGGTTGTACAGAAATAGGAATGTTAGTATCTCAAAAAGATACTCAAACAAAACTATTTGATACAACATATATACATGCAATTGAGGCTGTAAATAAAGCCCTTAACTAAAAGGATTGATTATGCCAAATATGATTTATGGAACAGCATGGAAAAAAGAGAATACTGCTTCTTTAGTAGAAGAAGCACTTTTGTGTGGTTTCAAAGCTATTGATACTGCTTGTCAACCAAAACACTACAGAGAAGACTTAGTTGGAAAAGGGCTTGAAAATGCTATTAAAAATGGTATAAAAAGAGAAGATATTTTTATCCAAACAAAGTTCACTCCAATATCAGGGCAAGATAGAACAAATATGCCATATGAAGCTAGTGATGATATTTTGACTCAACTTGAAAAATCATTTTACAAATCAAAACAAAATCTAAAAGTAGATTTTATAGACTCTTATCTTATTCATTCACCCTTTGCTCCATTAGAAGATTTAATAAAAGTATATAAGACTATGGAAGAGTTTGTTATCTCTGGTGAAGTAGGGCAAATAGGTATTTCAAATTGTTATGACATAAATTTACTTGCCTATCTTTATGATATTGCAAAGGTAAAACCAAAGGTGATACAAAACAGGTTTTATGCTGAAACTTCTTATGATAAAGAAATACGAGAGTTTGCAAGACAAAAAGGTATTATGTACCAAAGTTTTTGGTCTTTAACGGCAAATCCACAGTTACTAAAGCTTGATGAGATACAAACCTTAGCAAAGAACTACAAAAGAACAGTTCCTCAAATATTTTATAAGTTTTTAAATCATCTTGGAATAACTCCACTTAATGGAACTACTTCTAAAACTCATATGCAACAAGACTTAGATATAAAAAGCTTTTCTTTAGAAGAGGATGAGGTAAACTCAATACTTCGATATATATAATTAACCCATATGTAACCAAACTTATGATAACATGCGCTTATAATTATATTAAGTCAAAGGAAAGAAATGGAGCAATTACCAAATTGTCCTAAGTGTAATAGTGAATATACTTATGAAGATGGAAGTTTACTAATCTGTCCAGAGTGTGCGCACGAATGGTCAAAAGATGCAGTAGAAACTGAAGATGAAGATACACTAGTAGTAAAAGATGCAAATGGTACGATTTTACAAGATGGAGATGATGTAACAGTTATCAAAGATCTTAAAGTAAAAGGAAGCTCTTCTGGTATTAAAGTTGGTACAAAAGTAAAAGGTATCAGACTTGTAGAAGGAAATGACGGTCACAATATCGACTGTAAGATTTCTGGAGTTGGAGCAATCAAACTAAAACAAGAGTTTGTTAAAAAATCTAACTAATAAAATGAGAGTTTAATTACTCTCATTTATATACTACTTATAGCTTTTTGATTTCCAAAAAGAATAATACAAATCCCCGCAAACACGACTAAAGAACCTATAATATCCCATTTATTAAAAGCTTGTTTTTCTACTAAAAATAGCCAAGCCAAAGAAGAGATAATATAAATACCTCCATATATAGCATAAGCTCGTCCCGCAAACTCTAAATTTACTTTTGTAAGTAAATAGGCAAAAAAAACTAAAGAGACAACACCTGTAAAAAGCCAAAAAGAAGATTTTTGAAGTTTAAAAACCATCCAAAAACTATAACATCCTAATATTTCAAAAAATGCTGCTAAAAAATATATTGCAAACTCTAAACCCAAAGTAACTCCAAAAAATTTTATTATTAGTATTGAATATCATTACTAAATTGAACTTTAGTTAAAAACCTTTTAAAAGCTACTAAAACAGTTAAGCTATAAATTTCATCCAATAAAACTCTAAAGGATATAAAAACACAATAGAGATAACAGCTAACACAAGTACTACTTTTAACATATGCTTTTGTTTCATTCCAGATAAAGCAAGTCCCACTGCTAAAGGTGGAGCTTGAAATGGAAAATAAACATTAGAAAAAGCAGCAACTTGCATCATAAAGATTTCATTTAATGAAAAACTACTTATACTACTTAGGTGTTCTGCCATTGGAGTAAAGATAGCTGGAATAGTTGGTTGCGTGATAATAACTCCACTTAAAGACATCAAGGTAGTGATTTTTATATAGTCAAACAACTCATGTTCTGATGGTGTGTATAGGTTTATGATACTAAGTAAACTCTCTTTTATAAACTCATTATTTGCAACAATACTTCCAAGACTAATAATAGCAGCTACAAAAATCAATGAAGAGAAGTTGATACTATTTATATCTTTGCTTTTTATGATATTTATACTTGGATATGCTAAAAATAAAACTCCAATCATAGCTATCACACTAGGTGAGATTTTATGAATAAAGTCAGTTAACCAAAATAGAAGCATGATAGAAAGAGTTATCATAACTATTTTTTCATTTTTACTAAAAGAGCTATTCTCTTTTTCTAGTTTGTTATGTTTTATCTCATCTTTGAAAAATAGGTATATTAAAGCAACGATTATAATGTTTTTTAAAAAACCTAAAACAAAGAAGTTTGATAGTAAATAGTGAGAAAATAAAAGCTCAAAATCATAAATCTCTTTTGTAAGTCCACCTAATATCATATTTGGAACATTTGCAGGTAAAACAGTAAAAGCTGGAATAGAAGTACAAAGTATAAAAGTAAGCAGTATTCCAATATAACCTTTGTCATTTTCTTCAAAGCCTAAAGCTTTTGCAATAGTTATAGCTAAAGGCACTAATAAAACAACTCTAACTACACTAGAAGGCATCAAAAAGCTAAATGCCACACTGAATATAGAAATATATATAAGAAGCTTTAGATAGCTAATATCTTTGATTATAGAAAAGAAGTTAGAGAATCTATTGTTTAGGTTTACATTTTTTATAGCTGTTGCAATTAACATACCTGAAAAAACTAACCAAAAAGCAGAAGAGGAGAAACCAGAGAAGACTATCTCTTTAGGACTTAGTGCAAATACCAAACAAGTAAATAAAAATATAAGTGATGAAAAATACAAAGGTATTATGTTTGTTGCCCAATAAGCAATAGTAGAAAGAATCAAAGTAATTAGTATTAAGTCTTTTGTTTCACCAATAAAATTATTTAAAATAAAATATAAAAATAAGGGAATACAAATAAAAGCAATATTTTTTATCATAAGAGTTTATCCTTTTGTTTTATAGGATTTTATCAAGTATGGAAATTTTTGTATTGTAATATTTTGAACAATTAAGAAATATTTTTAAAATTTGTTGGTGTGATTCCATGATATTTTTTAAACTCTTTTGTAAAGTGTGCTTGGTCATAAAACCCACACTCCTGTGCAATAGAAGCTAAAGACTCATGCTCTTTTAAAAGTTTGGTTGCCTTTGAAACTCTTAAAAAGTTTATAAAACTTTGTGGTGTAAGACCAATTGTTTTAGAAAAGGTTCTATGAAAATAGTAAGGGTTCATTTCCATGACCTCAGCCATTTTATAAAAGTTTAACTCTTTTAGGTCATAACTCTCTTCTTTTAGATATTTAAATAGTAGTTCAAACTTTTCATTTTCTATTGTTTTGATTTTTTCTTTATACGTCATATACTTTTCACAAAGTAATGATATAAAGTTTATTATCTCTTCTGAAACTAATTTCTCAGAGTGCAAAGTTGTTTTTATAAGCTCTTCTAAATACTCAAATAACATCTCATCTTTTATGAAATACTCTTTAAAAGTATAGTTACTTTTAGAGCAAATACTACTAGCAATACTTTCAAAAAACTCCTTTGGAATGAAACAAGTTAAAAAGCTCCATTTTCCATCAACATTATAAGAGTTACAAGCATGAACAGTATTAGGTGGTACAATAAAAAGCATTTTCTCTTTTACTTCGTTTTCTTTGTTGTCCATTGAAAACACTCCTTTACCTTCTATACAAAGTCCAAGCATATAGTTATCTTCATGTATATGTTTAGCAAAGGAGTGTTTTTTATTTATGTGTTTAAAGATAAGTTTGTGTTCATTGAAAGCTATCTCTTTCATAATAGAGTGTTTTGTCATTTTTTACTCTTTAGTGATTTTCTTATTCTACTAAGATGAGTAGGAGAGATACCTAAGTATGAAGCAATATGGTGTTGAGATAGTCTTGATAAGATATGCTCAAACTCTTTTAAAAATCTTTCATATCTAACTTGGGCATCTTCTAAAACTAGTGCATAAGTATTATGGTCTTTTTGTAGTATCCAATGTTTTTCTAAATATAAAATATGATACATCTTCAAGTCTTCATACTTTGCTAAAAGCTCTCTATATTTTGTATGGTTTATATCTACAACAATAGAGTCTTCAATAGCTTGAACTGATGAGTTATTTTGAGTATTTGAAAGTAGTGCAACCATAGGACCATAAAATCTAGTCTCCCAAAAGAAGTTTTTTGTGTATTCTTCTCCATGTTCATTTGTAGAGAAGGTTCTAAATAATCCTTTATAAACAAAAGAGATAGCATCAACTTTATCATATAGTTCAAAGGCATAATCATTTTTCTTAATCTCTTTTATAGTGCATATATTTTTAAAGTCATTCCATGTGGCTTCAGAAATCTTAGTATAAGAGTCCATAGTATTTTTCAATGAAGCAAAAATTTCATTTTTATCTATATTCATAATATCTCATATATTTTTTGCAAAGAATAGTATATATTTATTAAAAAATCAACATATGTAAATGACAAAAAGAAATTATTTTAATAATCTTCTATAAAAAAAGGAAGAATATGTCAAAAGAGTTAAACTCTCATCTTATTATTTTATTTGCTACATTTTTAGTAGCTGGTTCATTTATTGTTTCTCAAAAGTTATCTGGAATAATTGACCCTATCTCAATTACACTTCTTAGGTTTGTGATTGCATCTGTTATTTTAGCTCCAATTGTTTTATTAAATAAAGAGTTTAGAAGACTAATAACTTTTACTTTTAAAAGAGCTATGATTATTAGCTTTTTTTACTCTTTATACTTTATTGGACTATTTAAATCTTTAGAGTATACAACAGCACTTAATACTGGAACACTATTTACACTTGTACCTTTACTTACAGCTATAGTCTCTATTTTTGTATTTAAACAAAAAATTCCCTCAAAGCAGTACTTAGTTTACTTTTTAGGGATACTTGGAACTTGTATTGTAGTATTCAAAGGTAGTTTACAAATATTTTTATCTTTAGCTTTAAATCAAGGGGATATTTTATTTATTGCTTCTATTGTGTGTATGGCTTTATACTCAGTATGTGCAAAGTATTTTCATAAAGAAGATGATAAGTTAGTGGTATTAGTATTTCTAACTCTTGTGGGTGGAAGTATTTGGATGAGTATTGCTTTAATAGCTTTTGATATTCCTTTAGAATGGAATAAGATAAATAGTTCACAGTTTTTATCAATGGCTTATTTAAGTATAGCTGCTACTTTAGTAACTTCATATCTTTATCAAAAAGGAACTATTCATTTAGGTCCTAAGAAAGTAATGTCTTATGTGTATTTAAACCCAGCAGCTATTGCAATACTTTTATTGGTATTTGAGTTTAGATTTATAAATATTTGGATGATACTTGGAATTATGATTTCATCTTTTGCTACTTTTGTTTTATTAAGAAGTAGAAGCTAAAAGTATAGAGGAGATTATAAAATCTCTTCTATAAAGTATCTACTATTTTTTTCATTAACATGAATTTCTGTATCAAAGATAGAAGATAAGTTCTTACTTGTAAGTAACTCTTCTTTTTTGCCTTGTTTGTATATTGTATTATTATGAATTAGTGCAATATTATCTATCTCTTCAAAAATCTCTTCTAAATGGTGAGTTACTAAGATAATACTTGCTTCTTGTGAAAGTTTTTTAAGCATTTTTATAAAGTTTATTTGTGCTTTTATATCTAAGCCAACTGTTGGTTCATCAAGAATAAATGCTTTTGGACTATGAATTAAGGCTCGTGCTACAATACACTTTCTAAGTTCTCCTGTTGACATCTCATTTACTTTTTTATCTTTTAAATGTTCTATCTCAAGAAAGTCCATAACTTCTTTTGCTTTATTTAATTGTTCTTGCGAAAAGTCTTGGAAAGTATAAACTCCTATAGAACTATAATGACCACTTAGTACAACTTTATATCCTGTAAGAAAACTTCCTTCTCTTGCAAAGTAGTTATGTAAATCATTTGTGATAATACCTAGACTTTTTCTTAATTCAAAAACAGAATAAGTAGACTTCCCTAAAATCTCTTTTTTAAACTTTGAAGTTCTTCTTGGATGAATTTCAGATTGTATAAGTTTCATAAGAGTAGATTTACCTGAACCATTTGCACCTAAAATAGCCCAGTGCTCTTTCTCTTTTATTTTTAAAGTGATATCTTTTAGTACAATCTTCTCATCATAACCTACATTAATATTTTCAAAATCTATAATATTCATGAAAAGATCCTTTTAGTTAGTTTTTTTTATAGCTTTAAACCATTGTTTTGCAAATGATTCTACAGCAATTGAAATCTCATCTTCTTTAAAGCAACCAAACCCTAGGTATAAAGTATTGTCATTTAGGTTTGTATCACAAGTAGTTGAATATATTTTAATAGAGTTTTCTTCTAAAAATATATCTAACTTCTCCCAATCAATCTCTACTTTTGCTTTTATTAAGATAGCTAAACCACTTCCTTCTCTTATAATCTCAACACTATTTTTTAAATACTCTTTTATAGCCTTTTTCATAAGGTCATGTTTTTTCTTATTTAGAGTTCTCATTTTTCTTATATGCTTATCCCAGAAACCTTCTTTTATAAATAGTTCTAAACTCTTTTGCATATCTAAAGGAACACCAGAAAAAGAGAAATGAAAAATGTCTTTATAAATAGCTACTAGCTTTTTAGGTAAAACTATATAACTTACTCTAATAGCAGGGGATAAAGCTTTAGAAAATGTTCCAGAGTAAATAACTCTTTGGTTGTCATTTATTCCTTGTAAAGAGGGGATTGGTCTATTGTTATAACTTAACTCACTATCATAGTCATCTTCTATAATATAACTATCGTTTTCACAAGCCCAATTAATAAGCTCAATTCTATTTGAAATAGGAATAGTTTTACCTGTAGGGTATTGATGAGAAGGAGTTACATAAAGAAGTTTATCTTTACTTTTTTTAAGTGTCTCTATATCTATACCATTTTTTAAAATAGGAATATTTTTAATCTCATAGTTTTGTAAAGAGAAAACTTCTTGAACAACCTTATACCCTGGATACTCAATAGCAATAGAAGAAGTGAACTTTTTAAGTATATTGGAAATAATAAACATAGAGTCAGAAAAACCACTACAAATAACAATTTGCTCTTCATCACATATTACGGCTCTTGATTTTGCAAGATAAGAAGTAAGTTCTTTTCTAAGACCTAAGTCTCCTTGCTTATTTGGGTAAGAACCAAAGTTTATAGAAGACAAAGCCTTATTATATATTTTTGACCAGAGCTTTTTAGGAAAGATATCTTCACTATGTCTTGCTTGATAAAAGTTATATTTGTATTGCTTCTCTTTTTCTTTAGTACCTTTTGTCTTTGTAGTACTAGTAAAGTTTTGAACTATATCTTTACTAACAAAATAACCACTTTGAGGATGACTTTCTATATAACCTTCTGCATACAACTGACTATAAGCAGACTCAACTGTTGTTTTACTGATTTTATAATCACTTGACATCTTTCGTATAGAAGGAAGTTTAGTATTGGCTTTCAGTGTGTTATTTACAATATCTTCTTTTATTTGTGTATATAGTTGTATATATAAAGGCAAAGCTGACTTTTCTAGTTTATACATAACTGACCTTGTCAAAAAATATAATTTTGTATCTTTTAAAAAGTACAATTTGTTGATATTATACTTTTGAAAAACTTATTAAAGGATTATTAGATGCAAAATAGTGCAGAAGTACTTTTTGTAAAAGTAGGTAAGGTAACTACATCAAAACTAGAAAACCAAAAAAGAAAAGAATTAGTATCAGCAATTAAAAAGTATCCAGTAGAAAAAGCGTATCTAACAAAAACAGGTTTCTTAGAAGATGAACAAGCAGACTTAAAACATCATGGTGGAGAGAATAAAGCTCTGTTTTTATTTGCAAGTTCTACTTATGAAAAGATAAATAAACAGTGTAATACAAACTATAAGATAGATGAGGTATCTCATTTTGGTGAAAATATAGTTTTATCAAATGTAAGTGAAGAAGAGATTTGCATAGGTGATGTTTATAAAATAGGTGAGAGTATTATACAAATAACACAACCTAGACAACCTTGTTGGAAACTAAGTGCAAACACAAATAAAAAAGAGATGACAAAATTCATTTTCAATAGTGGTTTAACAGGATGGTATGCAAAGGTTATAAAAGAGGGTGTAATAACTAAGCATGATAAGTTTGAGTTTAAACAAAGAGTAGAAGAGAGCTTAACTATTAGTGTGCTAAATAAACTTATTGTAAATCCAAGTATAGGTATAGATTTAGCAAAGAAAGCAGTTGAGTCTAAATATCTAGGAAAAGCTTTTCAAAACTCATTAAATAAAAGACTTCAAGCAAAAGAAAAAGATAAGCAGTTTGAAGTTTATCATAGCTAAGGTTTAAAGATGAATAAATATTTATTCCCTGTATATAAGCAAATAGATATAGAGTTTGAAAAAGGAAAAGGTGCTAAGTTATATGATAAGTATAATAATGAGTATATAGATTTCACTTCTGGTATTGGTGTAAATAGTTTAGGTCATGGAAATAAGAATTTGATAAAAGCAATAAACAAACAATCAAAAGAGCTAATACACTTATCAAACATATATCCAATAAAAGCTCAAGAAGAGTGTGCAAAAAAAGTAGTAAAGTTAAGTACTTATATAAACATGAAATGTTTCTTTTGTAATAGTGGTGCAGAAGCAAATGAAGCAGCTATAAAGTTTGTAAGAAAGTATGCTTATTTAAAGAAGATTAAAAACCATAAAATCATAACTATAAATAACTCCTTTCATGGAAGAACATTAACTACCTTAAAAGCAACAGCACAAGAAGATAAGCAAAAAGGCTTTGGTCCTTTTTCTGATGAGTTTATTTATGCAAAAGATATTGAAGATATAAAAAATAAAATAGATAAAAATACAGTTGCAGTTATGCTTGAACTTATTCAAGGTGAGGGTGGTATTAATGCCTTTGATAAAAAACAGATACAAAAACTAGCAAAAGAGTTGAAAGAAAAAAAGATACTGCTAGTAATTGATGAGGTTCAAAGTGGTGTATATAGGACTGGAAAATTCTTAGCTTCAAACTATTATGAAATAAAACCTGATGTAATAACTTTAGCAAAAGGTTTAGCAGGTGGTTTGCCAATTGGTCTTATGATGAGTTGGATAGAAGATGTTTTTACTTTAGGAGACCATGGTTCAACCTTTGGTGGAAATCCTTTATCTACAAGTGTTGCTTTAAAAGTATTAAATGTATTAGAAGAGGAAGAAAAAACTAAAAAACTAGAAAAAAGAGTTTACTATTTTCAAAAGTATTTAGATAAGTGTTTTGATAAAAACAAAGAGTTATTTGTGTCTAAAAGTGGCTTAGGTTTAATGTTAGGATTAAAACTAAAAGATGAAAAAAATTTAGCAGTTTTAATTGAAAAATGTTTAGATGAAAAGCTTTTAGTTTTAAAGTCAGGAAAAGATATTGTTCGTTTTTTACCTTCATTAAATATCTCAAAAAAGGAGATAAAAGAAGGTTTTAAAAAGTTTGATAAAGCCATAAAAGGAATAAATAATGCAATATAAAAACTATTTAGAAGAGAGTGAGATAATAGATTTTTCAAATAAAAGAATCAAGGCTTTAGCTAAAGAGTTATCGTTTAATACTTCTTCAAAAGAAGAGATAGTAAAAAACTGTTTTGAGTATGTAAGAGATGAGATTAAGCATAGTGGTGATTATAAAATTGATAAGGTAACTTGTAAAGCTAGTGAAGTTTTAGAATCAAAAACTGGTTGGTGTTTTGCAAAGGCTCACTTACTTGCTGCACTATTAAGAGCAAATAGTATTCCTACGGCTTTTTGTTATCAAAGACTTTCATGTGAAGAGTATAAAGAAAATCTATTCTCTTTACATGGATTAAATGCTGTTTATTTAGAAAAGTTTGGTTGGTTAAAAATAGATGCAAGGGGAAATAAAAAAGAAGTTGATGCACAGTTTATTCCTCCAAAAGAGAAATTGGCCTTTGAATTAAATGAAAATGAGTTTGATTTAGGAGTTTATTATTCAAACCCTTTGGATATAGTTATTAAAGCATTGAAAGCAAACAGTAATTATAAGCAGATGATTAACAATATGCCTGACTTTAAAAGTACCATTTAGTTTAAAATGGTACTTTAATATGGATTATCTTTTGTCTACGCTGATTTTCCCAGCACCTAAGAACATTAAAGCAACAGCTCCTAACATAAATAAAAGTGGAGTTTCAATTAAAAGAGCACCTGTTTTTGCACTTGTTCCTAAAATATATGAAGCATGAGCTAAATAGATAGCAAATGCCATTGTTGTTGCATATATAAAACTACTAATTCTTGTATAAAGTCCAATGATTAATAAAATTGGAACTACTAATTCTCCAAGGTAAACACCATAAGCTAAAAATTCAGGTAAACCATTTTTTGTAACTAAAAACTTAATACCATCAATTCCTTTTTCAAGTTTGCTTATTCCATGGAAAAGCATTAAAATACCTAGAGTTAATCTTAGTACTAGTTTCCCCATATCATCACTTAAAACTCTAGCTAAAAAGTTTTCTAACGTCCTCATACTATTTTCTCCTAGAAAATCAAATATTTTATAAATTATTTGATAGAATTTATAATGTCGCAATTGTATCAAAAGCTTTAGTAATCAAAGTTTATGTAAATAAAAATATTATGGAAAATATATGAATATAGAAAAATTAAAAGATTTAGAAGCAGAGTTTTTTGAAGAGTATCCAAAGGCTTTTGAGGATGAAAGACTTTTAAAACTTATGAAAAAATTTAATCCTTCAAAACTAGAAGAGCTTTCAAAACAGTATTTTCATAAAGACAACTTCTCTCAACCAGAAATAGTCTGTGAAAATTTTATTAAAATAGTCTCAAAATCTGTAGTTGTCTCTTTTTATGACAAGATGAAATTAAAAGATGCAATAAAAGATATGGGAATGTACCAAAAAGATATGTTTAGTATTGCTTTATATGATTTATTGCATGGTAATAAAAAAGATGGCTATGACTCTTTTGTAGAAATACTTAGTGAATATAGTCTTGCAAAATGGACTTTAGTGTCATTAGTGCCATATTATATGAATAGAAAAAAAGAGTATTTTATAAAACCTACAACGGCAAAAAATATAATAAACTATTTAGAACTAAAAGATTTAAAATACAAGCCAAAACCTAGTTTTGAGTTTTATAAAGGTTTTAAAAAAGCCTTGGATGAGATTAAAAAAAATGTACCTAAAAATCTATCAGAAGAGAATATTTGTTTAACTGCTTTTTTACGACTTGCAATTGATATTTGTGAAGTTGAATAAAAGCAATTTCTGGATTGTGCTAATTTACTTTTTTAGTTAAACTAATCTCAAATCCAAAAAGGAGAAGATAATATGTTATTAAAAGTTGCAGAACTAAGTGATATAGATGATGTTTTAGAATTACATTATAAATATCAAGTTGACTCTATTAAAGAAGAAGACAAAAAAGATGGTTTTGTTACAACACCATTTACAAAAGAACAACTTACAAGTTTGATTGAAAAAGAACAAGGTTTATTTATCGCAAAGCTTGATGATAAAGTTGTAGCCTATGTGATGTGTGCTTCTTGGCAGTTTTGGTCTTCTTGGCCTATGTTTAAATTTATGATTGAAGAGCTACCAAAACTAAACTATTTAGGTCAAACATTAAGTGTAGAAAACTCATATCAATATGGACCTGTATGTATAGATAAAACTGTAAGAGGAAAACAAGTACTAGAAAGAATTTTTGAGTATGCCAGAGTCCATATGGCAAAAAGATTTCCTATTTTAGTAACGTTTATAAATAAAATAAATCCAAGGTCTTATGAAGCTCATACTAGAAAGTTAGGTTTAGAAGTAATTCAAGAGTTTGAGTTTAATAATAATCAATACTATGAGTTAGTATATGATACTTCAAAGGAAGTAAAGCTATAGAAGAAAACTCTTCTATAGTTCAAATTAAAACACCTTTTCCCCCCCCATTAATATACCAAATCCTATTACATAACCATTGTAATTTGCTCCAAGTTTAAAGCTTAAATAAAACACTTATAAGAAAATAATTTATGCAACTAAGTTGCACTTAAAAAATATCAGATAAAATCCAAAATTGCAACTAAGTTGCAAAAAAAGATTTATGATTAGGCAATTAAATTTGCTTATGTGGAATAAGTAAAAATAAGGGAATAAGTGAAAAATATAGAAGTAGAATTAGAAAGTATAATATTTAATGTGATGCTACCAGAATCAAAAGCTTTTTTAGATGAATTAAATGAAGAAATACAAAATGGAAATGATAAAGAAGAGATTGTGGAAGCAAAAAAAGATGTTGAGTATTTTATTGAAGAATTAAATCAAGTTTTAAAACTGATTGAAGAGAAAAAACTATCAAATAAAGATGCAAAAGATATGTATAAAAAGATTAGAAATATGATTGATGAACATGAAGATGAACATCAATAAATACTAAAGGGAAATTGACGATGACTAAAAAAAATTGCAATATAGCTAGTGAATGGGCTCAAGCAGAAAAAATATCTCAACATATGGTCCATGGTAAACAGCCAACAGTTTTGAGTGATATCTATCAAGAAAAGATAAATATAGCCATTTGGCAGCGTGAAAGACCAAATAGTTTGAAATCTTCGGTAAAAGAGTTTTTAGAGTTGAATCCTACATTTCAAAAGGAAATGACTTTAACGCCACAAGATGCACTTTCCCGTGTTAATGAATTTTTTGATAACAAAATGACTGAAGTTAGTGAAGATATTGCTGCGCTTGTGGATATGTTCTGCTATTTGTTTGAACTTAAAGAAGCAGGCGTGCGTTTGAAAGTTTTAGATAAAGCTATGTGTCCTAAATTTCATGTGGACAAAGTACCTTGCCGTCTTGTGACGACCTATCAAGGTACAGCTACAGAATGGTTGCCACATGAGGTTGTTGATCAAACAAAACTAGGGTGGGGTTGTAATGGCTTGCCTGACAGTGAATCTGGCCTTTATCAAAGTGAAAGTAATATTCAACAACTAGCCTGTGGTGATGTTGCATTGATTAAAGGTACACTTTGGGATGGTAATGAAAATGTAGGTTTAGTCCATCGTTCGCCAGAATTGATAAGCAATGAAAAGCGTTTGATATTAACTTTAGATTTTTAGATGAGATTTAAGGTTTGCTTGTAATACAGCTTTAGTAAATTGTTTGATAAGGGGAGCTAAAACTCCATCCTTATCATTTGTTCAATTCTTTACTTTACAGTAACTCCATAATCTTGTAGCATTTGTGCCCAGATTATTCTATTTCCATCTTTATCAAATAAAGAAGGTGTTCCAGTTATTCCAAGCTCTTTTGCAATATTCATTTGCTCATCTAAAGATTTCTCTAATTTTGCAAGTTTAGTAGAGTCGATTTTTCTATTTTTGAACTCTTCAGTATCTTTTGTTGTGTTAATCATTGCATTTGCTTTTGCTTTATAAGAGTCTTGACTCATAATATAAAGTGAGATATCTCTTGCATTTTCATGGAAAGATAATGGGAAGAAGAATACTCTAATTTTAACCTTGTCTTCTATTTGAGAGAAGTATGATTCAAACTTCTTACAATATGGACACTCTGGGTCTGTAAAAAGTATATACTCATCACTTCCAGTTCCATAAGTAAATGCTTCTTTTCCAATAGTTGATGAAATATCTACTGGTAATTGTAGTTGTTGTCCATTTTGAGTACTAATAGCATCACCTGGAAGTAAGTATTTTTTATCTTTTGTTAAAAAGATTGTGTCCATTCTTCCTTTTACTTTTACACTTAGTCCATATAAGCTTCCAAAGTCAGTTCCACCTTTAACTTCAACTTGTGCCATATTTATTAATGGTAAAGCTTGAATCTCTTTTAAATCTTTTTGCGATAGTTTATCTGCTGCACTTAATCCTGTAGTTAATGAAAGTGCTAATAAAATATTTCTAGCTGTTTTTATCATTTAATTTCCTATATAAAAAATTTTAATGATAATACAATATTAATGTTTAGTTTATATGTAGTTTTTTGTTTTTTTAATAATTTTTACTTATAGTTACAAAATAATCAAAGATAAAATATAAGTTGTTATAAATGAGAAAATAATTCCATATCCAACAATTGCAGTACTAAGTCTTGGTGCAAGGTTTGCCATAGAAGCAACTGCTCCTGCTGTAATCATTGGAGCCATACCAGCTTCAAAGATAGAAGTTTTACCTGCAAGATTATACCAATCAAAAGCAATACATATTCCAAAAGCAATAAGTGGAGCTAGAATTAGTTTTATTAAAAGACCTATACTAAGAGGAAGTAAATCATCTTTTGGCAGTTTAAATTGTAGTTGTAAACCAACTGCAACAAGTGCAACAGGAACTAAAGTATTTGCAAACTTTGTTAAAACATCAGTAATTATTGGTGGAAAAGTTTGACCTAAAAGAAGTAGGGCTATAACTAAAGCTATAAAAGAGGGGAACGTTAGTATTTTTTGAATGATAACTCTAGGTTTGATATTTCCACTTGTACTGTAATATGCTGTAATAAAAGTACCATAAGCAGCAAGGGCTAAAAAAGTACCAAGTTGGTCATAGATTAAAACATAAGGTAATGCCTCTTCTCCTAAATATAACTCAATAATAGGAATACCCATAATAGAACTATTTGTAAGGATTGATACAAGAAGTAAACTTCCAGTTATCTCTTTTGACCAAGAGAATATTTTAGAAAAAATTAAAACGATAACAGCAGAAATTGCCATTACAAGCCAAGCAATAATTGTTGGAATAAGAACATCAAATGAGAATGTTAGCTTTGGAACTTGTAATAAAATAATAGCAGGTAATGAAATATAGATTATATATTTATTTAAAATTATTGAAGTCTCTTCAGGGAAGATTTTAAACTTTTGAAGAGCATAACCTACTATAATTGCGATTGCAATTAATGCAAAGTTTTCCATCTATTTTTTTCTATTTAACTCTGTATGACACATGTTTTCTTCAGTGATTTTTCCGTATTCATTTACGTATTCTACACCCCAATCAAACATTTCATGTAATACGGGTTTTAATCTTTTACCTGCATCAGTTAAAGAGTAAACAACCTTTGGAGGAACTTCTGGGAAAACCTCTCTATTTATAATATTTTTTTCTTCTAACTCTTTTAATTTTACTGTTAAAGTTTTTTGAGTTATCTCTGAAATCTCTTCATGTAAGTCTTTAAATCTTTTGTCACTTTCTAGTAAATGCCAAATAATTGATAGTTTCCATCTATCATTAAAAATATCAAGAGTTACGTTGATAGAGCATTTAAACTCTTTATCATTAATATAATACATTCAAATCCTTTCAATATTACGACTATTATAACATAAGCATTATTAAATTCCATTACTTACCTAAAGTAAAGTAAGGTAAGATTAAGTTTATAAGGTATATAATTTTCAAAATTAAACAAGGATTTTCAATGAAAAATGTTTTGATTATAAATGGACACCAACATTATGATGTAGTTGCAAAAGGGGAGCTTACTGCTACTTATATCAATACAGCTACAAAACTTTTAGAAGAAAAAGGTTTTACTGTAAAGACTACTCATATTGAAAAGGGTTATGATATCAAAGAAGAGGCAGAAAAGTTAGTTTGGGCAGATTATGTGATTTTCCAATATCCAGTATATTGGATGAGTATGCCTTGGATTGCAAAAAAATATTTTGATGAAGTTTTAACTCAAGGAGTTCATTACTCAAGTGATGGAAGAAGTAGAGAAGATGCTTCAAAAACTTATGGAAGTGGTGGATTATTAAATGGTAAGTATATGTTATCTTTAACTTATAACTGTCCAGTTTCAGAATTTGATAATGAAAAAGGTTTCTTTGATGGATTATCTTTAGATGAAGCTCATATTGCAGTTCATAAAATCTTCCAATTTTGTGGAATGACTCCACTTGAAAGTTATGCAGTGCATGATATTTTCAAGGGTGATTTAGATTTAGATGCAGAGTTATCTAAGTTTACAAATATTTTAGAGAATAACTTTAAGGCTTAATATTATGAGTCAAGTTGTAATAGTTGCTAAGTTAAAAGTAAAAGAAGAGTTTTTAGATGAAGTTTATCAAGAGTTGGTTAAACTTCATTCAAATACACACAAGTTTGATGATGGTTGTATTCAATATGATTTACACCAAGATACAGAAGATAAGTACTCATTTACTTTTGTTGAAACATGGGCGAATCAAGAGGCTTTATCAAATCATGAGAAAAAAGAACATTTTATCTCATTTGTAAATGCTTTAGAAGATAAACTTGAAAGTTTAAATATAGACAAATTAAAAAAACTAGATATATAAGGATTTAAAGATGGAAAAAACTTTTATGGAAGCTATGGATTTTAGACATGCTTGTAAGATTTTTGATGAAACAAAAAAGATTACTGATGAGGATTTAACATATATTTTAGAAGCGGGTAGAAAATCTTGTTCTTCTTTTGGTATGGAGCCTTGGAAATTTTTAGTTATTACAAATGATGACTTAAGAGAAAAGTTAAAAGAAGTATGTTGGAATCAGCCACAAGTAACAACTTGTTCTCATCTTGTAATTGTTCTTGCAGCTATTGAAAATGTAAAACCAGAGTCTGGTATTCCAAGAAGAAAATTTGGAAGAAGAGAGATGCCTCAAGAAAAATTAGATTTTTATTTAAATCTTTATGCAGATCATTTAAAAGAAACTCTTTCAACTGATGAAAATATCTATGCTTGGACTTCAAAACAAACATATATCGCAGCTTCAAATATGATGACAGCAGCAGCAGTAAGAGGAATTGATTCTTGTCCTATTGAAGGATTTGAAAAAGAGAATGTTGAAAAGATTTTAGAATTAGATACAACAAAATATCAATTATCATTAGTTTTACCATTTGGATATAGAATTAATGAACAATCAACTCAACAAAGAGAAAAGTTAGAAGATATTGTAGAGTATATCAAGTAGTCATCAAAAGGAACAATTATGAGTTTACTTTTAAGTCCTAGTAGTATTGGAAACTGTCAACTAAAAAATAAAGTTGTAATGCCTCCAATGTGTATGTATAAAAGCGATAATAGTGCAAAAGTTACAGCTTTTCACTCTTTTCATTATACTTCACGGGCAATTGGAAATGTTGGTTTGATTATTGTTGAAGCAACAGCAGTTGAACCACGAGGAAGAATTTCTAATAATGACTTAGGACTTTGGGAAGACTCTCAAATTGCTGGACATAAACTACTTGTAGACCAAGCCCACGAGTTTGGTTCAAAAATAGCTATTCAACTTGCCCATGCAGGAAGAAAAAGTTTAGTTAAAGAGACAACTCCTATTGCTCCCTCTTCAATAGCTTTTGATACAAGTGGTGGTTTTAAAACTCCCCAGTCTTTAGATTTAGAACAAATAGCTTTAGTGAAACAGTTATTTTTAGATTCTGCAAAAAGAGCAAAAGAGGCTGGTTATGATATTTTAGAACTTCATGCAGCCCATGGATATTTACTTTGTGAATTTTTGTCCCCTTTAACAAATAAAAGAGAAGATATCTATGGTGGAAGTTTAGAAAATAGATGTAGATTAACTTTAGAAATTGCAAAGCTTTTAAAAGAACAAATAGATTTACCTCTAATAGTTAGAATTTCAGCAAGTGAATGGAAAACAAATGGTTGGGATATAGAAGATTCTATTTATCTATCAAAAGAGTTAGAAAAACTTGGAGTAGATTCTATCCATGTTTCAGCAGGTGGAAATCAAAAAGAACCTGACTTAATGCCTGAACTTTCTCCTTTATATCAATGTGATTATGCGAAAAAAATAAAAGAAAGTGTGTCTATTCCTGTGATTGCAGTTGGATTAATAACAACTGCAAAACAAGGAGAAACTCTTTTAGAAGATAAAGTTTGTGACTTTGTAGCTTATGGAAGAGAACTTTTAAGAGATGCAAATTTAGTGTTTAAATTAGCAAAAGAGTTTAATCAAAAAGAGTTAATTGATAGCTCTTATCTTCGAGCATATTTATAAAAAGTTAGCAATTATGCTAGCTTTTTATATAAACTTCCAATTAAAACAATTACAAATAAAAAAACTCCAACAGCTAAAAAGAAATCATGAATTCCTAGACTTTTTACTACGGGATAAAATAGTATAGGTGAAGCAAATTGCCCTAGGAAAACTGAACTTGTCAGATAACCAGAAGCTTTAACTCTTTTCTCAAAAGTAGTTTTACTTAGCATCCAAGCAGAGATATTAGTCATCATAACTCCTCCACCAAATCCAAGTAAGATACCTGTTAAAAAGAAGAAATAAACATTATATACAAATGAAATAGCAGTTAATCCTACGGCACATATTGTTAAAGCTATTAAATAAATAGTAGAAAAGCTATATTTCTTTTTAAACTTTGAAAAGTACATAGCTCCAACTCCATTTGCTAAAAAAGCAACACCAATTATAGAACCAGTTAGTTTTCCACTTGCATGAAATTCATTTATCATCAAAAATGGAAGTTGAGTAGGCAAAATAAAGAAAATTGTCATATAAAAAAAGCCTAAGAAATAAACTCCTATAAGATTTGTAGGTACAACAGTTACATCATCTTGTTTCAATTCCTCTTGTTGTTTTTCAACTAAAAAATATATAACCATAGGAAGAAGTAAAAATCCAATTAAATATATTCCAAAAGGAAGTCTCCAATCTACATCAGATAAAAAACCTCCACCTACAACAAATACAACTCCACCTATAGACATAAATGCACTTTGATAACCCATAAACTTATGTCTAGCTTCTCCTTGGAAATAGTCACCAACTAAGGATGTGGATACAATCATAAGTGTTGCAATTGCTATTCCAAATAGGGCTCTTGAAAGTAAAAACATATCAACTGTTTCTAGATATAGACCAGCACTTCCCGTTAGTGCAAAAATAGTTAAAGCTGTAATTGCTGATTTCTTTTTTCCAAATTTAAAAATAAGATGCCCTAAAAATGGTGAGAATAGAGCAATTATAACAGATGGTAAAGTAAGCATTAGTCTTGAATAAAACTCAATATTTTGTATTTCACTAAAATAGTCTTGGAATCTAGGTAGTGTAGTTACAATAGCAACATTTGACATCATAGTTGTCATTGATAAAAATAGTAATGTAATAATAGCTGTCTTTTTAATAGCAATAACCTTTTTGTAGATTTTAAGAGAGAATGTAATTTTAGCACAATTAATTTGATAATAAGTAAAAACATATCTATGTAAATAGAAAGAAAATATTAAGCATCTAAAAAACATAAAAAGTGAAATAAACATATCATTAATTAGGCTTATATTGAAAGTGGATATATATTAAATTGAACAATTAATAAGCAAATTAATTCTGTAACATAAGTAAAATTTTGTCATACTTGTTGTGTAATTTTAACATATAAGGGGATAAAATGAAATTAACAAAATTCAAAGGATTGGTTTTAGCGGGTATGCTTGCAGCTACAAGTATGAGTGCAGCCACTTGGAAATATGCTTTTGGAGAAGGTGTAAGTGATCCACAAGGAATCTATGCAACAGCATTTAAAGATTTTGTAGAGGAAAACTCAAGACACAAGATTGAGCTTTATAAGGTTGGTTCTTTAGGTGAAGAAGCAGATATGATGGAGCAAGCAAAAGCTGGATTATTACACTTTATTGGTCAATCAACTGGATATATGGGTGGAACAATTCCTCAAATGGATGTTTTCACAGTACCGTATGTTCTTCCAACAGACACAAAACAACTTGATTACTTCTTTAAAAACTCTAAAGTTGTAAATGAAATGCTTCCAAAAATCTTTAATAAGCATGGATTAGAACTTTTAGCTATTTTCCCAGAAGGTGAAATGGCAGTTACAACTATGGAAGAGTTTAGAAGCCCTGCTGATTTAAAGGGTAAAAAAATGAGAGTAATGCCAGGTTCTCCTATTTTGGTAGAAACTTATGAAGCATTTGGAGCTTCTCCACAACCAATGACTTGGGGTGACTTAGTTGGTGCTCTTAAAACTGGAATGGTAGATGGACAAGAAAACCCAACAGTATGGATTGAAGCATATGGATTAGATGAGTTAACTAAAGTACTTACTTATACTGGACATGGACACTTTAATGCATCAGTAAGTGCAAATAAAAACTTTTTTGACGGATTAGGAAAAAGAGATAAAAGATTAGTTCAAGAAGCAGCTAAACATGCTCAAAAAATTATTCTTGAAGAGGCTCAAAAACTTGATGCAATTGGTATTGGAAGAATTGTAAAGACAAACCCTAATTACAAAATCAATATGTTAACAGAAAAAGAGAGAGCTGTATTTAAAAAAGCAGCACAAAAAGTTCAAGACTCTTTTGCTTCAAAAAGTGCATCTAACAAAAAGATTATGGATCAAATCAAAAGAGATTTAGCTCAAGCTGAAAAAAATACAAAGTAATATGAAAACATCTAGCTTTTGCTAGGTGTTAATAAAGGGGAAGAGATGAATGATGAGAAAAGTGAGGATTTGCCTGAAAACTCAAATAACAAAAATCCATTTCTAAAAGGAATTGATTTTTTAGATTTAATGCTTAGCCGTTTTGAAGAGTTTATGTTAGCTATAGGTGTTGTTTCTATGGCAGTTGTAACAATTACTTCTGTTGTTACAAGATTTATTTTCAATGATGCTTTAACTGTTACTGATGAATTAAATATGATATTTATCATTATGGTTACTTTTGCAGGACTTAGTTATGCAGCAAGAAATGCAAGACATATTAGAATGTCTGCTATTTATGATGCTCTATCTAAACCCATGAGAAAACTACTAATAATATTTATTTCCTCAGTTACAGCTTTTTTTATGTTTGTACTAACATACTATTCTTATAGCTATATTGTTGAAGTTTACGAGAGTGGAAGGATACTTCCTGCTTTAGGAATACCAGTGTTTTATATATATCTATGGGTTCCTATTGGTTTTGCTGTTACAGGTTTACAATATAGTTTTACAGTTATTAAAAACCTTAGAGAAAAAGATGTATTTCTTTCAACAAAGGTTCAAGATGGCTATAAAGAAACAAATATTGAAGTATAAGGTTGTATCATGAAAATAAATATATTAAAAAAATTATTGCTTTTAGTTTTTATTTTATTTAGTTTTATTTCAAATAGTTTTGCACAAGATACTGTAACTATGGCAATAGAAGAGATTCAAACTTTAAAGAAAGAAGATAAGTTTTTCACTACTGTATATGGATATTCAGAAGCAGAAGATTTTGATAGTCATAAATGGAGAGTTGTAGAAGTAGTTTTTAGAGATGAAGACTCAGAGAGTTTATTGATAGAGGCTGAAACTGATAAAAGAGGTATGTGGGAAATTATAGATGCAGATATCTCTTCTTTTGCTGATGGTAAAATCTCTATTGAAGCAACAATGGTTGATGACTATGGAGACATTTTAAGCACAGTTACTTCAAGTGAAATTAAAGACACTAGTTTTAGTTTATATGAGTTTTTAAAAAGCAATATTGCAACTTCTATTTTTATATTGATGGTTGTATTACTTCTTTTAGGTTTCCCTATGAAGATTCCATTAATTGCTGGGACAACTTTTGGAATATTTTTGCTTTTTGATTCTGATTTTTCAAAAATGCAATTTATGGTACAACAGATGATGGCAGGTATTAGACCAGCTGCTTTAATTGCAGTACCAATGTTTATACTTTCTGCTGATATTATGACAAGAGGACACTCTGCTGAAAAGCTAATCGACCTTGTTATGGCATTTGTAAGACATATAAAAGGTGGACTTGCAATAAGTACAGCAGGAGCATGTACTATGTTTGGTGCAGTTTCAGGTTCAACTCAAGCAACAGTTGTAGCAGTTGGTTCTCCACTTAGACCAAGGCTAAAAAAAAGTGGTTATAAAGACTCATTTATTTTAGCTTTAATTGTAAATTCAAGTGATATCGCATTTTTAATACCTCCAAGTATTGGGATGATTATTTATGGAATTGTTGCAAAGACTTCTATCCCTGAGCTATTTATAGCAGGTATTGGTCCTGGACTTTTAATTTTAGCACTATTTTCAATTTATAGTATTATTTATGCATATAGACATAATATTCCTACCGAACCAAAGGCTTCGTGGAAAGAGCGATTTACAGCTTTATACAAAGCACTTTGGCCTTTAGGTTTCCCTGCTATTATTGTAGGTGGTATTTTTGGTGGAATTTTTAGTCCAACAGAAGCTGCTGCTGTTAGTGTTGCTTACGCAATCTTCTTAGAAGGAATAGTTTTTAGAACAATGAAACTAAAAGATTTCTACTCAACAGCTAAATCAACAGGTTTAGTAACAGCAGTTGTATTTATTTTAGTAGGAGCTGGTGCTGGATTTGCTTGGATTTTATCTTATGCACAAGTGCCACAAGAGATATTAAGTTCAATTGGAATTAGTGAGATGGGGCCATATGGAGTTTTAACTGTTATTTCAATAGCTTTCTTTGTAGGTTGTATGTTTGTTGACCCGATTGTTGTTATTTTAGTTTTAGTACCAATTTTTGCACCAGTTGTAAATGCAGTTGGACTTGACCCCGTATTAGTTGGAACTATTATTACATTACAAGTTGCAATTGGTTCTGCAACCCCACCATTTGGGTGTGATATTTTTACAGCAATTGCAGTATTTAAAAGACCATATCTTGAAGTTATTAAAGGAACACCACCTTTTATTTTTATTCTTTTAAGTGTATCTGTGGCATTGATTTTCTTCCCACAAATTGCATTGTTCTTAAGAGATATAGCTTTTAGATAATAAAAAGTAAGGAATAGAAAATGTTTACAAAAATACTAGTTCCATTAGATGGTTCTGATAAGTCTTTAGAGGCTTTAGATTTCGCAAGTAATATTGCAAAAACATATGATGCTGAAATCTTCTTACTATCTGTTTTTAAAAAGTATAGTTTTCTAGAAGGTTCTTTTGCTTCACTAAATAGTAGTATTGATAAAGGCAATTTAGAAGATGTGTTAAGGGAGTCTTCTAAAGAGATAGTATCACAGGGAAAAGAGATATTAAAAGAAAAAGGAATAACAAAGGTTAGAGCCTTTGTTAAAATGGGTTCAGCAGCAAAAGAGATTTTAAAATTTAGAAAAGAGAATGATATTGATTTAATCATAATTGGTTCAAAAGGACAAGGGGAATTATCAGGATATTTACTAGGTGGTGTTTCCCATAAGGTTACAGGATTAGCCAAATGTCCAGTGATGGTTGTATAATTTAGAAATATCAATATTTTATGGTATAATCGCGACTTTATAAAATAATAAGGTATTTAAATAATGAGCGAATCAAAAGCAAAGACGCAAAAGTTTATTGTTAAGTTCTTTCCAGAAGTTATGGTAAAAGGTACTAAAGCTAAAAGGCAAATGATTGACCAGCTTTACAACAACATACGAACAATACTAGGGCGAATTAGCAATGATATAGAGTATAAAAAGTTTTTTGACAAAATAGAGATTGTATGTCCTATTGAAGTAGTTGTAGAAGTTAGACAAAACTTACTAAATACTTCAGGAATCGAGCTTGTATTAGAGGCTTTACAATTTGATAACATCACAACAATTGATGAAATGAAAGAGATTGTAAATAAATATACAGCTAAAGAAGTACAAGGAAAAACTTTTGTAGTAAGAGCAAAAAGAACAGGTGAACATGATTTTAAATCAACTGATATTGAAAGAAATATTGGTGGATATATGCTTGCAAAAAATCCTGATTCAAAAGGTGTTGATTTAAGAGATGCCGAAGTTACTATAAATATTGAACTTATTAACAAGCAATTAAATATTATTACACAAAAGTATCAAGGTCTATCAGGTTTCCCTATTGGGACACAAGGTGATATTTTATCACTTATGTCTGGTGGCTTTGACTCTACTATTGCTTCATACTTAACTATGAAAAGAGGAATTAAAACACACTTTGTTTTCTTTAATCTTGGTGGAATAGCTCATGAAATTGGAGTTAAGCAAGTTGCATATTACCTTTGGAATAAATATGGAAGTTCTCATAGAATAACTTTTACATCTGTTCCTTTTGAGGATGTTGTAACAGAAATCTTTAACTCAACTAGTCAATCATATATGGGTGTTACACTAAAAAGACTTATGCTTATGGCATCAGAAAAAATTGCAGATAAGATGGGAATTGAAGCACTTCTTACAGGAGAAAGTGTTGCTCAGGTTTCAAGTCAGACTCTAAGAAATCTTGCATTAATTGATCAAGTTACAAATAAACTTGTTTTAAGACCATTATCAACTATGAATAAACCTGAGATTATGGAAATAGCAAATCAAATAGGGACTAGAAGATTTGCAGAATCTATGCCAGAATATTGTGGTGTTATTTCTAAAAATCCTATTGTTCATGGTTCTTTCTCTAGAATGGAAAAAGAAGCAAAAAAATTCAATTATGAGATTTTAGATAAAGCTGTTGAAGATGCAATTACAATAAATGTAAATGAAATTGATGAAGATGTTAATGAAATAGGTAAAGTTGATGTTGTAAGTGATATTTCAAGTGGAGATTATACAATTATTGATATTAGACAAAGTGATGATTGTATTGAAACTTCTTGTGAAACTATAAAGATACCATTTTTCAAACTAAAAGCTCAGTTTGGAAAACTTCCTCAAGATAAACAGTATCTTTTCTATTGTGATAAAGGTATTTTAAGTCAATTACATGCTCAGTATTTAATTGATTCAAAAGGTTATAACAATATTAAAGTGTATAGACCCCAGTAGGTCTATACAACTTTTTTAGTCTTGTACTGTCCAAATAAGTTTAGATAAATCATAATCCAAAGACTCTAATCTTTTTAAAATCTTCTCTTTTATTTTTTCATCTAACTTTTTTTCTCTTGATAAAATCCAAAGATATTTTTTACTTGGTTCACTAATTACTGCATAAGAGTAGTTTTTATCAAGCATTATAATCCAGTAGTCTCCATAAAAAGGCCAAAAGAAAGATACTTTTAATTTAGCGTTTGTATTATCAACAGCATAGGCTTCTCCCGTAGCTTCTGTCTTTTCACCTGTAGTCATTTTAGTACATCTGTTGATTACTTCTATTTTGTCATTTTCTTTAATACTATAAGTTGCAGTTACATTTTTACAATCTTTTTCAAACTTGTGTTCATATCTTGCTATTTCGTACCAAGAACCAATATATCTATTTAAATCAACGGTTTGTACACTTTTTATGTTTGGGTCTTTATATGAACAAGCTGTAAATAAAAATAAGACTAGCGTAACAAGAAAAATATTTTTCATTTTAGTTTCCCTTTTTATTTTAGTATATAAAAAAATATTGTTTTTTAGTAGGCATTTTATAGAAGTTTATAAAAACTCTGTCATGTATGTTCTATATAATAAAGGGACAAAATTTTGTTGACACTTTTTATTTTCTCTTGTTTGTATTGCTACTGCTTCAAAAAAAGTAGTCCAAAGTTTTTTAAACTTTTGTTCATCTTGTGATAGTTTTGGTTCTTCAAATGATGCAACATTTTGAACTCCTAAAAAGTCACTATTTTTTATAAATGCAAGTTTTCTATTAATATCATGGATAATATAGTTTTGATTATTTAATCTTTTAAAAAAGTGTTTTCCTAAGAAGTGGACTATATTGAATTTTGTTTCAATTTTTGCATATAAAGTTCCATCTTCAAGCTCTTCAAATCTAGCAAATCCTGTCATTTTATGAACATGTCTAAATAGCTCTTTTTCTAGGTTTTGTAAAAAGAAAACTTCCTTTTGGTTTATATTAAAAAGCTCATTACTATCTTTAAACCCTAAAATGATGTATCTTAAAAGATTAAGTTCAAACTCTTTTGTATCACACATAAAAATATTAAGTATTAGTTCAAAACATTTTTTAGGAAACTTTTTCTTCATAGCTTCTAAAACTTTTAGGCTTTTTTCTTCATCTGTTTTTATTTCTAATATATCTTCTAAAAGTAGGGTGTTTGGATATTTAGTTACAATTTTTTTTGGCTGTAGTTTTTCATAGTACACATCATAAACTAAAGTTAAAAAACCTTCAAATGTTTTATCATAAACTAAAATCATAATTCACCTGTTATATGACTATAGTTTATATCAAATAGTGAAGGTTGTATTATTTTCTTTTTAGGTGGTGCAATTATTGCTTGTTTTATATCTTCTTTATAAAAAGGAGTTTTACTATGATACTTTCCCTTACAAGTTATAAAATATTTTGCTCTTTTAAGAGATATTTTTAGCTTTTTTAAATCATCAAAATCTAAAGATTTAAAACGTCTAGCTTTAAGTATTTTAAATACACCTCTTACTCCAATTCCTGGGATTCTAAGAAGTTCATCTTTATTTGCTTTGTTTATTTCCATTGGAAAATATTGTAAGTTTAAAAGAGCCCAAGAGGTTTTTGGGTCTACTTCTTCATCAAGGTTTGGAAACTCATCACTTACTATTTCATCATAAGAAAAGTCATAAAATCTCAAAAGCCAATCTGCTTGATAAAGTCTATGTTCTCTTAAAAGTGGAGGTTTATTTATAATTGCAGGAAGGTTTTTATCATCATTTACTGGAATATATGCACTATAATATACCCTTTTTAGCAAGGCTTTATCATATAAAATAGAGCTAAGTTTTAAGATATCTTTGTCACTTTCAGGTGTTGCTCCCACTATTAGTTGAGTACTCATTCCTATTGGTTTTGTATCTTTTTCTAGACTTTTTTCCCTTGCATGTTTTAGAGGCTGTAAAACTTTTTGTTTGGTTTTATTTGGTGCTAGAAGTTTTAGGGAGTTATCACTTGGAAGTTCAATGTTTGAACTAACTCTATTTGCTAAAGCCACTACTTGCTCAATAAGTCTTTCATCAGAGCCTGGAATTAGTTTTACATGGATATAGCCATTAAATCTATATTCATGTCTTAGTATTTTAAGAGTTCTCAATATCATATTCATAGTATTATCTTCACTTTGAATAATTCCAGAGCTTAAAAATAGACCTTCTATATAGTTTCTTTTATAAAAATTGATTGTAATATCAGCTAACTCTCTTGGTGAAAAAGCAGCTCTTTTTATGTCATTGCTTTTTTTGTTTATACAGTAAGCACAATCATAAATACAAAAGTTTGTAAGTAGAACTTTAAGTAAAGATACACACCGTCCATCAGCTGTAAATGTATGACAAATTCCGCTATTGTGTGTTGCTCCTAATTCTCCTGTTTTGTGATTATTATCACTTCCACTAGAACTACAGCTTACATCATATTTTGCACTATCTGCAAGTATTTGCATCTTTTCATAAATATCTTTTCTCATAAAGATATTTTAACTCAAAATATTTCTTCTTTATTGTTTTATTGCATTTTGTAATGTTTTGTTTGGGGGTTTTAATGTGAGGGGTGTAAAACTACCATAGTCTTTGGTAGTTTTACTTATTAGGAATTATACTGTCTTAGAAGCTTGCACTAATAAAACCGATAGCTGTGAAAGATACGGCTATTAAAACAATTAGGTTTCTTAGAAAACTCATACTATCTCCTTCTTTAAAACTAATTATATTTTATAGAATAAGTGTCAATATAGGAATGTGTTATTACTTGACAAAATCTTGACAAAGTTTAGTTTTTAAAAGTAATTGAAAAGATGTTATATGGATTTTTATAAGTATACTCAAGTTTAAAATCGTGTATTTGAATTATCTTATTTACAATATTTAGTCCTAAACCATGACCTAATTGTTGGTTTGGTTCTCTTGTAAAAGGTTGCGTGTAGTAAATAAGGTCACTTGAAAGTTTTTTTGCAATGTTTTTAACTTCTATTTTGTTTTCACTAGCTTCAATTACAATAGGGGATTCATCTGCGTATTTCATTGCATTGTCAATTAAATTTTTAAGTGCAATTGTTAAGTAGTATTTATCTGCATGTATATTGAAGTCATCTTTTATATCAACTTCTACTTTTGACTCATCATCAATAGAGAGTTTAGATAATGATTCAAGAATTAAACTACTAGTTTTAAACTTCGAAGAGTTTACTTTTGCAAAGTTTAATTTTTCCCTTTGTAAAAGTTTACTTGTTAGCTCTTCTATATCTACAAAAACACTATTTAGGCTATCAATTTGTTTATTGTCTTTGTTGTGTCTTAGGTTTTCAAGTAAGAACTTTGCTTTTGAAATAGGGGTTTTTAGTTCATGACTTATATTTCTTAACAGCTCTTCTCTTGAGTGGATAATATCACTTTGTTTTTCAAGGTATGAGTTTAGGTTATGTGTTATTTCACTTAACTCATTGTTTTTTCCAATATCTATTTTGATGGTAGTTTCATCATCTTTGAAAAGTTGTAAAACACCTTTGTTTAGTTTATCAAGCTTATCTTTTATCTGTTTTGTTATACGTGAAGAGATGATAGAAGATAAAAGGAAAGCGATTATAAAAAGAAACACAAGTTCTACTTTAATCGTATCAATAAATTGATTTCTATCTTTTTCTGTTTTATCTAGTCTTGTTTGTAGGTATTCTATCTCTTCTTTTAAAAGCTTATCAATCTTAAAGCTTAGCTTTTCAAAGTTTTTATTAAAAGGTGTAAAGTTCTTTTCATCTTTACTGATTAAAACAAGCTCATAAAGTTCATACTTAATAAGTTTTTCAATCTCTTCAAAATATTGAAAGATTTGTTGTAGATTTTGTTTTTCAATTATTGATTCAGAGTTTTCTATTGTTTCTCTTTTTTTTATAATCAAAGTTTTAAAAAGTTTATCAGATTTTTCAAGACGTTTTTTTACTACATCCATTTTTTCATAGTCAGTTACAATATCTAGCACAATCCATGAAAAAGAGTTATTGTATTCTTTTAGTTTTTCTACTCTTCTTATTTGATCATATCTATGGATTTGACTTTTATGTATTTCACTTAGATTGAAGATTGTATAAAAAAATACTCCTATTATAGATAATATAATAAGTAGTATTAGTGAAAATGAGATAAAAAGTCTTTGCCTAATTGTTATCACAAAATTTATACCCTATACCCCAAATTGATTTAATATATTTTGACTCTTTAGAATCATCATTTATCTTAAATCTAATATTACTAACATGCATATCGATAGTTCTATTTTTTGTATCTTCTTTTAATGAGGTTTGATTTATGATATCTTCTCTTGATACAACTTTATTCATATTTTCTATAAACATAAAGAAAATCTCTGATTCTATTTTAGTAAATTCAATTTGTTGATTTTCTAAAAAGACTCTTTTTTTATTTAAGTCAATTCTTAAATCATTTATTTGAATCTCTTCACTATCATTGTATCTTTTAAGTGTTGCATCAATTCTAAGAACTAACTCTCTTGGTTCATAGGGTTTTGATAAGTAGTCGTCAGCTCCTAGTTCAAAGCCGTAGATTTTGTTTCCTATATCATCCCTTGCTGTTGAGATGATAATAGGAATATTTTTTATTTTTTTTATTTTTTTAAAAAGGTCAAAGCCATCCATTCTAGGAAGAGATAAGTCTAAAATAACTATAGAGTACTTAAAGTGATTGTCCTCAAACTCTTTTAATGCTTCAAAAGGCTCTGAATATACAACGCAAGTATAGTTATAGTCTTTTAGAAATGTGCTTATAAGTTCTTGTAGTTCAATATTGTCTTCAATCAATAGCACACTTTTACTTTTCACTTTTTACCTTTTTATTTTGTTATATCATTTTGTTCTTTGTTTTTTGATGATACTGATTTTAACCAAAAATATCCAAATAAACCTGAAAATAAAGAAGCACTTAGGATTCCTATTTTAGCTTGGAAAATAAGTTCAGGGTTTCCAACAAAGGCTAAGTCTGCAACAAATATTGACATAGTAAATCCTATACCACCTAGAAATGCTACTCCAAATACTTGACTCATATTACTTCCTTTTGGAAGCTCTGCAATTTTTAGTTTTACTGCTAACCATGAAACACCAAAGATACCAATAACTTTTCCTAAAATAAGTCCTGAAATAATACCTAAAGAAACAGGCTCTAAGATTGTTGTACCAATTGAACTAAAGTCAATTTTAACACCTGCATTTGCTAAAGCAAAAATAGGAATAATCAATAGGGCAACTGGTAAATGAAGGTTATGCTCTAACCTTGCAGCAGGTGTTCCTACTTGGTCAATCTTATCTTTTATATTTGTAAGAATCTTTTTTTGCTTTTCGTGCATCATATGGTTTTCTTGAACTGGGTATTTGTCATATTCATCTAATAAATGTTTTGTATCTTGAGTAAATGTTTCTGGAGCTCTTTTTGGAGTTGAAGGTATTGCTAATGCAGCTAAAACACCTGCAATTGTAGCATGAACACCAGATTCTAACATGAAGAACCACATTATTAAACCTACCACAAAGTAAGGTAATATCATATGAATACCAAATCTATTAAAGGCAATCATTAAAGCAAACATAAGACCTGCTAAACTTAGTGCAACCATATTGATAGTTTCAGTATAGAAAATTGCGATAACTAAAACAGCTCCTAAGTCATCAACTATAGCAAGTGCTACTAAGAATGTTACAAGTGTAGTAGGAACTCTTTTACCTAATAAAACTAAAGCACTTATAGCAAAAGCGATATCTGTTGCCATTGGGATTCCCCAACCTGCTGCACCAGCTGTTCCGTAGTTTAAACTTGTATAAATAAGTGCAGGGAAAACCATACCACCAATTGCTGCTAAAATAGGTAACATTGCTACTTTTATATTTGATAGTTCACCAGCTGTAATCTCTCTTTTTATTTCAAGACCAATTAAAAAGAAGAAAATTGCCATAAGTCCATCATTAATCCAATGGTGAAGTGAATGTGAAAGTTCCCATGAACCTACGTTTAAATCAATATATGTATGAAAAAAGTGTGCATATACATCATATAAAGGGCTATTTGCTAATACTAATGCTAATATCGTTGTTATTATTAAAATCAAGCCTGTTGTAGTTTGGGCATGCAGAAATTCTTCAAAGGGTGTGGACACTTTTTTAAAAGCTTTTTCCCAAGGTGCGTATAGTTTCATTCAAACTCCTAGTAATTTTTAACTATTTTTATTTGTAAAGTGTCAAATTATACAAATTAAATGTCAAGAAATTTATACATTTTTTCTTGACATTTTCTTGGTAATAATTTTCTTAGCTACTATTTGAGTTTTACTATTAATATTTTATAACTTATAAATAACGTAGAATTGTAAAGATTGAGAAATTTGATAATTAAAAATTTTATTACTTTATATCATCTCTTAGTCTTTGTATTGCAAGCTCTTTTTTCTTTGCTTCAACCATGATATCTATATTTTTAGTATCATTTTGAAACATCTTTTCAAGCTCAAAGAAGTCCTTTGCTTCAATATAGTCAGCATGATTTCCAAACTTTCCATCTCCTTTAGAAGAAAGATGAACTTTAGGTCTTCTGTTTTCCCATGTTTTTAGTATATCTTGTGGGTTAAATTCACTTAAATTTAGACTGTGATGATATATATCAAAAACCATTGGTATTTCTGTTGCTTGACATACTCCAAGTATTTCCTCAGCTGTATAAACTCTCTCATCATTTTCTAAAGCAAGTCTTTGTTTTAACCAACTCTCTTTTTTTATAGTTTCAATAAGTCTTTCTAATGCAGTTTCTTTATCTCCATAGGCTCCCCCACCATGAATTAATACTGTTCCATTTTCATCTATTCCTAATCTATCAAAGAGCCAAAAGAACATCTCTAACTCCCTTAATGAGTTTTCTATAACATTCTCTTTTGGAGAGTTTAAAACTGTGTATTGTCCAGGGTGTATTGTAACTCTTATATCAAAATCTTTTAATCTCTCTTTTGTCTCATCAAAAATAGCTGCTAGTTTATCAAGCCAAGCCATATCAAAAAGCTTATGAGAGATAAAAGGAACAAAAGAGTTTCCCAGTCTAAAAATAGGGTAGTTTTCAGATTTAGAGTACTCTAATAAATCAATTAGCTCTTTTGCATTTTGTTTTACTTTTTTTTCAACATTTTCATAGTTTAGGTTGTTTAAATTCATAGTTCTATTTGTTGATAAGCTATTATCACTTTTTGAACAAAAAAATCCAAATCTATACATTACCATGGTCCTTTAAATCTAATTGGTTTAAAATCAACTTTTTTTTCGTGTTTTGTTACTCTTCCTTGAACTCTTTTTCTCCATCTTTTATATGCTTGAGGTGAAATAAGTTCACGCATGAGATTTTTTACTTGATTCTCTGTAAGATTAAACTCTTTTCTTATTCCATCAAAAGTAGTTCTATCTTGCCAAGCCATTTGTATTAAACGGTTTTTATCTTCAATATTTAACTCAATATTTTTCATTTGTATAAAATCCTTATAAATCCAAATGCAAAAAGAGCTAGTGAAACTTCTTTTGGCTCAAAACCATAAAGTAAATAAAAGATTGCAGCAAAAAAGAAAGCAAAAGAGATACCATAAGCTTTGATTTGCTTTTTACTTGATTCTTGAAGATATTCAAGTTGATTTCTTGAAAGTTCTACTTCAAGATTCCCTTCACTCGCTCTTTTTATCATTGTCTTAAAATCTTTTACAATAAAAGGTAAATCTTTTACTTCTTCAATAATAGTTTCACTAATAGACTCTTTTGCACCAAGAGCTTTTGGAAGATTTTTCTGTAAAATTGGTAAGATATCTTTTACACCATTGAAGTTTTCAATATATGTTGTTCCAAGACCTTCTACAATAGCACTAACTCTAAGAATATAAATAGCATCACTAGGAAGTTTAAATGGTAAATCTCTAGTACTTTCTAATACTTCAAAAGCTAGTTTTTGCATTGACTCACTATCAAGATTATCATTTGAGAAAATATCAAACATCTTTGAAGTAAACTCAGTTAATTCACCCATTGGTGCTTCATAAGCTATTGTTCCAAGTCTTTTACTTGCATTTATATATGTTTCATAATCTTGTTCATTTGCAGCTTTTATAAGCTCAATTATTGCAACTCTTTTATCATTTGGAACTGTTTTTACCATACCAAAATCAAGTAAAATAAGCTCACCTTTTTTATTTACAAGCAGGTTTCCTGGATGTGGATCTGCATGGAAATATCCATTTATAAGCATTTGAGTTGTGTAAAAGTCTACTAGATTTGAGATGATTTTTTTAAAATCAATTTTATGTTTAAAGATATTCTCTTTATCATCAAATCTAAAACCTTCTTCAAAACTCATAACTAAAGCATCATCACAAGAGTACTTTTTATATGCTTTTGGAAATTTCACTTTTTGTTTTTTATATACTTTTTTGAAGTTTTTTAGGTTTTGTAGTTCTTGATTTAAACTAACTTCTTCAACAATCATTTTTGAAAACTCTGAGATTACTGCTTCTATAGAGTTTTTTGTATAACTTGAAAATAGAGGTTTAAACAATGAATTAAAAATGTTTATGATTTTTATATCAGCTAAGACTTGCTGTTTTATTCCCTTACGTCTTAGTTTTACTGCTACTTTCTTATGGTTTTTTAGGATTGCTTTATGAACTTGACCAATAGAAGCAGAAGCAATTGGTTCTTTATCAAACTCTTTAAATATTTGCTTTTCTTTAAATGCAATATTATAAATCTCTTCAAAATCTTTTTCCTTCATAGGAGGAATTTGGTCATGAAGATTTTTTAGTTCATTTAAATACTCTTCATTAAAAAAATCAGACCTAGTAGCAAGAACTTGTGCTAGTTTTATAAATGAAGCTCCTAGTTTAACAATTGTATGTTTTAACTTTTTAGGTTTAAGTGGTTTAATAAATAAAAAGCTATCTTTTCTTTTTATAACTAAATAAACTGTTAATAAAAATATAAAAACCCTATAAACTCTAAGTGGTGAATAAAATTTAATAATAAATCCTTTTAACGATATATCATTCTAATAGGTTCTGGCATTGGTTTATTAAAATAGTATCCTTGCATATAATCAACGCCAATCTCTTTTATTGTATTTAACTCATAAGGTGTTTCAATTCCTTCAGCTAATATCTCAATACCATTTTCTCTAGCAAGATTAAACAAAGCTTTATAAACTGAACGCTTTAGTTCATCATTATTGATATTTGAAATGATATTTCTATCTACTTTTATAATATCAGGCTTTAACTCTATAATCATATTTAAACTAGAGTATCCTTCTCCCACATCATCAAGGGCTATTTTAAAGCCTTGTTCTCTATAAAATTCAAGTATCTTTTTTAAGTGTTTTTGATCTTTGATACTTTCAGTTTCAACTACTTCAAAAACAATATTTGAAGTATCAAACTCTAGTTGTTTTGCCCATTTAACTGTTGAGTTTAAACAAAACTCTGGGTCATAAATAGATGTAGGAAGAAAGTTAATAAAAACTTTTTGTTTAACTTTTTTTGTAGCTGCTGTTTTTAAAGAACTCTCTCTACAAAGTCTATCAAGATTAAAGTTCATATCATTTCTAGTAGACTTTTCAAATAGTTCATTTGGATAGATTAAAGTTCCATCAGGTCTAACACCTCTAACTAAAGTCTCATATCCATAAATTTGCTCAGTTTTTGCATCAATTATTGCTTGAAAATGTGAAGTTAAAGATTGATTTTTTATTACATCAAAAAACTCTTCATCTTCAATCATATTTATATATCGTTGAAGTGGTTTTGAATTTAAAACTGCTTTATATGATAGTCCTTCATTGTTGTAATCAATAAAAACTTTTATATCTTCTGATTCTAAAGAGTTAAAAGTTGTTTCAATAGCATCTATATTTTCATAGAAGAACTCTTTTGTATTTTCTACATCTATATAGACTATATTTTCAATTTTTTCAAAGTGAATATTTAATTTTTTTAAAAATAGTTTTACTTTAGTTATAAGCTCATCAAATTCACTTATAAAATAAATTTTAGAAGCAACATTACTAAACTCATATTTTATATCGCATCTATTACAAGGCATAATTTTCCTTTATGGTTCTAATCTATAAATATCCCAAGAGTTATCATCTTTTAGTTCATAAACAAATCTATCATGAAGTCTGTTTAATCCACCTTGCCAAAACTCAAAGTAAGTAGGAACTATTTGGTATCCACCCCAAAAAGAAGGGAAGGGAATCTCCCCTTTTGAAAACTTTTTTCTCATTTCATCAAATTTTGATTCTAAAACACTTCTTGAGTTTACTACTTGGCTTTGGTGTGAAACCCAAGCTCCTAGTTGACTACCTTTAGGTCTAGATAAAAAGTATTTCATAGAAGCAGCTTTTGAGATTTTTTCAATTCTTCCTTCAATTCTTACTTGTCTTTCAAGACCTAACCATGCAAAGTGTGCAGAGACATTTGGATTTTCATCAATATGTTGTGATTTTTTACTTTTATAGTTTGAGAAAAATACAAAACCTTTATCATCATACATCTTAAGTAATACAGTTCTTTGAGTAGGTTTTAGGTCAGTTCCTACAGTACTTAGTGTAAATGCATTTGGTTCTATAAGTTCTGCTTCTAAGGCTTGACTAAACCACTTTTCAAACTGTTTAAAAGGTGTTTCTTCTAAATCTTCTCTATCTAAGCCTTTTGAGATGTACTCTTGTCTCATCTTTGTTAAGTCAGGCATAAAACTTCCTTTATTTTTTAAGCTCTTCTTTTAATTTTTTTAAGTCTTTTTTAGTAGCCAAATCAAGCTCGTTGATAACTTCTTTGATTAAAGATTTAATCTGTTTTTTGATTTTTTTATCTTCAATCTTTCCTTTTTTTTCTAAAGTTTTTAAGAACTCTTTAGCATCAGATTTTTTAATTTTCCCTTTTTTTTCTAAGGTTTTAATCTCATCTTCTACTTTTTGTCTTACTATAACAGCAGCTCCAAGTCCAGAGTAAATTAGTTCTTTAAGCATTATTGCTCCTTTACATTTTAATATGTAGTTTATATATTATAATGAATTTTAATAGATAAAGTAGAATCTTTGTAGTAAAAAAATGTCAGTTTATGTAGAAAGAGGATTTATATCCTCAATAATTATATCCTGAATCTTTTTTGACTGTCCAAAGTGAGGAAGTAGTTTAAACATAATGTTTTTGTGTTCTTCTTTTAACTCTTCAACTATTTTAGGTAAATCTCTACTTACATGTTTTCCAGAGTTTAAAAAATAAGGATAAAGAACAACTTCTCTCGCACCTTTTATTATTAGTTCTGTTACAACACTTTTTATATCAGGAGTTGCAATCTCTAAAAAAGCTGCTTTTTTTAATCCATAAAATCTATCTTTGTGAGAAAGTTCTTCAACTAAAGATAAAAACTCTTCATTTGATTCTTCTTTTTTACTTCCATGTGCTACAAAAACAATCGCTCTCATAATTATCCTTCAAAAGATTTTTTGAAACTTTTACATTTCTCTTCTATATTTTCACTTTGCCATATGTCACTTATAACTGCAACCATATCAGTTCCTTTTTTTATCAGCTCTTTTACATTATCACTTGTAATTCCACCAATAACACAAACAGGAATACTTAATTCTTCTTTTGCTTTAGCTATAACTTCTTTATCAACAACTGCTGCATTTGGTTTAGTTGATGATGTGAAAAATGCTCCAAAAGCAACATAGTCAACATTTTTTTCTTCCATGCTTTTAGCAAGGTTTAGGTCACCATAACAAGAAATACCTAAAACACCTTTATACTCTTTTCTTATTTCTTCAACTCTATGATGGTCACTTCTTCCAATATGTAAACCGTCACATTGAAGTTTTATTGCAAGTTCAACTCTATCGTTTAATACAAATAAAGCATTGTATTTTCTACAAAGTTCTTGCAATTTTAACGTTAGGTTTTCTATCTCTTCATCAGAAGATATTTTATCTCTTAATTGAACTATTGTTGCTCCACCTATTAAGGCTTTTTCTATTTGAAATAAAACTGTCTCTTTAGGTGTTAGTTTATCATCAGTAATTACATATAAACCATTTAAATTTATAGACATTCTTTTCCTTTTTTATGTGCAATTGGTCCTTTTCCATGACCTATGTTTGGTGCATTTAAAATTGCTTGGTATATAAACTCTTTTGATATTTTAATTGCTTCTTCTAAGGACTTTCCAAGGGCTATATTCGCAGCAATTGCACTTGAAAAACTACAACCTGTTCCATGGTTATTTGTAGTTTCAATAAGTTTTGTATAGAAGACTTTTTTATCATTATTATCAAAAAAAGTATCCATACTAAAATCTTCATTCTCTTTTTTTACAATATCATTTTTGATAACTACTTTACAAGGAAGTTTAGAAATCTCTTCTATGGCTTTTTCATTTAATACATCATAATTAAACAAAGCTTTTGCTTCATATAGATTTGGAGTAATAATATTTACATAGGGAAATAGTGTTTTTAAGTTTTCAATTGCATCATCATTTAGAAGTTTTGAACCAGCTTTTGAGATAAATACAGGGTCAAATACAATAGGAATATCTAAATCTTTAATTGTTTCTCTTACAATATCAATTATTTCATTTGAAAAAAGCATTCCTATTTTTATAGCACTTACTTCAAAATCCTCTAATACTCTTTGAATCTGTTCTTGTACAAATGAAGGAGAAATCTCTTGAATATTTGTAACACCTTGTGTATTTTGAGCTGTTAAAACAGTAAGGGCACTACAACCAAAAGTATCAAAGGCTTCAAAGGTTTTCAAATCAGCTTGAATACCAGCTCCACCACTACTATCACTTCCAGCAATTGAAAGTACTACTTTCATAAAAATCCTTCATCTTTTTTGCATATTGTCTTGAAGTTTGACTTTAAAGCAATTTAAAATATTTATTAAAAATTACTTTTTAGGAAAATCTTTTATTATAGTAATTACAAGTTCTCCAACTGTAAAGCCAAACTTTTTCATTTTTGAGTGGTTTATGATTACTCCATCTTCTTGTAAGTGAAGCCAATCTTTTACACTAATATCAATAGTACTATCATTATATGGAACTCTCATTACATAATCAATCATAACAGTGTTTCCTAAAGCTTGCATCTTTGCAGTTCCTACAATATCTCCTGCTGTTGCATCAAAGGTCTTATCTCCTGTGGGAACTAGTTTCCAAACTCTTGTAAGCTCTTCACCATCGTCATAAATAAACTCTTCATGTAAGGTTCCAACTCCATTTTTATCCCAAGAACCTATTAGTGTTCCTTTAAAAGTTCTAATGATTTTTCCAGATCTGTCTTTTACTAAACCATAGGCAGTTAGTTTTCCATTAAAGTACTCTTGTGGAATAAACTCAGGGCTTTTATTTTTAAAATCTTCTATTTGCATTTTGCTACATCCTGTAAAAAATAAAATTGCTAAAGCAATAAAAAAACTGCTAAAAAATCTAGTTAAATTTTTCATGCTACGAGTCCTTCATTTAAATGCATATTCTCATATCTTGTAAACACAAGTTGTACAAGGTTTATATTTCTTGTTAAAAAACCTGCTTCACAATAACAAAGGTACATTTTCCACATTCTTATAAAGTATTCATCAAAACCTAATCTTTGCACTTCATGAAGGTTGTTTAAAAAGTTTTGATGCCAAACATTTAGTGTTTTTGCATAGTGCTCTGTAAACTCTTCCATATGAAGTAAGTTTAGTTTTGTATGTTTTGTTGTTGTTTCAAGTATTTTTCCTACACTTGGAAGATGTCCACCTGGGAAGATATACTTTTGAATGAAGTCTGTTCCTTTGCAATATGAACTATATCTTTGGTCAGGCATTGTAATTATTTGCATAACTAAAACACCACTTGGATTTAACAGACTTTGACATTTTTTAAAGAAGATATCAAAGTATTCACGTCCTACTGCTTCAAACATTTCAACTGCAATGATTGCATCAAATTGTCCTTGCATATCTCTGTAGTCTTTCAGCATAATATTTATTGATTCTTCTATTTTATGCTCTTTAAATCTATCTTCACAAAGCTTTTTTTGCTCTTTTGAAAGGGTTAAAGTAGTAACTTCACACTCATACTTTTTTACTAAGTGCATAGCCATAGCTCCCCAACCAGAACCTATTTCAAGTACTTTTGAACCTTTTTTTAGATTTAGTTTTTTTGCTAAAACATCAAGTTTTCTATTTTGAGCTTCAAATAGGTCTTCATTTTCATTTTGAAAAACAGCAGCAGAGTACATCATCGTATCGTCAAGCATTAGTTTAAAGAAGTCATTTGATAAATCATAGTGTTCTTGAATGTTTTTTTGTGCTCTTGTTTTAGAGTTTTTTCTAAGAATATGTTTGATTTTATTAAAAAAAGGAAATAGATTATAAAGACTAAAACCTTTTTCATCTTCACTTTTTGTTTGAAGTTCACTTGAGTTTAAAAGAGCAATTTTAATTAAAGAAGTTAAATCCTCACAATCAAAATCTTTATCCATATAACTTTCTGCAAAACCAATATCTCCGTAAAAAGTAAGTCTTTTAAAAAGATTTGCATTGTTTAAAATAAGTTTTGCTTTTGGATAAGTTTTATCACCATAGGTTTTTATTTGTCCATTACTAAAGTGAACTTCTAAGTCACCTATTTTTATTTTAGATAAAAATTTATCTCCGATTTTATTCCAGAAAGTTTCCATTAGTATCTCCTTACTGTATCTTTTTGAATAGGTTTATTCCATTTTAAACCCAATAGTTTTAGTTTAATACTTTGATAAATTGTTCTTGTAACAACCCAAAAAGTTAAAAACGTATGTTTAAAAAACAGGCTTGTTAGGTTTTGAGTTGTAAACTCTTTTGCTTTTGCTGTAAAAGTTGAAGTTAATTTTTTCTTTTCATCTTCAAAAAGAGTTACATCTAAACTTAGTATCTTTTCATCATAGATTAGTGAAAACTCATAATCTCCATCCCTTTTAAAAAATGGAGAAACATACATATCTTTTTTTGTTTTTCCTTGGAATATTTTGCCATTCCAAGAAGAGAGTTTAACTGGATAGATAACTCTTCCACCATTGTAGTTATGAACCTCTGCGATAAGAAAAGAAGGCTTATCATTTTCAAAAAGAATTAATACACTAATTGGATTGAAAACAAAACCAGCAATTCTAGGAAGAGTTATGAATCTCATTTTTTCTGTAGGTTCTATTGCAAAGCTTTTTAATAAAAAATCTATATTTTTTAAGAACTCTTTTTTATTTCCAAAATGATCTTTTGAATAAAAAGAGAATAGATTGAATTTGTTATATGAAAATAGTCTATTTTCTAAATTTTCAATAGAAGATAAATCAATATCAAGCATAAAGAATTTGTATTTAAAACTATGCTCTTTTGGTAGTAGTCTTTTATGATAAATCATTCCATCAAAAATTAAGTGTTTCATAACTGACATCCAAACTCTTTTGCAATAGTATTTGCACTATATAATCCATCTTCATGGAAACCATATCTCCAGTATGCTCCTGCATAATATGTATTGTTTTTCCCATTTATAAGCTCTCTTTTTTCTTGAGCTTTTATAGCTTTTAAATCAAATTGAGGGTGGGAATAGTTTATTTTTTCAATTACATTATCTAAAGATTGAGTTTCATTTAAAGAGACAAAATACTCTTTTTCTTTTTTTAGATTTTGTAAAGTATTTAGCCAATAAGAAAGAGTTACATTATCTTCTTTCCCATCTGTTTTATAATTCCAAGCTGCATAGGCTTTTTTATTAGGAAATAAAGCTTTTGTATCTGTATGTAAAACAGCATCATTATCTTTGTATTTAAAGCTTGAAAGAATATTCATTTCATCATTACTTGGGTCATCTAGCATTTCTAGTGCATCAGGAGCGTGCATAGCTAAAATGACTTTATCATAAATAGATTCACTTAAATCTTCATGTACTAAAATAACTTTGTCATTTTCTCTTTTTATACTTTTAACTGTAGAGTTAGTATATGTTTTCCCAGAAATTTCTAAGGCTATTTTATTTACATAATTTATTGAACCACCACTTACAGTTAACCATTGATGGTGAGTATCAACTCCTAATAAGCCATGATTTTTAAAGAAGTTTAAAAAAACTCTTGCTGGGAACTCATTCATTTTTTTAGTTGGTGTTGACCAAATTGATGCTCCCATAGGAATAATATATCTATCTTTGAAGTATTTTGAATAAGGTTTTAAATACTCTCCTAAACTTAAGTCTAAATCTTCTCTGTTGTTTTCTAAATCTTCATTTGCTTTTTTATTGAATTTCAGAATATCTTTAATCATAATATAGTGACTTGGATTAAATAGGTTTTTCTTTTGAAAAAACATACCTTTTAAATCTTGCCCATTATAAGCCGTGTTTGATTTTGTATCCCAAAATGCAAAACTCATATCAGAGTTTTCAATTTTAACATTTAGTTCTCTGAAAAGTTTTGTTAATAAAGGGTAGGTTTCATGGTTAAATACTAAAAATCCAGTATCTACACCAAACTCTTTATCATCTTCTTTTACAAAAGTAGTTCTAGCATGACCACCAAGCCTTGAACTTTTTTCATAAAGGTCAACATGATGTTTTCTACTTAATAAATATGCAGAGCCTAATCCACTGATTCCAGCTCCTAATACTGCTATTTTTAATCTTTCATTTCTCATTTGTATTTTCCATTCTTATCTTGTTTTGTAAATATTAATTTTGATGTATCCATGTAATCTTTTAGAAATACAAGCAGTTTGTCTAGTTCTTGTTTTTCTATAAAAGGGTTTCTATGCATAATCCATAGGTTTTTCATAGATTCATCACTCATAATTGCTGTTTGATAAGAATTGTCTAAATAGATAATTCTATACTTTTTAGAAAAAATCCAATAATAGGTTTTATCAAGTTGTGCAAGGTTGTTTTCTAATGAAGGTTCAACAACACCTGAATAAGAGATTCGTTTTCCAACGATTTCATATTCAAAACATCTATTCAAAACTTTTAATTTGTTGTCATTTATTGGTTTATATTCAACTGTAGCAGCTACACAGTTTTCTTCAAATTTATTGTAAGTTCTAGCTATTTCGTACCAAAGCCCAGCAAAACTTTTAGGACTGACGTATTCAACGGGCTTTGGTGCATTAAATTTAAAAGAAGTTTGAGACGCAGATAGTAGGGAAACTATACTTAGCATTAAAATTATTGATTTCATATCAAACTCCTTTCAATAGATATTTTATATGTTATTGAAGGATTTTTGTATAAAAAAAATGTTAGTTAATAAATTATTGTTTATCTTCTTTATATTTATTGATGAAAAATACTGCAATAACTTTTAAAATAACAGGAGCGAAACCATAAAGTAGGGCAAGTATTAAAATAGAATTTTCACTCGGATTAATCTTATCAAAATCAAAAAGTCCTAAAATACCAAAAGATATAGCCACACTTAAAGCAAGTGATAGTTTTGTAATCATTGCCCATAATCCAAAAAGTAAACCAGAACAGTTGCTTTTTATTTCTTCTGCTTTTTGAGTTAAATCAGAATGAATTGAAGTTGGAAAAGCTAAATCAGCTCCTAAAGAAAAGCCAGAAACAACACATATTATTAAAAAAGGAATAAAACTATTTTCATCTAAAAATGGAACAAAAATAAAAGCACTAGAGGCTAGAATAATAGAGTAAATCCATACTCTTTTTTTACTGATTTTTTTAGAAATAGCAGTCCAAACAGGAAGAGCTAAAACCCCTGATAGAAAATATAATATCAATAGTAAACCACTTGAATCAGGTTTTCTTATTACAAACTCTACAAAAAGCAAAAATAGTGTTGCTGGAATTGCATTTGCAAGGTTATTAAAAAAGTATCCTACTTGAAGAGTTTTGATTTTCGGTAACTCTTTGTAAATAGTCTTTAAATATGAAATCTTAAAATCTTCACTATCTTTTGTAGTAACTGTTTTTATTTTAAGTAATGAAACAATAGTAAAATAAGTAAAAAGTATAAGAAAAACAACAAATAGTAAATCTAAAACCTCTTTTGTATTATTTGAAATAGAGAATAAAAAAGGAAGAAGTAAAGCTATTAAAACACCAATAATTGTTCCTATCTCTCGTACACTATTTAGCTTTGTTTTGAAGTGATAGTTTGAAGTAATCTCTGCTGACCAAGTAAGATAGGGAATATTAACCATACTCCAAGCAATATAAACTATAAATGAAAAGGTAAATAACCAAAGATTTGCATACTCTTCATTTGGATTTATAAGTAAATAAAAACTAATAGTTAATAAAATAGCTCCAACAAGTACAAGAGGTTTTCTTGAGTTAAATATTTGTTTACTTTTATCACTTAAATAGCCTAAATAAGGGTCTAAAAAAACATCAAATAGTCTTGCTAAAAAAAGCGTACCACCTACAATAGCCATATCTATTCCAACATCTTTTGCATAAAATGTTGGCAAATAAATATACAATGGAAGTCCAAGTATTGCTAAAGGAACAGCAAGAAGACTATAGTAGGTTAAAGTTGCCTTAGTCATTTATTTTTCTTTTTATATATTTTATAAGTAATGATACCACAGGTAGTTTTTCATATAGATTTGAAGCTGCATCCCAAAAATCTTCATGTAAAATTACCTTGTCATCTGAGTTGAAAATAACTCTACTAACTCCTTCAAAACTTTGAGTCTCTTTTTCTTTTTTAAATCTAAAAGTAAAAGTCCATTTTATATAAGCAATATTTCTATTTTCAACTATCTCATCGACTTTGAATTTTGGTTCATCTAACTTTTTATACATATTTAAAAAGACTCTAAAAATATTTTGTAAACCTTTTACTTCATGGAAAGGGTCTTTGAATTTTGCATTCAAATCAAAGTATTTTGCATACTCTTTTAATGGTGTGTCTTTATTGATAGACTCGAAAAATGAGCCATAGTTTTGAGCTTTCATTTTAACATCCTTTTTGTAATCGCAAGGGAATACTTATATGGAATAAAACTTAAAAACTGTAGAAATAGTCTTAGTTTTGTAGGAAATCTTATCTCAAAGCAATTGTCTTTTGTAATACCTTTAAAAATCTCTTTAGCAGCAAAATTTGCTTCCATAAGTTGAGGCATTTCAAAGTTGTTTTTATTTGTAAGTCTAGTTTTTACAAAGCCATGATTTATAATTTGTAAATCAATATTCTCTTCTTTTAACTCTGGATGAATTGATTGGGCAAGATTTAGTAAAGCAGTTTTTGGAGCAGAATATCCACCGCCTTTTGGAAGTCCAAAATATGTTGAAAGACTTAAGTTCCAAACCCATTTACCACTTTTTTGTTTTATAAAGTATTTTGAAATAGTTGTCATGATATTTATTGCACCTAAATAGTTTGTACTATTCATTTGTACAAACTTATTATAATCCCATGATTTCATATCCATGACTTCATAAGCTCCTGCATTATAAAACCAAATATCTAAGCCATCAAAGGCTTCCCAAGCCTCTTTTACTTTTGCTTGGATATTTTTAGTATCTTCTACATCAAAATCTAGTAAATAGATATTATCCTTATATGAACTTTTTAGTTTTAAAAGTTGTTCATTTTCTGATGCAGTTCTTGAACTAACTACCAATTTAAAGCCATTTTCTAAAACTATTTTTGCTAATTCTAGTCCTATACCACTACTTCCACCAACTAACCAGATTTTTTTGTTTGAAGTTTCCATGATAGACTCTTTTTATTTTATTATATATTTTATCAAGTAGTTTTAATAGGTTTATTTTGTCAAGATATAGGAAAAATATAGACTATTGTTACCCTTAACAAGGCTATAAACTTTTTTGATGTATAATATATATACTATTTTTGGTTACTGAAGGACTTTTTTTGGCTTATATTAACGATATTTATTATAAAGATCTATTTGAAAATGCCCATATGCCTATGTTTATTATTGATAATGGTTTGATTGTTGAGGCAAACGATGCTATGGCAAAGGTTTTCAAAGTCAATAAAAAAGAAGATATCTATAAACTTCATCCTTCTCAATTATCACCAAAAAATCAACCAGATGGTCAAAACTCTGAAAAGAAAGCAAATGAAATTTTTCATGAGTGTATAAAGCAAGGTTTTACGCAGTTTGAATGGTTACATAAAGACTTAGAAGGCAATGAGTTTTTAGTTGAAATTACTTTAAAAGCAGTAACAATTGACCACAGACAAATGTTCTTTACAACTTTTAGAGATATTTCAAAAGAGAAAGAGTATGAAGAAAACTTACAAAAGAAAAATGAAAAATTAAAAAATAAAAATAAATACTTTTCTGAAATAAATAAAATACTAAAAACTGACCATCAATGGGAACAATTAATTGATAAAATCTTTTTGCTAGAAGAGTTTAGAAAAGCATTAGATGAAAGTTCAATTGTTTCTAAAACAAATAAAAAAGGTATTATCACTTACGTAAATGATAACTTCTGTAAAATCTCAGGCTATAGTAGAGAAGAGTTAATCGGACAAAGTCATAATATTATTAGACACCCAAATACTAAAAAAGAGTTTTTTCAAACACTTTGGCGAAAAATCATGAATAAAGAGGTTTTCAAAGGTGTAATTGAAAACAAAAAGAAAAATGGGGATTCATATTTTGTTGATACAACACTTGTTCCTATTTTAGATAAAAATGATGAAATTGTAGAGTTTATCGGTATTAGAAATGACTTAACTGAAGTTTTTGAAAAAGATAAAGTTATTTATGAGCAGTTTACTGATGATTTAACTTCTTTACCAAACAGACAAAGATTATTAGATGATATAAAAAAATTTGTAAAACCTAAACTTGCTTTAATCAATATTGATAGATTTAAAGATATTAATGATGCTTATGGTTTCGAAGTAGGGGACGAGATACTAAAAATTCTTTCAAAAAGATTACTTAATCATAGATCAACTAATTTAAAAATATATAGGCTTTCTGGAGATATCTTCGGCTTATTAGCTTATGGAAATATTTCAGAAGAAGAATTACTAAAAACAGCAGATAATATTATTCATAATCCTTTAATTCAAAAATATAAAATAGGAGAATATGAGTTTGATATTTCATATACTGCCGGTTTAGCAGGACATGGAGATAAGCTATTAACTCAAGCAGAAGTATCTCTTCAATGGGCAAAACAAACCCATAAGGATATTGTAGTTTTTGATGAAAATATGCCTATATATAAAGAACTAAGAGAGAATATTGAGTTAACAAAACAGATAAAAAAAGCAATTGAAACTGATAATATCTTAATTTATGGTCAAAAAATTGTTTGTAATACTTCTAGTGAATATAAATATGAAACACTAATGAGACTAAGATTAGAAGATGGAACTATTGTTTCTCCATTTAAATTTCTAAATCATGCAAAAAAAGCAAGACTATATCCTCTGATGACAAAGATTATTATAGACAAAGCTTGCAATTATTTTAAAGATAAAAAAGAAGAGTTCTCTATTAACTTAATGATTGAAGATATTAAAGATAGAAAAACTATTGATTACCTTATCTCTAAACTAAAAGAGACAAACACTGCTCACAAAGTTACTTTAGAAATTGTAGAGTCTGAAGAGATAGAGAAGTTTGAAGAAGTTGGAGCATTTATAAAAGAAGTTCATAAACTGGGTTGTAAAGTAGCAATTGATGACTTTGGAACAGGTTATTCTAATTTCGAATATATTATTCAGTTAAAAGTTGATATGCTAAAAATTGATGGTTCATTAATCAAGAATATTCATATTAATGACAATCTTAAACTTACAGTTTCTACTATTGTTAATTTTGCAAAGGTTTTGAATATCCAAACAGTAGCAGAATTTATTCATAATAAAGAAGTTGATAAAATAGTTAAGTCTTTAAAAATTGACTACTCTCAAGGGTTTTATCATCATGAACCCGAATTATTAAACTAAGTATATTTTTTAATCTCATTTTATTACTCTTATGATACTATTTAGTTATATAATTAGTATAATTAATTTTATAGGGAAATAGATGAAAAATTTAACAATCAAAATGAAGCTTATAATTATAGCTTCAGTCTCAACCTTCGGTTTTCTTTTAACTGCTTTTTTTGTTAACAAAATAATCAATGACTTTCATGCTTTAGCTGAGAGTGAGCTTTTAGTAGAAAGATTAAGTTCAAATGCATATGAGTTAAGAAAGCATGAAAAAGATTTTTTGGCTAGAAAAGATTTGAAATACAAAGATAAGTTTGTAAAAACTGTTCAAGACTTAGAAAACAATGAAAAGAAACTTTTAAAAGATTTAACAGAGCAAGATATTGCAACAAAAGATATTGAAATATTTTTATCATATGTAAAAGAGTATGAAACTATATTTTTAGAGTTGGTCTCTTTACAAGAAAAAATAGGACTTCATCCTAAAGATGGCTTATATGGAAATTTAAGGGCATCTGTTCATAAAGTTCAAGATTCAGCAAAAAAATCAAATAATAATGAACTACTTGCTATTGTTTATGATTTAAGAAAACAAGAAAAAGACTTTATGTTAAGAAGAGATTTAAAATATGTAAAGAAGTTTGAATCTATAATTGATAAATTATTGGATACTTCTACTTTAATGACACCAGAAAGAGTAAGAAATCTTGAAATTTATAAAAAAAATTTTTTATTTTTAGTTGATGCAGAAGTAAAAAAAGGTCTTACTTCAAACGATGGTATTATGAAGAAAATGAGAGCTACGATTCATAAAACTGAAAAAATGAATGCTAAAATGATTGAAGATATGTTACTTGCGATTGAAGATAAATTTACACAAATTAAAATTATGGTTTTTATTTTAATTATTATTTCTATTATTTTAGTATTGGTCTTTAGTTTTTATATTAGTTTTGGACTTAATAAGAGTATTATTCAGTTCCAAAGAGGACTAGAAGATTTCTTTAAATATTTAAATAAAGAAGTTGATAATGTAAAACTTTTAGATGATAGTGCAAAAGATGAATTAGGAAGAATGTCTAAAGTAATTAATCAAAGTATTAAAAATATTGAACTTGAATTAGAGAGTGAAAAGAATGTTATAAATCAAGTAGTTCAAGTAATGCATGAGTTTGAACAGGGTGATTTATCTCAAAGAATTAATGTTTCAACTAGAAATCAAGCTCTAAGTGAATTATTGACAGTTGTTAATAAAATGGGTGATAACCTTGAAACAAATATTACTAAAGTATTATCTGTATTAGAAAACTTCTCTAATCTTAATTTTAAAGCAAAAGTTGATAGTCAAGGAATTAAAGAGCATTTAGAAAAACTTGCTCTTGGAGTAAATAATTTAGGTGAAGCAACAACAAAAATGCTACAAGATAATAAAAGAAATGGACTTATCTTACAAGATTCATCTTCAGTATTATTATCAAATGTTAATAATCTAAACAATGCCTCAAATACAGCAGCAGCTTCTTTAGAAGAAACAGCAGCAGCCTTAGAAGAGATTACATCAACAGTTAATAATAACTCTGAAAAAATGCATCAAATGTCAGATTTAGCAAGTGATGTAACGGCATCAGTATCTACAGGTGAAAACTTAGCAACTAAAACAACTGCTTCAATGGATGAAATAAATGAAAAAGTTGGAGCTATTAATGAAGCAATTACTGTTATTGACCAAATTTCATTCCAAACAAATATCCTTTCACTAAATGCAGCTGTAGAAGCAGCAACAGCAGGTGAAGCAGGTAAAGGTTTTGCTGTAGTTGCACAAGAAGTTAGAAATCTAGCTTCTAGGTCAGCTGAAGCTGCAAAAGAGATTAAGACTTTAGTAGAAGATGCAAATGTAAAAGCAAATGAGGGTAAAACAATCTCTACAGAGATGATTCAAGGTTATTCTCAATTAAATACAAACATCTCTAAAACAATTGAACTTATAAATGAAGTTTCATCAGCTTCTAAAGAGCAACAAGTAGGAATTTCACAAATTAATGATGCTGTAAACTCTTTAGATAAACAAACTCAAGAAAATGCTTCTGTTGCAACACAAACATATGATATTGCAACACAAACTGCAAAAATTTCTGAGGATATTGTTGAAGATGCAAATAAAAAAGAGTTTGATGGAAAAGATAATATAAGTATCGATTCAATTAAAACAAAAAGTACAAAGCAAAAAATAGTTCAAGCTGCTCCTGTAAAAGCAAATACAACAAAGAGTAGTGTTTTTCAAAGTGAAACAAAAAAGAGTACCAACTCAATACAAGCTCAAACAAAAACAATAACTGCAAACAATACAAAAGATGATGATGAGTGGGAAAGCTTTTAAGCTTTTCCGCCTTTTCTCATCTTTAAAGTTATATAAATAGAGATTATAAAAATCTCTAAATGTATTTATAGTTTACTTTAGATATAATCGCCCAAAATCAAGAACAAAAAGGTTAATTTTATGGTTCAAGTAGTAAATCTTAAAAAAGCATTCGGACCAAGAGTGTTATTTCAAGATATCAATTTAAAACTAGATCAAGGGAAAAGATACGGTCTTATTGGTGCAAATGGTGCTGGTAAATCTACTTTTCTTAAGATTCTTTCTGGTGAAGATGAAGCAACAGAAGGTGAAGTACAAGTTCAAAATGGTAAGAAAGTTGGAACATTAAGCCAAAACCAATTTGCATATGAAGAGTATTCTTTATTTGATACAGTTTTATTAGGAAACAAAAGATTATATGACGCAATAAAAGAAAAAGAAGAATTATATATGAGTCCAGAGTTTACTGATGAAGTAAATAACAGACTTGCAGAGTTAGAAATCGTTTGCGTTGAAGAAGACCCAACATATGAGTATGATGTAAAAATTACAAAGATTTTAGAAGATTTAGGTTTCCCTGCATCTCAACATACTGACTTAATGTCATCATTAACTGGTGGAGATAAATTCAAAATCCTTTTAGCACAAGTTTTATATCCAAAACCTGATGTGTTATTCTTAGATGAGCCTACGAATAACTTAGATATCGAAACAATTGGATGGTTAGAGAATCAACTTCAACATCATGATGGTACAATGGTAGTTATCTCTCACGATAGACACTTCTTAAATGCAGTATGTACTCATATCTTAGATGTTGATTATAAGCAAATTAGAGAGTTTACTGGTACTTATGATGATTGGTATATTGCTTCAACAGTATTAGCTAAACAAGCACAAGCTGATATGAATAAAAAGCAAAAAGAGAAAGAAGAACTAGAAAAATTCATTGCTAGATTCTCAGCAAATGCTTCTAAAGCAAAACAAGCTACTTCTAGACAAAAACAACTAGATAAACTTGATATGGGAGCAATCCAAATCTCAAGTAGAAGAGACCCTTCAATTATCTTTAGACAAAAAAGAGAAGTTGGTAAAGAGTTACTAACTGTTAAGAATATCTCTAAATCATATGATGAGCAAGTATTAAATGACATCTCTTTCTCTGTTGAAAAAGGTGATAAAATTGCACTGATTGGACCAAATGGTATTGGTAAAACAACACTATGTGAAATCTTAGTTGGTAATATTAAACCAGATGCTGGTGAAGTTCACTGGGGTGCAACTATTCAAAATGGATACTTCCCACAAAATGCAACTGATATTATCAAAGGTGATATGACTTTATATGATTGGTTAAGAGGTTTCGATAGAGATGCAGATATCAATGAGATTAGAAACTGTTTAGGAAGAATGTTATTCAACGGTCAAGAGCAAGAGAAAAAAGTTGAGTCTTGTTCAGGGGGAGAAAAACATAGAATGTGGTTATCTAAGATTATGTTAGAGCAACCAAACTTTATGGTACTTGATGAGCCTACAAACCATTTAGACTTAGAAGCTATTATTGCACTTGGAGAAGGATTATTAGAATATCCAGGATCTGTGATTTGTGTTTCTCATGATAGGGAGTTATTAGACGCTTATGCAAATAGAATTATTGAGATTCAAGAAGATGGTTCTATTGTAGATTTCAAGGGAACTTACGAGGAATATATTGAGTCAAAAGAAGCTTAAGAAGCTTCTTTTCTCATATAAAATAATTAATGACTTTTAGAGTGTTTTGAAGACATTCTAAACTCTCTTCTTTTTAAAGCATCGTTATATCTTCTTTTTTCATCTTCTGTTTCAGGTTCTAGTTTTGGTACAGGAACTGGAGTACCATCTTCATTAACTGCAACCATTGTAAAGTAACAAACATTTGTATTTTTTAAAGTATGGTCTTTTATATCTTCTGAAATTACTTTGATTCCAATCTCCATTGATGTTCTACCTGAATAGTTAACTGAAGCATGGAATGTTACTAATGAACCAATTTTAATTGGGTCTTTAAATAAAACCATATCAACTGAAAGTGTTACAACATATGTTCCACAGTATCTTGCCGCACACGCATAAGCTACATGATCAAGCATTTTTAAAATCTCTCCACCATGAACTGTATTTCCAGTGAAATTTGCCTTATCTGGTGTCATTAGCATTGTCATTGTTAATGATTTATCTTTTCTATTACTCATCTTATAGCCTTATATAATTTACTAACTTTATTATATGAAATAAAGTAAAAATAAAAGAGGGATTTATTGATTTTTTTTATGATATATAAAAAACTATATAAAAAAGTAACATTTTATTTTTTGAAAAAATTTTAAAAATATATATTCTTCTAATATTATTTGAATACTATTAAGTGCTATAATAATCTAATATATTAAAGGATATCTTATGAAACGAGTTTTAGCTTTATTATTGATTTTTAGTGTAAGTGCTTTTGCAGTTGAACTTACTTTAGGTGTTGTACCACAGCAAAGTCCTTTGAAACTTTCTAAAAAATGGAAAAAAATTACACAGTACTTATATAATGAAACAGGAATAAAAGTAATATTTAAAACAGAAAGGTCAATTCCTAGTTTTGAAAAAAAATTATATTTAGGTGTTTATGATATAGCTTATATTAATCCATATCACTTTATTGTTGCAAATAAAGAGCAAAATTATGAGGCTTTTACAAGAGCAAGTAAACAAATTGAAGGTATTCTATTAAGTAAAGATAAAGACTTTAGTTTAAAGAGTAATTATTTAGAAAATAAGATATTTTTATTTCCTGCACCAAATGCATTTGCAGCGACTTTATTAACAAAATATGAGTTAAGAAAACTATATAATTTTGATATAGATAAGCAAGCAAAAGTTTTATATGTAAACTCTCACGACTCCGTATATAAAGGAGTTGCTAGAGAAGTAGGGCATATAGGTGGTGGAATAGTTAGAACATACAATAACTTTAAAGATAAGAATGACAAAGAAAAAATATCTATAGTTTATAAAACAAATGCTTATCCAAGTCACCCAATTGCTGCTCATCCAAGAGTGGATAAAAATATAATAAAAAAATTACAAAAAGCATTTTTAGATATGCCAGAAGATTTAAAAAAGATTTTAAGTATAAAGAAGTTTATTGTTACTGATTCTAGTGAGTATGAAGTAATCAAAGAGATAAAGTCAAATTAATTGACAAAGGACATACATGTCGTTTAAATATAGGTTTATAGTATCTTTTGTACTTTTAGAAGTATTTTTTATTGTTTTAATTGTATCAGTTAACTTCATAGCAATAAATAACTCTTCTAATAAGCTAATTAAAGAGCAAATTGAATCTAATATCACTTTTTTAGAAGAGATGTTGAAAGTACCACTAAGTATTTATGACTTAGCAACTATAGATAATCTTTTATATAAAACAGAAGAGTTAGGACATATTGACTCTATTGTAGTTTTAGATTCAAATAAAAAAATCTTATCAAAGGTCTATAACTTTAAGCACTTTTCTTTAGATAAGCTAATTACATTTGAAAAAGATTTTAAATATGAAATTAATGATGAAAACTATGAGATTAGATATAAAGAGATAAAAGAGGATGAAACACAACTAGGAAGTATATATATTGTTTTTGATACTTCAGAGAATAAACAGTTTATTTCAAAAAATATTAGAAATACTCTAAGTATTATTTTTTTAGAGATACTTCTTTCAACACTTCTTTCTTATTTAATTGGTTCTAGATTAACAAGAATGTTAACAAACCTTTCAGATATAGCTAAAGAAATAGGTGAAACAAAAACGCCAGAAATACCTTATAAAAACAATAAAGATGAAATAGGAGTTTTAGCAAATTCATTAAATAAAATGCAGTTTGATTTAAAAACAAGAAGAGAGAAATTAAAACTCTTAACTAAAGATTTAAAGGAACAAAAAGAAGAATTAATTCTTGCAAATAAAGCAAAGGATGATTTTTTAGCAAATATGAGTCATGAGCTAAAAACACCACTAAACTCTATTAATATAATTAGTTCTGTAATGTCAAGGAATAAAAAAGAGAACTTAAGTGAAAAAGATGTTTATAATCTAAATATGATAAATAAATGTGGACATGATTTACTTTATTTAATTAACGATGTTTTAGATATCTCAAAGCTTGAAGCAAATCAAATTGTTCTTAATAAAGAGGATATAAATCTAAAGCTTTTAATCAAAGATATAACAGAAACTTTTAAACCACAACTTACAAATAAAAACCTAGAATTAAAAGTTTCAGTTGAAGACTCAATTCAGTTTATTCATAATGATAAGCAAAGAATAAAACAAATAGTTGAAAACCTTTTAAGTAATGCTCTAAAATTTACTGCTAGAGGAAAGATAGAGGTTTCCTTAAAGGATAAAAACAATTTTGTCGAAATAGTCGTAAAAGATGATGGAATAGGAATAGAAAAAGATAAATTAGAACATATTTTTGATAGATTTAAACAAGCAGAAGAGAGTACTTCACGAAGATATGGTGGTACTGGATTAGGTCTTGCAATTTGTAAAGAGCTAAGTATTTTATTAGGTGGAGATATTAAAGTAGAAAGTGTTTTAGGAAAAGGAAGTATTTTTAAAGTTTTTATTGCTAAAAATGAAAAAGAGATTAAAACTTTAGGGAATAGTAACGAAAAAGATGATTTGAATACAAAAGAAAAAAGAAAAACGGTTTTATTTCTAAATAAAAACCCAATAAATCTGTTTAAAACTATAGTAGGGCTTAATCAGTATCTTAAAGTAGAACAAGTTGGTAGTATCGATGATTTTATAGAGGCTAAAAAAAGAAAAAATTATGACTTTTATATTATTGATGTGGCAGATGAAGATATAGAAAAGATAGAAAAAATAGAAGAGAAAGAAGTTTTATTATTAGTTGATAAAAATAAAATTGTCAATAGCTTATTAAAGTTTAAAACTATAAGTAAAACATTAGATTCAAAAGAAATAATAAAACAAGTAAGAGATGAATTAAATCATCTCTAACATCTGCTCTTCTGTAAGAGTATTTACTCCTAAATCAACTGCCTTGTCATATTTACTTCCTGCATCTTCACCGTAAATAAGGTAGTCAGTTTTTTTAGATACAGATGAGCTAACTTTAGCTCCTAAAGCTTCAAGGTCTTTTTTAATAATACCTCTACTTTTACTCATAGTTCCTGTTAAAACTACTGTTTTGCCTTTAAAGGCATTTTCACTTACTTCTTTTTTCTCTTCAACTTTTGGGTTAATTATTTCAATAAGCTTAGTAACTAAATCATGATTTACTCTCATAAAATCAACAAAAGACTTAGCCATTTGTTCACCAATTCCATCAAGGGCAATAAGAGAATCTAAATCAATATTTATAACTTCTAATCCAAACTCTAAGCAGATTTGTTTTGAAGCTACTTCTCCAATATGTTCTATTCCTAGAGCATTTATCACCCTATGAAGTTCAGTTTCTTTTGTTTTTTCAATAGCATTTAAAAGGTTTGAAATTCTTTTTTCTTTAAAACCTTCTAGGTCTTGTAAATTTTCATATTTTAAAGAGTATAAATCTAAGATATCATAAATCTTTTTTTCATTTACAAGTAGCTCTACAATCTTGTTTCCTAAACCATCTATATTCATGCAGTTTTTACTAGCAAAGTAGATAATAGAGTTTGTAACAATACTTGGGCAATCAAGATTTTGACACTTGATTAAAGTACCTTCATCATGTAATTGACTATCACATTTTGGGCAGTTTGTTGGTCTAGATATTTTTTCTTGACTTCCATCTCTTCTATCATGAAATACTTTCGTGATTTTTGGAATGATATCCCCACTTTTGATAATAATAACTTCATCATTGATTCTTAAATCAAGTCTTTCTATCTCATCATAGTTGTGTAAGGAAGCTCTTTCAACCATACTTCCATCAATATGTGTTGGTTCAACAACAGCAACAGGAGTGATAACACCTGTTCTTCCAACTTGTTGGATGATATCTTTTATTTTTGTAGTTTTTTCAACTGCTGGGAATTTATAGGCACAAGACCATCTTGGAAACTTAACTGTATATCCTAACTCTTCTTGTGTTTCTATATCATCAATTTTTACAACCATTCCATCAAGCATCATAGGAATATTATTTCTTGAAGCAATTATCTCATGGTAAACTTTTTCTATACCTTCAACGTCATTTACAACTACTTGTAAAGGAGGCTTTACAAAGCCTAAAGAGTAGATATAATCCATTTTTTCAGAGATTCTTTTAAACTCTAAATCATTTTGTCCTACTCCCCAAACATTAAAAAATAGTTTTCTTGAAGCAGTAATACTTGGGTCTAGTTGTCTTAAACTTCCAGAAGCTGCATTTCTAGGATTTGCAAAAGGTTGTTCTTCATTTTTTAATCTAAGCTCATTGATTTTTTCAAAATCTGCTTTTTTTATAACAACTTCACCTCTTATTTCTAAAAGCCCTTTTTCTTCTATTTGAAGTGGAATAGAGTGGATAGTTTTTACATTGTTTGTAACATCTTCTCCAACAGATCCATCACCTCTTGTAATTGCTTGTTTTAAAACTCCATTTTCATAAATAAGATTTAATGAAGCTCCATCAAACTTAGGTTCACACATAAACTCTAAATTTGTATTTACTTTTTTAGCTCTATTTATCCAGTCTATTAACTCTTGTGTATCAAATACATCTTCTTGAGACCACATTCTTGAAAGATGAGAGGCTTTTTCAAAACCTTCTAAAACCATTCCTCCAACTCTTTTATTAGGAGAGTTTGGGTGAGAATTTTGAGGGTATGTTTGCTCATAAGCTAAACAAGTTCTTGCTAATTTATCATACTCTTCATCTGTTGCAATTGGATTGTCTTCTACATAATAAGCATGTGCCCATGAAATAAGTGTTTGTATATTATTGTTGTATTCTTCTTGTGTGATTATTTCTTCCATATTTTTTATACCTTTTGTAATATATCTACTCTGAATGGTTTTAAAAATGTTAGTTTTTCATTACTACATTTTTTAACACCAAAGCTTTTGTATTTTTCTTCTACTTTTTTTCGTAAAGTTTCATCTATATTGTTATCATTATAAGTTACATTCATCATTTTGTTTTCAAAATCTTCAAAGCTTTCATATGTAACTTCACTTTGAAAAAAGATTTCTTGAAATAGTTTAAACTCTTCTTTTTCTACTGCTTCTTTTATAGCTTCAAAGGCATCAATTCTTACTTGTTCTTCATCGTGAAACAATCTTATAAGTTCATTTTGTTTACCTTGAAAAAGTGGTTCAGAAATATAAGCAATACCATTTGGCTTTAAAACTCTCTTTATCTCACTTAATGCTTTTTGCATCATATTCTTTGGAACATGATGAAATGATTTAAACATAAAAACAAAATCAATTGAGTTATCTTTTAGTGGAATATCTTCTGCTCCTGCTAAAATGAACTCTATATTATCTATTTTTTCTTTTAGATTTTTTTCATGTTGAATTTCATCTACTTCACAGGCAATGATTTGTCTATCGAAACCATTTTGTGCAATCATTTTTGTCATGTTTGCATTTCCACAACCAAGCTCTAATATTTTTTTATTATTTAAATTTAGTGTTTCTATTAAATATGATTCATTTATTGTTTGAGTAATATTTTTTTCTAATAGTTTCAAGTAAATCCTTTTTGAAAAATGTATTATACAAAAAGAACTTATGTAAAAGAATAAACACATATGTATTTAGTTAAAATAATCGAAATAAATATGGGAGTAAGTAGAATTGTCGTATGAAGAGATATTTATTTTAGGTTGGAATTTAAACCTATTAATGTTTTTTATAAATTTAGTTATTGCAATTAGAACAATGAATCAAAAGTCAAGAGAACAACTATTAGAAGAGAATAAAATCTTAACTGAACTAAAAATGGAGTTTGACTTATATTATCCATATAGAAGATATGAAACTTTAGTAACTTATCTTATTCCTTTTACTGCATTTTTTAGAATGTCATATAGAATTATTGAAATGTTGTCATTTCTTTCAAAAAATAGAGGAAGTACTTTAATAGATTATATGATTTACAAATACAAAAGTGACATAGAACTAGCGAAAAATAGGATTAAATAGTGTCTATTTTTATAAAAGAACACTTAATAAATAACGCATCCCTAATAAGAGAAGCGCAAGGCTTAACACTTTTACGAAAATCTTTAGACCTTTATAATATAAGAGAAGTTTTTGTTCCTAAAATATATAAAGTTACACAAAGAGAACTACATCTTCAAAAAATCTTGATAAAAGATTTTGACACAAACAATATGAAGAAACTTGGAAAAGGTTTAGCTAAACTTCATAAGATAAAGTTCAAAAACTATGGTTTTGAAATTGATAATTTCATTGGTCTTGCAAATCAAAAAAATATTTTAACTAAAGAGTGGGGAGAGTTTTTCTTTGAGTATAGATTGCTGTATCAAGTGTCTTTAATTGAGAATGAAAAACTTAAAAGTGATTTTTTATCAGTATTAGAAAAAAACAAAAAGAAATTAATCTCTTATTTAAATAAACATACGAAACATCCCTCTATAGTGCATGGTGATTTATGGTATGGAAATGTTCTTTATAATGATATAGATAAAAATATATATTTAATGGACCCTTCTGTTCATTTTGCAAATAGAGAAGTTGATGTTGCTATGACTTATATGTTTGGTGGTTTTTCAAAAGAGTTTTATGATGAGTATAATAAAGAGTACCCATTGGAAAAAGATTTTGAGACAAGAAAAGAGATATATAATCTATACCACTATTTAAATCACTATAATCTTTTTGGAATCACTTATTTAGAAGATTGTAGAGATAGAATTAAATTAATTGATTATTTATAATGAGTAATTTAAAAGAGCAGTTTTTAGGCTTTTATAATACACCTGTTCTTTTTGATGAACTTTATACTTTGAAGCAGTTCTCTTTTGAGAAGATTGATACTTCAAATTTAGAAATAGAAAATATAAGAATTGATACAAAACTTCCTTTAGGAAAAAGAGTAGAGTACTTTTTTGAACACTATTTAAATTTAAGTAATAGATATGAAGTTCTTAAAAAAAATATTCAAATAATCAAAAATAAAAATACCTTAGGTGAGTTGGATTTCATAGTTTTTGATAAAAAAGAAAACTGTTTTAAACATGTTGAACTAATATATAAATACTATTTTTATGATGCAAGATTAGAAAAAGAGCTTGATAGATATATTGGTCCAAATAAAAACGATACCTTAGTTAGAAAACTAACGAAACTAAAAGATAAACAATTACCACTACTTTTTAAAGATAGTACAAAAGAGTATTTAGAAGGAATTGATTTAACTAATCTTAAACAAGAGGTTTGTTATAAAGCAAATATTTACTTGCCTTTTTATGAAAAAAACTTACAAATAAAATTCCAAGACAGTATAAGAGGTTATTATATAGGTTTTGATGACTTTCAAAATGATATAACTTTTAAGAAGTGTTCCTTTTATTTTCCTCATAGATATGACTGGGTTATTTTTGAAGTACAAAATCAAGAGTTTATATCCTATGAAGAAGCTCTTTTAGAAATAGAATTTTTCCATAAACACAATAAGTCACCATTAGTCTGGGTAAATAATAATAAAACTATCTACCAACTCTTTATAAGCTTTTGGCATTAAAATAATATATGTAACCACCTTGTAACCTATTAAAGCTACTATGTCACCTTAAAAATAATATTTTAAGGTAAAACTTTATGCATAACATCTCTTTAAAAAATAAGATTTTACTTATTTTGACACTTCCTATTTTAACTATCATATTCCTTTGTGCAGACATACTTCTTAGCAAACTAGATGAAAAAAACTCAATGGTAAACACTAAAAGCTATTTGGAGTTTACAATTCTTTCAAATAAGGTATTAAGTTCATTACAAGAAGAAAGAGAAGTTAGTTTAATATTTATTTCAAGTTATGGAAAAAACAAAAAAAGTGAACTTTTAACTTTAAGAGAAGATACGGATAATAAAATTAATATCTTAAATGAGTATTTAAAAGAGTTTGATTCTTCTAAATATGGAAATGACGTAATCACTAAAATAGATACATTAAAAAAGCAGTTGACTTCAATACAAGAAACAAGAAATAAAGTTGATAGTATCTCTATTAGTGATGAAGATTTAATTGTTTATTATACTTCGATTATAAATACTATACTCTCTTTTATGGATGAAATTCTAAGTTATAGTAATGATGGGGAGTTATCAAAGAAACTTCAAGCATATATCTCTATTGCAAATATTATCGAAAAAGCAACAAATGAAAGAAGAGTTGTAAGGGAAGTATTTGAAAAGGGACAATTGTCAAATGATGATTATTTTAATTTTACTTCATCAGTTGTTGCCCAAGAAACATTTTTAGAACTTTTTAAAAAAGTTGCTACAGAAGAACAATTAGAATTAATAGAAAAAATGTCAACTTGTGATGAATGTAAACAAGTAGATGATTTTAGAAATATTATCTATAACAAAAGTCAAAAAGACAAACTTATCTCAGAAGTACAAGCTTATCTAGGATATGGTGGTTTAATTCATAATTTCAAAGACTATGTTTTAAGTGGTGATGAAAATAAGATGAACAAAATTCAAAAATTTCACACTTCTGTTTCACGAAAGCTAAATAGATATAGAAGACTTCCTAATACAACAAAAGAAGAGAAAAGACTTTTAAAAGATATAAAAAGAGTTTTTGACAACTACTTGGCTAGTTCTCTAGATATCATGGATGCATACTTATTAAATAAACCAATCAAAGAGATAAACTCTATGATAGAAATAGATGATGCAAAAGCTATAAAATCACTTAATCTATTAAGTTCAAATATGTACGGAGTGGATTCTGAAAAATGGTTTTTATCTTCTTCAAATAGAATTGACTATTTCAACTCTTTATCAAATAGTTTAGCTGTAAATATCAAAAAGTATATTGATAAGAAAAACTCTAGTTTAAATACTGATTTTATTATGATGGTTACATTTAATATTATCATGTTAGTTGTTGTGTTTATTATAAGTATTTTTATGACAAGAGTTATTGTTAAGTCTTTAAGAAACTTCAAATCTGGACTTGAAGATTTCTTTATGTATGTTATTAGAGAAAAAGAGCATATTCATCCTATGGAAGTAAAAGGAAGTGATGAGTTTGCTTTAATGACAAAAGATATGAATGAAAAAATCAAAAGAATTGAAGCTTCTATTGAACAAGATAAAAAAGTTGTTAGTGAAATCTCTGATGTTATGGGTAAAGTTTCAAATGGTTTCTTTGAATACAAAGTACATGAAGTAGCTTCTACAAGTGAAGTTGAGTCTTTAAAACAGATTATTAATAAAATGATTACTTATACAAAACAAAAAGTAAATAATATAAATAAAGTTCTTGACCACTATGCAATGGGTAAATACAACTTTAGATTAAATGATGAAGAAAAAATTGGTATGTATGGTGACTTTGGTACACTTTCAACTGGTTCTGTTCTTTTAGGACAATCTACATCTCAGCTTATAGCTATGATTACAAATGCGGGAGAAGAGCTACAACATAATACTAGAACTTTAACTCAGTTATCTCAAATGCTTTCAAGTAGTGCAAATGAACAAGCCTCAAGTTTAGAACAAACAGCAGCAGCTGTAGAAGAGATAACTAGTAATATGAAATCAAGCTCAAATGATGTAAGCAAGATGCTTAATATTGCAGGTGAGCTTGACCATACTGCGAAAGAAGGAAATGATTTAGCAAATAAAACTTCACTTTCTATGGATGAAATAAACGAAAAAGTAAGTGCTATCAATGAAGCAATTTCTGTTATTGATCAGATTGCATTCCAAACAAATATTCTTTCACTAAATGCAGCTGTAGAAGCTGCTACTGCTGGTGAAGCTGGAAAAGGTTTTGCAGTAGTTGCAGGTGAAGTAAGAAATTTAGCAAATAGATCTGCTGAAGCTGCAAGGGAGATAAAAACATTAGTTGAGGAAGCTAGTACTAAATCAGATGAGGGTAAAACAATTGCTGATGAAATGATTGTTGGATATGATAATCTATCAGATAAAATTTCACAAACAAGAGGTATTATTGATAGTGTAAGTTCAGCAATAAAAGAGCAAGAAACAGGAATGGTTCAAATTAATGATGCTGTAAACTTACTTGATCAAATGACGCAAAAAAATGCAACGACTTCATCAAATATTGACAACTTATCAAAACAGGTTGCTAACCTTTCAACTAGGCTGTTAGGAATCACTTCTCAAGCGCAAATAGATGATAAGTATTATGATATGGTTGATGATATTAATCTTATTCAAGAAGTATCAAAATATAAGAATGACCATATCAATTTTAAAAGAAAGTTCTTTGATGATTTAGATAAGTTTGAGACTTGTACGGTAACTGATTGTAAATCTTGTAACCTTGGAAAATGGGTACTAACTTGTGAAACAGAACAAAGAGATTTTGTACACTCAAATGAATGGAAAATCTTAAAGAAAAAGCATGAACTAGTTCATAGTAAAGTACAAGATTATATAAATCTAAATGCTTCAAGAGTTGATAATAAATCACTTAAAACAGCAGCTGCACAAATAGAAGATGCTACAACTGAAGTATTTAACTCTTTAAATGATATCCTAAAACTAAATACACAACTACTTAGAAAATAATCTTCAAAATAAGAACTATTTATTCAATAGTTCTTATCTCATATAAGTTTAACTTATAATAAAATTAACAAAGAATTAACTTTATCTTATTATAATTTCAATATAAGTCTATATTATAATAGGATTATAAGATGAACAAATGTAAAAACTTTTTATTTATGTATATTGATGGCTTTAAAAATATGACATTAGGTAAAACTTTATGGAAAATTGTTTTCATAAAACTTGCAGTTATTTTAATCTTTTTGAAATACTTTATACATGATAAAAATATAAAAACTGAATATATAACAGAACAAGAGAAAATAGATTTTGTTTATAAGAATATAACAAAGGAATAGAAATGGAAGAGCAATTAGTAGATTGGTCAAGGGCTCAATTTGCATTAACTGCAATTTATCATTGGCTTTTTGTTCCCTTAACTTTAGGACTTGGATTTATCATTGCATTTATGGAAACAATCTATGTTAAAACAGGTGATGAGTTTTGGAAAAAGACTACAAAATTTTGGATGACACTTTTTGCAATTAACTTTGCAATAGGAGTTGCAACTGGTATTATTATGGAGTTTGAGTTTGGTACAAACTGGGCAAACTACTCTTGGTTTGTAGGAGATATTTTTGGAGCTCCCCTTGCTGTTGAAGGAATATTGGCTTTCTTTATGGAGTCAACATTTTTTGCAGTGATGTTTTTTGGTTGGGACAAAGTTTCAAAGGGCTTTCACCTTTTATCAACTTGGTTAGTTGCTATTGGTTCAAACCTAAGTGCACTTTGGATTTTAGTTGCAAATGGTTGGATGCAGTATCCAGTAGGTATGACTTTCAATCCTGATACTGTAAGAAATGAAATGAATAACTTCTGGGATGTTTTATTTTCTCCCGTTGCTATTTCTAAATTTTTACATACAATTACAAGTGGATATATTGTTGCTTCACTTTTTGTAGTAGGAATTTCTGCTTGGTATTTACTTAGAAAAAGAGAAGTTCTTTTTGCCAAAAAGTCTATGATTGTAGGAGCTACTTTTGGTTTAATTTCTTCTATATTTATTATTCTTACAGGAGATGAATCAGCTCATCAAGTTGCACTTAAACAACCAGTAAAACTAGCAGCGATGGAAGGTCTTTATGAAGGGAAAGAACAAGCTGGAATTGTAGGAATAGGAGTATTAAATCCTAAAAAGACTCTAACAAACGATGAAGAGCCTTTTCTTTTTGAACTAGAAGCTCCCTATGCACTATCTTTTTTAGGTTATCACGATATAAATGCTTTTGTTCCTGGACTTAATGATTTAGTTTATGGAAATGAAAAATACAATATCGAATCAGCACAATCAAAAATAGATAAAGGAAAGATTGCAGTAGAGGCTTTAAAAAACTATAAAGAAGCTAAAAAGAACAATGAGATAGTAAAAGCATCACAGTATCAAAAAGTCTTAGAAGAAAATATGCAGTACTTTGGCTATGGACACTTAGAAAAACCAGAGGATATCGTTCCTCCTATTGCAATAACCTTTTATACTTTTCACTTAATGGTTGCCCTTGGAACTTGGTTTTTAATTCTTTTTGCTCTTTTATTATTCTTAACACTTAAAAAAGAGATTATGAATTATTCATTAGTTCTTAAAAGTGCAGTACTTTCAATTCCTTTAGGATACATAGCAAGTGAAGCAGGGTGGATAGTAGCTGAAGTTGGAAGGCAACCTTGGGCTATACAAGATTTAATGCCAGTTGGTGTTGCTGTAACAAATATTTCAACAACAAATGTACAAATTACCTTTTTCTTATTTGCCTTTTTATTTACTGCACTTTTAATTGCAGAGATAAAAATTATGCTAAAGCAGATAAAAATCGGTCCAAACGGAGGTCACTAAGATGTTTGAAGAATTAACACTTTTACAATTACAACAATACTGGTGGATTATAATATCTTTACTTGGAGGACTGTTTGCTTTTATTATGTTTGTTCAAGGTGGACAAACTTTAATAGGAAGACTTTCAAAAGGTGATGAAGTTTTAAAAACTATGCTTATTAATTCACTTGGTAGAAAATGGGAGCTAGGTTTTACTACTTTAGTTTTATTTGGAGGAGCTTTATTTGCTGCTTTTCCTCTGTTTTACTCTACTAGTTTTGGTGGAGCATATTGGGTTTGGATGTCAATACTTTTTTGTTTTATTATTCAAGCAGTAAGTTATGAGTTTAGAAAAAAGCCTGATAATTTTCTAGGACAAAAAGTATATGAAAGTTTCTTGTTTATAAATGGAAGTTTAGGAGTTATTTTACTTGGAGTTGCAATCGCAACATTTTTTTCAGGTTCTTCTTTTTTAGTTGATGATAATAACTTTTCCCATTGGCAAACACCTTTCCGAGGTTTAGAAGCTTTAACAGATATATTCAATTTATCATTAGGTTTTGCCTTATTCTTTTTAGTAAGAATCTCTGGGGCACTTTATTTTATAAATAATATAAACCATGAAACAATAAAACAAAGAGCAATCAAAAGTATAAAAATTGATATGCTTATATTCTTATGTTTCTTCTTAATATTTTTATATTTATTATTTACTAAAAATGGTTTTACTTATGATGAAAATGCAACTGTTTTTATGCAAGAGTATAAATATCTTCAAAACTTTTTAGATATGCCATTTGTTTTAGGTATGTTTATTGTTGGTGTTTTGATGGTTATTATTGCAGTTTTTGCAACAATTCATCTTAATATGACTTGTTGTATTAAAACAGGTGGAGTAGGGATTGTCTTAACTGTAATGGCACTATTTTTAAATGTTGGTTTTAATAATACAGCTTACTATCCTTCAACTTTTGATTTACAAAGTTCACTTACCATACAAAATAGTTCAGGAAGTCACTATACTTTAACTGCAATGTCATATGTATCGTTGATGGTTCCTTTTGTAATCGCATATATAACTTATGTTTGGTATCAAATGGATAAGGTGAAAATTACAAAAGAGGAGATAGAAGATCCTCGTGCACATAATTATTAAGGAAAAATGATGGAATATTTAAGTTCGATAATATGGCTTAGTTTATGGCCTGTAGTTATTTACTCTTCATATAGAATAGTTTTAAGAAATCTAAAAAAGTTTAATGCTAATAAATAAGGATAAGAAAATGATCGTATTTCCAGTGAAAACAGATAAAGAAAATAGCAATATTTCACCACTATTTGGAAAGGCAAAATATTTTGCTTTTTATGATGGTGAAACAGTTAAAATTGAAGCAAACCCTTATAATAAAGGTTCAATGATAATTGATTGGTTTTTAAGTAGAGGTGTTAGAATAGTGATAATCAAAGAAATGGGAAATACTCCATACAAAAAGATTAAAGATACGGATATTGATATTCTTTATGCAGGTGAGAAAAAAATATCTATAAATGATTTAATAGAAGAATATAATAGCCAAAAGTTAGAAGTATTAGATGAAGATAGAATGATGGAAATCATAAAAAATCATAAAAAATCCCATAAAAATAATTAGTTTTTATTATCTTAAATTATAATTAAAACTTATATAAAATTAATAAAAATTTAATATTAGTGGTGATATTATTTTAACCAATAAAGGATAATTTTTATCCTTTAAAAAAAAATATCTTATAAATAAGGAGATAGTATGGCTTGCGATACAGGAGCAAAACCAATAGAAGAAAAAGAGAATTTAGTAAATATAGAAAATAACAATAAACAAGAGGAGAAAAAACAAATGAGTTCAAGTTTAGTACTAAGAAAAGCACCAGCATTTAAAATGGAAGCATATGATTCAAAGACAGGACATTATACAGAAGTTAATAGTGAAGATATGAAGGGAAAATGGCATGTAGTGTGTTTTTACCCAGCAGATTTTACATTTGTTTGTCCAACAGAGATTGCAGCAATGAATGCAAAATATGATGAGTTTCAAGAGTTAGGTGTAGAGATTACAGCTGTATCAACAGATACAAAATTTTCTCATAAAAGATTTGTAGAGACTGAACCAATTTTAGAGGGTTTAAAACTTACAATTGCAGCAGATCCAACTGGAGAAGTGAGTAGAGCATATGGTGTAATGATTGAAGAAGAGGGAGTTGCATTAAGAGGAAGGTTTTTAATTAATCCTGAGGGAACAGTTGTAGCGCAAGAAGTACAAGCACCAATGGTAGGAAGAAATGTACATGAGTTTTTAAGACAAGTTAGAGCTTGGCAACATGCAGAAAAGACTGGTGAAGTTTGTCCAGCTGGTTGGCTTCCTGGTAAAAAAACACTTCCTGTAAATACTGATGTTGAACAAATGACTGGTAGAGTAGGTGATTATATTACTATTGATGAGATTATGTCTTAATTTAATATAGTTTATAAGGAGTTAGTTAAAATAACTCCTTTATAAGTTTTATTTATGCAACTAAGTTGCATTTAAATAGTTTTTACTTATAATTCTTCAAAATATGCAACTAAGTTGCAAAGAAGGAATAAAATTTGAAGAAATCGATATTATCTTTTTTATTTGTAAGTGGTCTTTTATATGCAAATAATACTAGTATCTCTTATGAGTATGGGTTTAAAGACTATAAAAACTCTATGACAAAAAAAGATGGAAATGTTAAAACTATAGGTATTTCACACAAGGTATCAAATCATAAAATTGACTTATCTTATCAAGGGAATAATGTTATTAGACAGCATTCTATTTCAAATGTAAATTTGAAATCTCTAGATGTAGAGAAATATAGTATTAAATACAACTATAAAATAAATGACGCTTTTTCTTTAAAAACCAGCTATATAAAGATTATAGATAATCTAGCCCCAACAGACCAAGGTAAAGTATATGGTTTAGGTGGAACTTATCAGTTGTCAAAAGGTTTAAGTAGTTCATTAAGTGCATACAAAAGTGACTATAAAGATTTTGATGTAAAGCAATATGATTTTGCTATTTCAAAAAGCTTTAAAATAGAAGATATCGAACTAAGAGCAACTGCTCTTGCTAAAAAGATTGATATTGATGGTAATACTTATGGAAACTATGTATTTAAAGACAAAGACTATTTTACTACTGGTATAAAGTTTACAGCGAACTATCAAGGTTATGTAGCTGGTGTTGGTGCATTCTTTGGAGAGAGAATTTTTACAGTTTTAGATGATGGAACAAAGGTACAACATCATGCAATGCAGCAAGATAAAACCTATATGCTAAGTTTTGGTAAGAAATTTAAAGACTTTGATATTATTGCTAAGTACTCATTCCAAAATGGAAAAGAGCTTCCTGAAAATAGAGATGATGTAGATACTAAAGTAATGGCAGTTGCATTAGCTTATAAATTTTAGTATAGTAGTTTTAGGGTATGGTAGAGTATTTCTACCATACAATTTTATGGTTTGGAAATCAATACTCCACCAGCTGTTATCATTACACTTCCCGCTACAATATTAATTTTTCTTTTAGCACTTTTACTTTTAAATAGTTTTTTCGCACTATTTGCACTATATGCATAAGCTAAAAGTACTCCACTAAGTACTATCGTAACAAGAGTAGTAACAATAACAATATCAGAAATTGTCAATGTCTGTAAATTTATAAAAGTAGGTAGAAAACCTAAATAAAAGAAAATAACCTTTGGATTACTTAGTGTTATTAATAGACCTGCAATAAAGTTTTTCTTCCAAGGTAAACTTTTTATTTCTCTTATATTTGTTTCTTCTTCTTTTGTAGTTATTATTTTATATCCTAAATATAATAGGTACATACCTCCAATATATTTTACAATAATAAAAAAATCACCTAATATTGAAGCTATTGCACTTAATCCAAAAATAGCTAAAAGTAAAAAAACTATATCACCAATAACCATTCCAATTACTAAAAAAGAAGTATTTTTTAAACTTGAAGATAGAGCATTTGAAATAATTGCAAATAATCCAGGTCCAGGACTAAGTGCAAATAAAAACATTGCTCCAGAAAATGTTAATATATCAATTAATGACATATCTTCTCCTAATAAATACATTAATTGTATTTTTTATTTGTCTACTTTTTTAAATTTTGAGTAAAACTCTTCTTTGCTTCTTACAAACTTGTACTCACAATCATCTGTTGTGTATAAAACACCTTCTACCCAAACATCGTCAATTTGAATTTTAACTTTATCTTCTAAAACATAGTAGTTATTACCTTTGTAAGTATATTTATTGTTCACTTACTAATCCTTTTTAAAGAATCATAACATAAACATTTTGATTCTACTATTTTTTAGGATAAGTCATCTCTTCTGGTTTAACATATTTGTCAAACTCTTCTTCACTTAGAAGTTTTAACTTAATAGCTTCTTCTTTTAAAGTTGTTCCATTTTTATGAGCTGTTTTAGCTATAAGTGCAGCATTTTCATATCCAATATATGGATTAAGAGCTGTTACTAACATCAATGAATCATTTAGATATTTTTCTATGTTTTTCTTATTTGGCTCAATTCCTACAGCACATTTATCATTAAAGGCAAGCATAGTATCACTTAGAAGTTTGATTGATTGTAAGATATTATATGCAATCACAGGCTTAAATACATTTAGCTCAAAGTTACCTTGAGATGCACTAACTGAAACAGTTGTGTGATTTCCCATAACTTGGACAGCAACCATAGTCATAGCTTCACTTTGAGTAGGGTTTACTTTTCCTGGCATGATAGAACTTCCTGGCTCATTTTCAGGAATATTAAGCTCACCAATTCCACATCTAGGACCAGAAGCTAACCATCTAATATCATTTGCTATTTTCATAAGATTTGAAGCAAGGGCATTTAGAGCTCCACTTAATACTACTTCACCATCATGGGCAGTTAGGGCATGAAACTTATTTGGGTGAGATTTAAATTTATATTTTGTTTTTGTCTGTTTGTTTAATACTTTACAAACTCTTTGTGAAAACTCTGGATGTGAGTTAAGTCCCGTACCAACTGCTGTTCCACCAATTGCTAGTTCACAAATATATTTCATGCTATCATTGATCTGTTCTAAAGCTTTATCAAGCATATCAACATAGGCACTTAACTCTTGTCCTAAAGTAAGTGGAGTTGCATCTTGTAAGTGAGTTCTTCCTATTTTTACTATATTATTAAACTCTTTGCTTTTTTTCTTGAATGTCTTTTTTAAAGTTTTAATAGCTGGAATTAACTGTTTTTGCAGTTCAAGTACAAAAGAGATTCTCATTGCAGTAGGGTAGGTGTCATTTGAACTTTGTCCCTTGTTTACATCATCATTTGGATGTACAAGTTTTTCTTTTCTAAAATCACTTCCTAAAATCTCAGTAGCTCTGTTTGCAACTACTTCATTCATATTCATATTTGATTGAGTTCCAGAACCAGTTTGCCAAACTACAAGAGGAAAGTTTCCATTTAGTTTTCCTTTGATAACTTCATTGCAAGCTTGTTCTATAGCTTTACACTTTTTATCATCAAGTCTTTGAAGTTTGTTATTTACTATTGCACAAGCTTTTTTTAAAAAGCTAAAACCTTCTATAACTTCACTTGGCATTGTTTCATTTCCAATAGGAAAGTTTTCTATACTTCTTTGAGTTTGAGCAGCCCAATACTTATCGTTTGGTACTTGCATTTCTCCCATAGTATCTTTTTCAATTCTATAATTTTTCATCTACAATCCTTTTTCAAGATAAAGTTATTATATCATAGATTATCATCTAATTTTAATAATTAATATCAAAAAAGGTATAAAAAAAGAGAAGTGTTACAAAGTGAAGTATTCTTCACTTTGTAAGGAGTATTAGATAGTTCTCCATTTAGCTGGTCCAGTCGTATGAATAGATGTACCTTCTGTATCAACTGCAACAGTTACAGGCATATCTTTTACTTCAAACTCATAGATAGCTTCCATTCCCATTTCTTCAAATGCAAGAACTTTTGCATCTTTAATAGATTGAGAAATTAAGTATGCAGCACCACCAGTTGCAATTAAATACATAGATTTGTACTCTTTGATTAAATCAATAGTTGGTTGCTTTCTTTCTGCTTTACCAATCATACCCATGATTCCAATTTCCATCATGTCTTTAGTAAATTTATCCATTCTTGTAGATGTAGTTGGCCCTGCAGGTCCTACTTTTTCATCTCTTACTGGGTCAACTGGCCCAACATAGTAGATAAATCTGTCTTTTAAATCAACACCATTTGGAAGTGGTTTACCAGCATTTTTGTACTCAACGATTTTTTTGTGAGCAGCATCTCTTGCTGTTAAGATTTTTCCAGATAATAATAGAGTATCACCTGATTTGAATTGAGATAGGTTTTCTTTTGTTAAATCTTCAATATTTACTTTTTTAATTGTATCCATTGGTAATTCTAAGTCTGGCCAAATATCTAAATCTGGTTTTTCAAATTTAGCAGCACCATTTCCATCTAATTCGAAGTGAATGTGTCTAGTTGCAGCACAGTTAGGAATCATAGCAACTGGTAAAGAAGCCGCGTGACATGGGTAATCTAAGATTTTAACATCAAGAACAGTTGTTAATCCACCTAGACCTTGTGCACCAATACCAATTTTATTGATATCTTCATATAGTCTTAGTCTTAACTCTTCTAAAGCATTTTGAGGACCTCTTAGCTTTAGCTCATGGATATCAACGTGACCCATTAAAGCTTCTTTTGCAAGTAGCATTGATTTTTCTGGGTTTCCACCAATACCAATACCTAAGATACCAGGAGGACACCATCCTGCACCCATATTTCTTACATTTTCCATAACCCAGTCATAGATTGAGTCAGATGGATTTAATACAGCAAATTTAGATTTGTTTTCACTTCCTCCACCTTTAGCTGCAACTGTGATATCAATTTTATCAGAGTTTGCATCTACAGAGTAGTGGATTACTGCTGGAGTATTATTTTTAGTATTTTTTCTTTCACCTGCTGGGTCCGATACAACAGAATATCTTAATGTATTATCTGGGTCAGTATAACCTTTAGCAACACCTGCATTTAATACATCTTCTAAATCTCTTGAAATATCTAAATCAGCTTTTAAACCAACTTTGATGAAAATATTTACAGAACCAGTATCTTGACATAATGGTCTATGTCCCATTGCACACATTTTAGAGTTAATTAAAATTTGTCCAATTGCATTTTTTGCAGATTCAGACTCCTCTTTTTCGTATGCTTTAACCATTCCTTTTACAAAATCTTCTGGATGGTAAAAAGAGATGTATTGACAGGCATCTGCAATACTATCGATAATATCATTTTCAGTAATTTTTCCCATATTCTCAAAACCTTTTCATTAAATTTAAAATAGATTATATCGAATATGTGTTTATTAAAAAGAATAAAAAAGCAAATAAACTACCTTTCCCTAGGGGAAAAGTTACGCTTATTCACAAATTATTTATTTATATTTAGCTTTATTATGGTTTTTACACCAGTGTAGTCTTTGTCTTCGTAGTTATAAGTAGAGTTTTCCATTAGAATTTGACCGTGCATATGTTTTACAATAATCTCTTGACTCATATAAAGTCCAATTCCAGTGCCTTGTGCAGGTCCTTTTGTAGTAAAGTATGGTTCAAAGACATGTTCTAAAGTCTCTTTTTTTATTCCACCTGCATTATCTAATATTTCAATTATTAGTTGTTCATCTTTTTCAAAAGTTTTTATAAAAATAAGTTTTCTTTGTTCATTACTTATTTTTATAAGTTCATCCCTAGAGTTGTTTAAAATATTTATAAGTACTTGTACCAACTCTGTTTGTATTCCATAGATTTGAGTATCGCTAATATCCTTGATAACCTCTATTTGATGGTTTTTAAACTGTACTTTTATAAGATTAAATGTATTTTCAAAGGCTTCATCTATAGTAAACTCTTTCTTTACTTTATTAGTAGAAAAGAAATTTCTAAAATCATCAATTGTTTTAGACAGGTATTGAGTTGATTGATTTATATATTCTAGATTGTCACTAAACTCTTTATCACTTAAATCTCCAATCTCTCTTTTTAGTTTCATTCCTGTTGCTGCAGTTGAAATTAATGATAAAGGTTGTCTCCATTGGTGTGCAATATTTCCAATCATAGTACCAATGGCTGCCATCTTTGATTGTTGAGCTAAAATATTTTGTTGATTAGTTATCTCTTCTAGGTGTTCTTTTATTTGATTTCTATATTGTGAAAATCTTGTTTCTAGGAATTTTGAAATTCTAACTGATAATACAAGTAATAAAGTAGTTAATGATAAAGACAAAAATAGAAGTTTATAAAGGTCTTCTTCAAATCTTTTATCTAAAACTTCTTTTTGTATCTTAATAAGTTTATTTACATCTTCTTGGTAAAAGCCTATTCCCATAGCCCATTGCCAGTTTTGAACACCTCTTATATAGGTTGTTTTTGTAGCTTCTTTATTTGTAAGAGGTCTAATATGAGTATAGTCTAAATAGGCAGTTCCTTCTTTTCTTGCAATATTTATTATCTTTTCAATAGTTTTATATGCTTTTTTATCATAAATATCAACTGCATTTTTTCCTATTAGATGTTTGTTTTTATGTGCCAAATAGTTTGAGTTGTAATCAAGTATAAAAATATAGTTGTTATCACTAAATTGTTGATTTGCAATATATTGTAATACTTCTTTTTGAATATCACCTTCAAAGTCTTCTACATATTCACCAGTTCCTATATACCAGTCATATGGTTCAAATTTTTTATTGAAACCTATTTTTTCATATTGGTTTTTCATATCATTTGGTTTATGATAAGACCATTTTAGGAAGCTTTCATCTTTATTTTCAAGACTTTTAATGATGTTTCTAGTTAGATATTTGCCTTCACCATCTTTAAAGTTATAAAAGCTACTTCCTTCAAGATGTTTTGCTACAGGTAATAAAATACATTCATAATCAAAAGAATAGATAAAGAAATATCCTCTTCCTTCATTGAACCTAATATTTCTAATAGCATCTTTTATCATCTTTTGGACAACTTCTTTTTTTAGATGCTTATTTTCATTGTAAATATTCATAGCAATACTATGAGCTTCATTTACTCTTTGTTTTAGATTTTTCTTTAATTTAATCTCTGTTGTTTTTTGTTCTTCTAGAATAAATCTATAAATAGTATCAAGTTGATTTTTTACATCTGTTCTATTTCTTTGAACATACTCTTTTTCGATTAAATCTTTTTCTTCAATAAAAGCACTTTTGTAATTTATATATAAAGTAAGTGAGATAATAACAGATAAAGAGAGGATAAAAACAATGGGTCCATATTTAATTATATTTAAAATGAGTAGTTCATTTTTATTATTCATTTAACACCTTTTTCTACACGTGATTATATCTTAAATAATAAAAAGAAAAGTAAAATAAAAGAGCAAAAAAATGCTCTTTTATAATATATAATATTAAAATTTATCAGCTATTTCTTTAACAATTTTCCCTAGTTTTTCTATTGAACTAATTTCTACAGACTCTTTATTTGAATGAGGATTAAAAATATTTGGACCAATAGAAGCTAGTTTCATGTGAGGAAATTTATCTTTAAAAATAGCACACTCTAGACCTGCATGAATTGCTTCAAGTGAAGCAGAAGAATCATAAGTTTTATAAATATCTAAAACCTCATTTGTAAACTCATTTACATCAGGTTTCCATGCTGGGTATTTTCCATCAGTTTTAACTTCAAATCCAAAGTTCTCTAGTAGGGCTGTTGTCTCTTTTTTTATAGTTTCTAAGTTTTTATTATCCATTGATCTTGCACTTAGTTCTATATCAATAGAATCAATATTTGTAGTAATTTTTGCTAGATTTATTGAGTCTAAAACTACATTTAATTTTTCATCATAAGCTCTAACTCCATTTGCAAATGTACAAATGAAAGTAGTAATATCACTACTCCAAACATTAAAGTGTTCACTTTTAGTATCTATTTTATCTATACAAATGAAATCTTCATTAAAATTCTTTGGATAAGACTTAAAGGCTACTATTGCTTTTACATTTACGGGGATTGAATTTATTCTCTCACCTGCATTTATGTCTAATAATAAACCACTATTTTCTTTTACAAGTTCTCCAAATAGTTTAATTGCATTTGGTCTATTTTCATGGATATTTACTCCACTATGACCACCTGGAAGGTTTGAAATTTTCACTTCATATAGTTCATAATTATCACTATTTTTTATGATTTCTTTGTTAGAAGTTTTTCCAAAAATATCAACTCCACCTGCACATCCAATACAGATTTCACCTTCTTCTTCACTATCAATATTTAACATATATTTTGCGTTTAATTTATGCTCTAAATTGTTAGCCCCAATAAGACCAATCTCTTCATCACTTGTAAATAAAAACTCACAATCATAATCTTGTGACATAAGACTTAACATGTATGAACATCCAATTCCATTGTCTGCTCCAAGAGTAGAATTTTCTGCTTTAAAAAATCCATCTTCTTCAATAATTTTTGGAATATTATTGTCAATTAAACAAACAATATCATAGTGATTTTGAATACATAAAGTTGCTTTTGAATCTTGTTTTTTACATAAAATATTATTGTAATTATCTACTAAACATTCATAATTATACTTAGAAGAAAACTCCTTAACATAAGAGATAAAATCGTCATAATTTCCACTACATCTATTTAAGGCTGTTATCTCTTTAAAAATATCTATTACATTATTCATGTTATTAAACCTTTTTTTCTTTGGATTATATCAAATTGTATTGAATTTAAGATAATTTAAAAGTAGAAAAAAGCTTGATTTTAAGCTCTTTATAAACAGATTTTAATATGATAAAAATTATTAAAAATAGGGGAATATAAATGATAATTGATTATAAAGATGTGAATGATTTAAATAGGTATAAAATCATGTCAGATACTGTTGTTCCAAGACCAATTGCTTGGATAGTTACAGAGGATGAAGGAGTTGTAAATGCAGCACCATTTTCATATTTTATACCAATTTCAAGTAATCCAGCAACACTTATAGTTGCCATTGGACAAAAAGAAGAGGGCATTCCTAAAGATAGCTTAGCAAATATTTTAAAACATAAAAAAGCAACTATCTGTTTTGTAAACAAAGATAACGTTGATAAAGTTAAACTTAGTGCTAATATGTTAGATAAAGAGCAAAGTGAGATTAGTGAGTATGAAATTGAAGTAGAAAAGCCTTTAGAGGATTTTCCACCTATGATTAGTTCAACTCAAACAGCACTTTTCTGTGAGCTTTATGATGTAGTTAAATTACCTGGTAAAACTACTCCTTTAATCTTAGAGATTAAAAAACAGTATATCGAAGATGATAGAATAAATGAAAAATTCCATGTAAATGTAGAAAATGTAGGAAGAAGTGGAGTTTTCTTTAAAGCTATGGTTGATTTATAATTTAGTTAGAGCAAGGCTCTAACTAAACTTTTTTCCTTCAAAATTATTTTTACTTACACTATTTACTACTTCTTGTGCAATACTATTTGTTTCTTTAGCAATGCTATTTGTTGTATCAGCAATTGATGCATTTTCTTGTGTAAACTTATCAAGCTGTCCCATTGCATCAGCAATTTGTGACATTCCTATTGTTTGTTCTTTTGCTGCATTTGATACATCATCGATTAAAGCATTTGTATGTGTGATTTTTTCTTCTAATTGATTAAATCCTTCAATCATCCTACTACTAATCTCTTTACCATTTGTAGCTCTTGTAGTTGCAGATTCAACTAAGTCTTTAATCTCTTTTGCTGCTTCAGCAGACCTAGAGGCTAGATTTCTAACTTCTTGTGCAACAACGGCAAATCCTCTTCCTGCTTCACCAGCCGTAGCTGCTTCTACAGCTGCATTTAGTGAAAGAATATTTGTTTGGAAGGCAATTTGGTCAATAACTGTAATTGCTTCATTAATAGTATGTACAGTCTCATTTATTTCATCCATTGAATGAACAGTATTTGATGCTAACTCCTTACCTTGGTTTGCAGAGTTTTTAGTATCATTTGAGATTTTTAGCATCTCTTGTGCTTTTTGACTTGTACTTTCAATGTTGCTTGTAATCTCGTCAATAGAAGCAGCAGTCTCTTCTAAACTTGCAGCTTGTGATGTTGCATTACTACTTAATGTTTGAACACTTGCTGTTAATTCATTAGAGCTAGCTTGTAAGGAAATACCATCTCTTTGACTATCTTGAAGCATAGATATAATCATTCTATTCATCTCAATAAGCTCTTTACCTATTTTTCCAGAATCTTCTTCATTTAGTTTTGCAGTAAAATCCCTTTGCGTATATTTAGCTAAAACATCACTAATTTTATTTAAGTCTTTACCTACTAAACCTTCAAGATTATTAAGCATATCATTTAGTAGTGATTTTAATTCATTTAATGAGTCATTAGAAGTAGAAGAGTTAATTCTATCTTCTAAGTGTCCATCACTTACTTTATTTACAATTGATTTTAGATCAGATATTAGTCTGTTATCTTGATCTATTCCTTTTTTTACTTTCTCTATATTGGTATTAATATCTAGTGCCATTTGTCCAAATTCATCATTTGAAATTAAATCAATCTCTTTAGTAGAAGAACTCTCTTTATTTAAGTAGTTAAAAAATGATTTAAGACCAGAACTAATAAGGTTTAGATTTGATTTTAATTTTCTAATACTTAAGTAAATAACAGCTGCAATAATTAATAAACCAAATAAGGCTGCAATAATAGAAAAGTTTCTTAAGAAGATAGCTAAAGCTAGATACTCATCTTTAGGAGCTAAGATAACAAAGGTCCAATGATATCCTGTATTTCCTATTTCAAAGGCTTTTGCATAATAGTAAGACTCTTTTCCTGTATTTACAGACACCTTATCGAAAGAACTATCTTCACCCTTGTTTGATTTAGAAAGAAGAGTTTTATATTCAGTATCATTTTTAGTTACTTCAAGTATCTCTTTTCCTAAAAACTCTTTATTTGGATGTCCTAATACAATTCCATAGTGATCTAGTAAGAAAGTATAACCTGTTTCATAAACTTTTTTAGAAGAAGAAAGTTTTACGAAAGTATCTAGAGCAATTTCTGCTCCAATAACTCCAACATAGTTTCCATCTTTATAAAGAGGAATCCCAATTGTTGACATTAATACTTTTTTACCATCAATAGGATAAAGATAGGGTTTTGTTATAAATAGCTTTCCTGCTTCTTTGGGTCCTTTTATCCAACCATTCTCTTCATTGTAATCTGCTGATTGTTGAAGAACAACTTTTCCTTTTGCTCTTGTAACATAGGGAGAAAACTCTCCATCTTTTGTATACCAAGATTCAGGAGCATCTACTCCTTCTTGTTTGGGGTTAAAAAGAATTGTCTTATCTTTCATCCCCCACCAAATACCAAGAAGTTGCTCATTTTCACTTAAAATTGAGCTAAGCATTGCAATAGTCTCTTTTTCATGAAGTTTTTTATCATGATTAATTGCTTCTTGAAATTTAGATCTTAGTGCTTGAACAATTTTAACTGATAGATTTACTTCTCCTTCAACTTTTCCTGCAAAACTACTCGACATCTCTTTTACATACTCTTTTGCACTTGACTGGGCAGTTTCGTATGAATATTTAGCAATAAAGAAGATAGTAATTGCAAAAACTAGGATTGTAGTACCTAAAACTTGTAATAAAAGCTTATTTCCAAAGCTTCCTTTTTTTGAATCTTTATTTAACATAATACAACCTTTAAAATCATCTTAAATTATTATAACACTAAAAAGTATCATTTTGGTAGTAAAGTAACAAAAAAGTTAAAAATATTATAAAAAAATATCGAATAAATTATTTGTTGAAATTATTTCATAATGTTATAACAATTTGAGATAGTTTTAAGGTTTTTTATGTATAATTTCGACCCTCAAAAAATAAAACAGGAGAAAAATTGAGAATCACAATTTCAAATAATGAATTTAATGCACTACAAAAAATATTAGCTCAAAATGATATGACTTTATATAATAGAATCAATGAAGAGTTTCAAAAGTCAATGCAATCAAGAACAAAAAAGAAAATAAAAGCAACGGTAAAAGCAAATAATATAAAGAAAAAAAGAAGTAAAGAAGCTGTACAAAATGCTGTAAATATCTTAAGATTAGAAAATAAAAGTATCACTGTGTATAGTGTTGCAAAAACAGCAGAGATAAGCTATAACACTGCTAAAAAATATAAAGACTTCATTCAAGCTCAATAGAGCAAAAAAATCAAATAAATTATAGAATAAACCTCTTGTTTAGAGGTTTGTTTTTCTCTTTCAAAACATCATAATAATCTGAAATAAGGATAAAGGCTAGTAGGTTAGTTCCCCTAAATTTAGGGAAACTAAAAGGTTTTATTCAACTATTTGATGTAGTTTACTACATTTTGAAAGGTGTAAGTCCATTCCTGACATATCTTGAATGATATCTTCAAATGAATGGAAGTGTGCATCATAAACATAAACAAATATCTCATCACCTTTTTCTAAGAAGTGAGTTTTACCAAAGTCTGAATATGCTGTTGCACCAGCAGCTATTAAAAGACCTTTGTAGTTGTTTATATCTTTAATAAATGGTTTTAACTCTTCTAATGGTCCCATATCTTCTTGAGTATTGAATTTATCAATCATCCAGTCTTTTAACTGATTAAAGAAGTATGAGTATGATTTAACAGCACTAACTGTACCATAGTCTCTTAAGATACCATCTCTTCTAATAAAAGAAGCAATATGATATTTACTTAAAATACCATCTTCATCAAAGTTATCAACTTCGATTAAATCGTCGGCAATCCCTTTAGAGTTTGCTCCCCAGTTTTTCTTTGTACTAAGTTTGTTTCCATCTTGAATTCTATTTGAACAGTCATTAAATGCACCAAAAAGCTTTGGTTTAATATCTACTAACTTATCATTTTCATATACAAAATCACAAAGTAAGGCTACTTCAGCTTCAACTTGTAAATGTTCAATATCATTGTGGTTAATAACATCCGTACTAATCGGATATTCTCCTAAAAAGCTATCATGATTTGGAATATAAAAAGGAAAAAGTCCTTTTGGAGCATCTTTCTCTTTTGTTTCAATAACAGAAAATTCATCTGCCTCACCAGCTTCACCTAAGTGGTTTGCAAAGTTTCCTGCAACACCAAACCCTAAATAATCTTTTAACTCTTCTAAATTTGCTTGGTTTTTATTCATATTTGTACCTTTGTTTGTTAATAGTTGACAATAAGTTTTTATTAATTTGGATTGATTATTTAAGTGAGGGTATTTGTGAAGTTTACAGGGTAGTTATATTGTCTGATGTTCTACCTGGAAGTAAATCTTTCCTCACTGAACTTCATGAGTTTGACCTTGACTAATAGTTTCATTTTTTTGTCCTTAGTTAAAAATAGATAAGAAGATTACTCCTCTTATCTAAAAAGTTTAATTAAATTTATTTTCTAAATATTTCTATTAAGAAAAGAATCTTTTCTCAACGTCATCTAGTAATTTAGCACCAGAGTACTTAGCTCTTTGTACTAATTCCCAGAAGTATCTATATGTTGCTCTATCGTGTAACTCACCATCATATTGGATTGGTCCCCACTCAGCATCTTGTGCAGCTAAAAGAATATTTTGTGCAGCTTCTAACTCAGTAAAGTCTGGTTTCATTGCATCAACGATAGCTTGTACTTGTGTTGGGTAAATTGACCACATTCTCATGAATCCAAACTCGTTTCTAGCTCTTTCTGCATCTTTATAAGTTTGGTATGGGTTTTTAAGGTCCAATGTTACGTTATGACAAGGAATAACATGGTTTTGGATAGCAGCTTGTGCAACTCTTGCTTTAGCAGCTCCAATTAATCTGTGGTCAAATTGACCTGGGCTTCTCATGTTAATTGCTGGAATAGCACCTTGGTATCCTGATACAAAGTCCATTAAACCAAAGTCTAATACTTGTAGCCATGGTAATGTAGCGATTTTTTCTACATCTTGTAATGCACCATGAGTTTCAATTAAGATATGAATTGGAATCTCTCTTGTGATACCAGATTTTTTAGCTACTTCTTGAATATACTCAACTTGAGTTTTTACATCTTCATAAGAAGTTGATTTTGGTAATGTAATATACGCTAATTTTTCACCAGCACCTGGTACAAGAATATCAACATCTTGTCTCCAATCTGGATGAGAGAAATCGTGGATTCTAGTTCCAGCCATTGCATATGGGTTGTCTTCAGAGTTAACAACTCTAACAATCATTTCTGCATGCTCAACTTCTTTACCAGTCTCAGCTCCATCTTCACAATCACAAGTGATATCAAAAACAGGTCCAAGTTTTCTTTGCATATCAAAACCTTTTTTGATTAGCTTTTCGCTTCCTGCAAAGTGCTCACAAGTAGGAATAATCGGTAAAGATTTTCCAGATTCAAATAGTGCTTCATTAGGGTGTGTCATTTTATATCCTTTATATCAAGTTATATTTATTTTTTTGTTTTTTTCTTTGGGATTACAACAGTGTAATCTAAATCAAGTACTACATTTTTTAAGTACTTACCATCTTCACCTTTTGGTGATTCAATCTCTTCTGGTTTTTGATTTTTAACAGCAATTGTTCTTAATCTTAATAAACCAATATCATCTCTTTTATGATCAATAGTATCAATCACTTCCGTATATGCATAGATAGTATCACCTGCATATGTTGGGTTAGCATGAGCTCCAGAGTTAATAGCATACATCCATTGTGCATTTTGTAAACCATTAAATGAAATTGCTCTAGCCATAGAGATAACAATTCCACCATACATTAATCTCTCTCCCATAGGAGTAGATTTCATCATATGATCGTTGAAGTGAACCTTCGCATTGTTTTGGTATAACTTAGTTGCTAAAGTATGGTCACTATTATCAACTGTAATACCTTCTGGGTGATTTAGTCTTTCACCTTTTTCATAATCTTCAAAGAAGAAGTTTCCACCAGATGCGTTAGTATCAACACATTTGATCTCTGGAATATTGATTTCATCTAAAATAGGAGTTGACTCTTTAAACTCAGGAATCTCTTTGATACCAGTAGTTGTAGTTTTGTCCTTTTTATGAACCATAACCCATCTTTTGAAGTTAAGTACTTCTTCACCTTTTTGGTTTACACCAATTGAGTGAACGTAAACAACTCCAGATTTTCCATTTGAGTTTTCTTTTAATCCGATAACTGTTGAAGTCATTGAAACTGTATCCCCAATGTAAACTGGATTTGGGAATGAAATCTCTGCATAACCTAAGTTAGCAATGGCATTTAATGAAATATCTTGCACTGACTTACCAAAAGTCAAGTGAAAGTTTAAAGTATCATCAATAGGTCTTTTTTCATATCCCATCTCTTGTGCTACTAGATCTGAAGAGTGTAAAGCAAATCTAGAACCAGTGAAAGCGATGTATAAAGATATATCTCCTTCACTTACTGTTCTAGGAAGAGGGTGTACTATTTTTTGTCCTATAGAAAAATCTTCAAAAAAGTTTCCCATATTTATCTTATTAGACACTTACTTCTCCTTATTTACCAAATAGGTTTTGACCTAATGATTTATATGTCTCATAAAGAGTAATCATTTTTCTAGCCCATTTAATTCTAGAACCATCAACAAGCTTGTTGTTGTGCATAATTACTTCTTTACCTTGTTTTTTAGCTTCTTCATATTCATTAATCATTGCTTCATAATCTTCAACTTCTTTTTGTTTAGGAGTAAAGATATCATTGATATACTCAATTTGAACTGGGTGAATCAGTGATTTACCATCAAACCCTAAGTTAAACGCATCTTTAGTTGAATCTTCACAAGCAAACTCATCATGAACATCAAAGTGTGGTCCATCAATAACAGTTTTACCATATGCTTTTGCAGCAAGTGCAATTTGCGATAGGTAGTTAAACATTGCTTTTGAACCTTTTTTGATATCAATATGAAGTCTGTTAGCTAACTTATTTGAACCAACAACTACAACTTCAACTCTTGGACTTGCTGCACAAATCTCTTGGATATTTAGTACAGATAGTGGAGTTTCAATCATAATCATTAATGTTAACTCAGGGTTAACTTCATCAATTAATTTAACTGCTTCTAGTACATCTTCTTTAGTATCAATTTTAGAGAACAGTAAAGCATCAAGCTCAATCTCTTTTGCTAATTCTAAATCTTTTTGTAAATCTTCACTTCCTAGGTTATTGATTCTTAGAATTCTTTCAGACTCACCGAATTTACAACCTTGGTTTTTATAAACATCTCTAACAACTTCTCTACCAACTTCTCTTTGCTCATGTAAGATAGCCTCAAGGTCGAATATAACGCTGTCCGCAAGTACAGATTTAGCTTTTTCTACGTTATGTTTATTGTATGACGGTACGAATAACATAGATCTTCTAGCTTTATATTCAATTACTTCTTCACCTCTTGCATGTGCACTTTCAAGCTCATGTAGATTTTTTACAAGTTGTTTTCTAAGAACTTTACCATTCTTAGTTCTTGGATAATCAGCCATTGCAAAGATTTTCTTTGGTGCTTTGTATTTAGCAAGATTATCTTGAGAGAATTTAAGAACCTCTTCTTGTTGAGCTTCAGTTAATTCTTCATGTCCAATTACAGCAATCGCCACTAATGTTTTATCTTTAGCTAAGTCAAATCCAAATGCTACACAATCTGCTACTAAAGGATGAGTTTTTACAACTCTTTCAACTTCGTGTGGTGATACTCTAAATCCAAATGTGTTGATAATATCATCTTTTCTACCAATGAACCAGATATAACCATCTTTATCTCTCTTTGCATAATCTCCTGTAAAGAAGTATCCATCATGCTTAGCTTTAGATGTTTCATCTTCAAGTTGCCAGTACTCTAAGAATAGACCTGGATCATCAATACCGATACAAATCATACCTTCTTCTTCAACACCAACTTCTTCTAATGTATCTGGGTCAAGTAGTTTAACTGTGTGACCTGGTTGAACAAATCCAGCAGACCCTGGTCTAATTGGATTATTTACAGAGTGAGAAATATAGTATGAACACTCAGACATACCAATTGCTTCAAAGATATCTTGTTTAAATCTATCTCTCCATAATTCAATCATCTCAGTTGAAAGGTGCTCACCAGCAGACATACAATATCTTAATGATGGACAATCTTCAATTGTGAAGTCAGTCTTTTGAATGATTTGTCTATAAATCGTTGGAACACCAATGAAAATAGTACATTTATGTTTTTTGATTAAATCAACCCAAGTTCCAGCGTCATTTGCACCTTCATATGCAATAACAGTGTGTCCATTGAATAATGGATCCATTAATGCTGAACCTAATACATATGTCCAGTTGAACTTACCAGAGTGCATGATTCTATCATTCTCTTTAAAGTTAAACCAATATTCAGTAGCAGGAGTTCTTCCAACTAGTGATCTATGTGAGTGTAATACACCTTTAGGGAAACCAGTTGTTCCCGATGTATATACTAAATATGCAGGCTCACCAGCTTTTGAGTTATAGTGATTAGGCGTTTTATCTGTATCTTTTAAGATTTCATTTAACGCGTAAACATTAATTCCCTTAGGCTTTTTTAAATCTTCAACACTATCAGTTGCAGCAACGATAATTGTTTTTAAGTTATCACAGTTTTCTAAATATGGAACAAGGTTCTCATACATAGAAGCTGATAATACAATTGCACTTGCTTGTGAATCTTCTGCTAAATATTTAACTTCTGAACCACTTAAAAGTGTAGATGTAGGTACAGCGATAATACCTGCTTTAATTGCTCCAAAAAATGAAATTGGGTATGCTAAAGAGTTTTTTAAACAAACTAAAACTCTATCTCTTGCACCAATTCCAATAGATGTAAGGAAGTTACAAACTTGGTCAGATTTTTCTGATAAATCTTTATAAGTTATCTCATCAGTCCCTAATTTATCATCTTCGATAATCATTGCTGTATTATTTTCATTCTTTGTACCAAGGTGTGCAGATGTACAAGCAACACCAATATTTAAAAATTCTGGTACTTCGATTTCAATAGTTGAACTCATTTTTGACTTCCTTTCTTAGATTAGACCGTATGGCCAGTTTTCTTTAAATGTGTGTAAAGGCATTCTATTTAATACATTTACTGCAAATGCTTCATCTTCTTTAGAAAGACTATTTAATGCATAAGCTCTTAATAGGTTCTGTAAAGATTTACCAAACATTGGTGGATCTAACATTTCACCTTTGTATCTAATTGCACCAGATAATAGTGCATCAGCTTTAATAGCTTCTTGTAAAATATCAACATCTTTTGCAATCTCATTTGGAGATGGAGTAAATGCAACTTTACAAACATTAATGTGATTTGGAGTAATAACTTGTTTACCTGTTAATCCCATTGCTGTTTCTCTTTTAGCGTGAGCATAAACATGTCTTGATGCATCATCACCATGTAAATCTAACCATCTTCTGATATCTTTTTTCTCAACACATGAATCTGGTAAAGAGTTTGGTGTTAATAATACTTCAACCCCACCAATAACTCCTTTACCTTTAACTCTTGCTTCCATAGTAAGAATATTAAAGAAAGTTTCTAACTCATCAATCCATCCCTCAGGAGTGATTTTATAAGCCATAGCTTTAGAGAAATCGTGAATACCAAATACTACGTGTTTAACTGTAGAGTGGCTCATTAATTTATCTGCAATTTGTAAAGATTTTGGGTGCTCAATAATTGGTTGAATTTGTAAATTACTTCCAATTGAAACTAACCATGAAGATAAGTCTCTAATCTCTGCATCTCCATATACTTCTCCAGCTTTTGCTAAAACGATTGCATCAATATACTTGTGCACTTGCTTTAACATTTTTAAATCCTCTTCATACTCATCTGTTCTGAATGGATTAATTCTAATAGCTATTTGGAAATCTCTCTCTGGGAATTTTGGTAATTCTTCGATTAAAAGTTTTCTTGACATAGCTTTTTGTCTACAACCATCTTCAAGGTCAAATAAAACAGTGTGAGCTTTTGTTTTGTAAGCATGCTTTTGTAATCTAAGCTTTGCTTGCTCCATTGTTTCATAGCTTCCATCTAATGGATTGAATTTAATTGGCGGATAATATATTTGAATTCCTGGCCAGTGTCCACCTAACACAGGAGTTAAATCATCATTTGCTGTTAGTTTTGATAAATCTACAACTGATGCAGTCATGATAGTACCTCTTCTTTTTTATTTTATTGAAGAATTTTCAATAATTTTTCAGACTATTTATTCTTCTGACACTGAAATTAATCCATACATTTCATAAGTGAAACCAAAAGAATTAAACTAGTTATTTATTTTAAGCAAAAAATAATAATTTGTCAATAGCCCATGAAATAGGCTTATTAGAATATGTTCAGAAAAAAGTTGCATATAGTGAGAAAATTTAAAAAAGTTGTCACAGATAGTAAAATATTTTTTTCAAAATTTGTTACCTAAAATGTAACGAAAATATATATTTGGTGACATTTTCCTACTTTTAAATACAAAAATGCTAATATAACAGCCTTAATAGAAATGACTAGGAGTAGAGTTGGTACAAAACAATCGAAATAAATCTTTGTCAAGAGGACTTAGAATTTTAAAAGAGATTATGATTGCCACTAAACCTTTAACTGCAAATACATTATGTCAAAAACTTGTTATTGATAAAAGTACAATGTCAAGACTTATTACAACACTAATAGATGAAGAGTTTATAGAGTATAAAGATAATACTAAAGAGATAATTTTAAGTGACTTCATGCAAAATATTTTAGAAGATGAAGATAGAGATAGAATTGTAGAGAAAACAAAAGCAATCTTAGAAGAGATTCACGAGGTTTCAAATGAGTGTGCATACGTGGGTGTATTAGAAGAAGGTGCTGTTTTATATTTAAATCAAGTAGATAACTCAAATAGAGTACTTAAAACTAGAAACTCTATTGGATTAAAAACTCCACTTCATACAAATGGCTTTGGTAAGATTTTATTAGCCTTTTCAGATATAGAAATAAAAAACTTGAAGTTAAAAAAACATACAAGTAATACAATAACTTCTACAACAAAACTTCAAAAAGAGTTAGAATTAATTCAAGAAAGAGGTTATGCAATAGGAAATGAAGAACATGAGTTTGGATTACGGTCTGTTGCAGTACCATATTTTAATAAGAAAAATAAACTAATTGCAACAATTGGTGTATCTGGACTTTCTGTAAGACTTGATTTAGAGACGCTACATAAAATAGGTCAAGAGATATTTTTAATAGTAAACAAGCATAATATCTAAATAGATACTATGCTTAAGAAGGAACTTCTAAAGAATTGTTCCTTTGTTGTTTGATAAATATTCATGTGCTAAGTAAGAACTTCTAGCGTATGGTGTAGAGTGTACAAAAGAGAACCCTAACTCTTTTGCAAGTTTTTTATATCTATCGAATTGATCAGGGTGAACAAACTCTTTTACTTTTGCATAATCACCACTTGGTGCTAAATATTGACCAATACTTAAAAACTCACAGCCAACTTCTCTTAGGTCTTTAAATACTTGAACCATCTCTTCTTCTGTTTCTCCAAGACCAACCATTAATGCAGATTTAGTTTTTATTTTATTACCACCAAGCTCTTTTAATCTTCTAAGAACATCAAGTGATCTTTGATATGTTGAACCTTTTCTAATTTTATACATTGATGGAACTGTTTCAATATTATGTCCAATAATCACAGCACCTGAGTCAACAACTTTTTGTAAAGATTCATCTTTTGCTTGAAAATCAGGGATAAGTATTTCAACTTGAGTATCTTCTGTATTTTTTAATATACTTTGTGTAACTTCATAAAAGTGATTTGCTCCACCATCTTTTAAATCATCTCTTGCAGGACTAGTAATAACTACAAATTTTAATCCTAACTTTTGAACAGATAGTGTAATCTTTTCTACTTCTTCTTGATTTACGTAACCATTAGGGTTTCCTGTTTTTACATTACAGTATTGACATCTTCTAGTACATAAGTCACCTAAAATCATAAATGTTGCATTTTTCTTTGCATAACACTCTGAAATATTTGGACACTTTGCTTCTTGGCAAATTGTATGTAATCCATGTTCTCCAAGTAAGGCTTCCATCTCTTTTTGTGCATGTGGTACAAGTTTTTTTCTTAACCATTCTGGTTTTTTGAAATCAACTTTTTTTCTTGGTGTAAGTTTATTTTCTGCTATAGTCATATTTATCCTTTAGTAGCTGATTTTTTTTAGCAATCTCTTCTTCTGTTAATTCACTATGTTCTAATTCAACATTAAATGTCTCATTAAATGCTTCGATTAGTAACACACATGCCTTATCAAATTCTAAATTTATGTCAAAATCTTCTAATGTTGTACCTATTTTCTCATCATACTTATCGTTTAGACTCTTTAATGGTATTGAACCATGTTGAAATATCGCTTTTTTGGTTCTTCTTTGTGCATTACCGCCAACTTTTTTTCCGTTTACAATAATGTCATATGCTTCAAAACCTACTTGACAAAATTCACTTTTTGATAAATCAATCTCTTCAATATCTTTAGCGTATCTTGCATCTAAGTTTAATTTTTTGTAAAAATTTATAATAAACCTACAAATGAACTCATAAGATTCTTTTATATTTAAACCCTCTAAAAGATTAACAGGTATAACTAATGAGTATGAAACATCATGTCCATGAAATAATACTCCACCACCTGTAATTCTTTTGGCATAGTTTTCGTTATATTCATCTTTAAAGCTGTACATCTCAAAGTCTTGAGAAATACCAATAGTAAAGGATTTATCCCAATAATAAACCCTTAGTATTGGCAAGTTATTTTCTTTGTAACATGATAGTAATGCATCATCACTTGCCATGTTATTTTTTGCACTTGCTTTTGCCGATTTAATTACTCTAAATTTACTTTTTTTATCTTTCATATATAAAGTCAACCAAAAAATTTATTTAAAAAGTCATAAAAAAATAGGTAAATTTTCTGACTCTTTTTTCCATTATATTTCTTTTTTTTATCATAAAACTTAAGTGAATAGTACTAAAAATTTGATTAAGTAAAAATTAAAAATATTAAAGTATCATATGTTCATAATTCGACTTGACGGTACGAATAGCTACACAATTTTTACACAATGAACATATGTTCATTCAAAAACACTAGTAAATCTAGTAAATTCTTTACAAGGAAACGCAAATGTCAGATTTAAACTTAAATGATATTGATCCGGCTGAAACACAAGAGTGGATAGAGGCCTTAGATGCAGTATTAGAAACAGAAGGACCTAGAAGAGCACATTATCTTTTAGAAAAACTAATTGATAAAGCTAGAAGAAAAGGAACTTACTTACCTTTTAAGGCAACTACAGCATATTTAAATAGTATTGATGTAAACGATGAACCTAAAATGCCAGGTGATAGAGATATTGAAAAGAAAATCAGATCTGCTATTAGATGGAATGCAGCAATGATGGTACAAAGAGCATCTAAAAAGAACTTAGAGCTTGGTGGACACATCGCATCTTTCCAATCATCTGCTACATTATATGATGTTGGATTCAATCACTTCTTTAGAGCACCAAATGAAAAAGATGGTGGAGATTTAATTTTTTATCAAGGACATATTGCTCCTGGTATTTATGCAAGATCTTTTGTTGAGGGAAGAATTTCTCAAGAACAAATGGATAACTTCAGACAAGAAGCATTAGAAGATGGATTATCTTCATACCCACACCCAAAACTTATGCCTGAGTATTGGCAGTTCCCAACAGTATCAATGGGTCTTGGACCAATTCAAGCAATTTATCAAGCAAGATTCTTAAAATACTTAACAGATAGAGGAATCAAAGATTGTTCTGAGCAAAAAGTATATTGTTATATGGGTGATGGTGAGTGTGATGAGCCAGAATCATTAGGTGCAATTGGACTTGCAGGTAGAGAAGGACTAGATAACTTAGTATTCGTTATTAACTGTAACTTACAAAGACTTGATGGTCCAGTAAGAGGAAACGGTAAAATCATTCAAGAGCTTGAAGGTAACTTCAGAGGAAATGGATGGAGAGTAGTTAAAGTAATCTGGGGAAGACACTGGGATGAACTATTAAGAAAAGATACATCTGGAAAACTTCTTCAACTTATGGAAGAGACTGTTGATGGTGAGTACCAAAACTTTAAACAAAAAGGTGGAGCTTACACAAGAGAGAACTTCTTTAATAAATATCCAGAAACTGCAAAATTAGTTGAAAATATGTCTGATGCTGAAATTTTTGCATTAAACAGAGGTGGACATGACCCATTAAAAGTTTATGCAGCATATAAAGCAGCAATGGAAACTAAAGATAGACCAACTGTAATCCTAGCAAAAACTGTAAAAGGTTATGGAATGGGTGAAGCAGCAGAAGGTAAAAATATTGCTCACGGTGTTAAAAAAGTTGACACTGATTCATTAAAACAATTTAGAGATAGATTCAGAATTCCAGTTTCTGATGAAGATTTAGAGAACTACCCATATTATACATTTGCTGAAGATTCAGAAGAAATGAAATATATGAAAGAAAGAAGAGCTGAATTACATGGAGCACTTCCTCAAAGAAGACCAAAATTCTCTGAAAAACTTGAAATTCCTGCTTTAGATAAATTCAAAGCTGTATTAGACGGAAGTGGAGATAGAGAAATTTCTACAACTATGGCATTCGTAAGAATCTTAAATGTATTAGTTAAAGATAAGAAAATTGGAAAAAGAGTTGTTCCAATCGTTCCAGATGAAGCTAGAACATTTGGTATGGAAGGTATGTTTAGACAATTAGGTATCTACTCTTCAGAAGGTCAAAGATATATCCCTCAAGATAGAGATCAAGTTGCATACTATAAAGAAGATAAAAAAGGTCAAGTACTTCAAGAAGGTATTAATGAGCTTGGTGCTATGGGTTCTTGGATTGCAGCAGCAACTTCATACTCTGTAAATGATTGTCCAATGATTCCATTCTATATCTTCTACTCAATGTTTGGATTCCAAAGAACAGGTGATATTACTTGGGCAGCTGGTGACCAAATGGCTAGAGGTTTCTTAGTTGGTGGAACATCAGGTAGAACTACATTAAATGGTGAAGGTTTACAACACGAAGATGGACATTCACATATCATTGCTAATACAGTACCTAACTGTGTATCTTATGACCCAACATTTGGATATGAGCTTGCAGTTATCGTTCAAAAAGGTATTGAAAGAATGTATGGTGAAAACCAAGAAGATGTATTCTATTACTTAACAACATTAAATGAGAACTACAAACAACCTGCAATGCCAGAAGGTGTTGAAGAAGGAATTTTAAGAGGTATCTATAAGTTTAAAACTGTTGATGCTAAAGAGAACTTCAAAGTTAAATTATTAGGTTCTGGTTCAATTTTCCAACAAGTATTAGCAGCAGCTGATATTTTAGCAAATGAGTATGGAATTGCTTCAGATATCTACTCTGCTACTTCTTATAATGAATTAACAAGAGAAGCACAAGACGTTGAAAGAAGAAACTTCTTAAATGTTGATGCTGAAGATGAGATTGCATATGTTGATCAAGTTCTTGGAAGTGATGATGAAAACATTATTATCTCTGCAACTGATTACATGAAATCATACTCTGAGCAAATTGCTCCATTTGTAAAAGGAACATTTAAAGCATTAGGAACTGATGGATTTGGTAGATCAGATAGTAGAGCGAACTTAAGAACGTTCTTCGAAGTTGATACTAACTATATTGTATTTACTACATTAGCACAATTAGCTAAATTAGGTAAAGTTGAAAAATCAGTTGTTACTGAAGCAATGAAAAAATACAATATTGATGCAAATAAACTAAACCCACTAAAAGCATAAGGAGTAAAAGATGAGTACTTTAGTAGATATTTTTATTCCTGATTTAGGAGCAGACAAAGACGTTGATTTAATTGAAATCATGGTTGAAGTTGGTGAAACTGTAGAAGTTGAAGATGGTCTTATTACTTTAGAGACTGAAAAAGCTTCTATGGATGTTCCTACAACTCATGCAGGTGTTATTAAAGAAATTCTTGTAAAAGTTGGAGATAAAGTAAACTCTGGTGATTTAATCGCTAGAGTTGAAGTTGAAGAAGAGGGTGCAACTGAAGAAAAAGTTGAAGAAACTCCAGCCGCTCCTGCACAAGAACAAAAAACAGAAGAAGTTGCAGCAACTCCTGCAGCTGATTCATCTGAACCAATGGGATTAGAAGCAGCAGAAGCTGAATTAAAAGCTATTTCAGCAGCTGGTGCAGAAATCTCTTGTCAATTTGTAAACGAGCAAACTATTTGTTCTGTAGTTGAAGAAGTTCATGTACCAGATTTAGGTGCAGATAAAGATGTTGATTTAATTGATGTAATGGTTTCAGTTGGTGATACAGTAGAGTTTGAAGACGGTCTTATTACTTTAGAGACTGAAAAAGCTTCTATGGATGTACCAGCTCCATTTGCAGGTGAGATTATTGAACTATCAGTAGAAGCTGGAATGAAAGTAAATTCTGGTGATTTAATTGCAAAAATGGTTAAAACTGTAGTTATGGAATCAAAAGTTCCAACTCCAGCTAAAAAAGAAGAACCAGTTAAAAAAGAAGAGCCAAAGAAAACTACAACTGTTCAAGAAGTTGCAGCAGTAAGTGCACCTGAAGCTACATCTGTATTAACTGAAAAAGCTAAGAAAATCTATGCTTCTCCTTCTGTTAGAAAAGTTGCAAGAGAGTTTGGTGTTGACTTAGGTTTTGTAAAAGGAACTGGTAGAAAAGGAAGAATCCTTAAAGACGACATTAAAGCTTATGTAAAAGAGCAATTATCTAAACCAGCAGTAGCAGCTGCAGGAACTGGAACAGGTCTTGGATTTAACTTCCCTGAGCTTAAAGAGATTGATTTCTCACAATTTGGTGAAATTGAAACTGTTGAGCTTAGTAGAATTCAAAAGATTTCTGGACCATCATTACATAGAAACTGGGTTTCAATGCCTCACGTTACTCAATTTGATGAATCAGATATTACTGAGATGGAAAGCTTTAGAA
>NZ_PDKE01000073.1:0-442 GCF_004116715.1 Arcobacter sp. CECT 8989 | reverse complement strand
TCCTCGGAGGGTGACGGACATCGGGAAGCGCGACAGGAGATTATGTACCGAGGAAGAATGTCGCTGGACGGTATCGAGAAAATGTATCCAGAAGATGATTATCAAGCCCTGTATCAGGACATGGTGCGAGCTAAAAGATTCGATACCGGCTCTTGTTCTGAGTCATGCGAAATATTTGGAGGGCAGCTTGATTTCGACTTCGGGAGGTAAGCTGCATGATGCGATGTTATCGGTGCGGTGAATGCAAAGAAGATAACCGCTTCCGACCAAATCAACCTTACTGGAATCGATGGTGTCTCCGGTGTGAAAGAACACCAACAGGGGTGTTACCACTACCGCAGGAAAAGGAGGACGTGTGGCGAGACAGCGACGAAGTATCACCGACATAATCTGCGAAAACTGCAAATACCTTCCAACGAAACGCACCAGAAATAAACCCAAG
>NZ_PDKE01000072.1:0-448 GCF_004116715.1 Arcobacter sp. CECT 8989 | reverse complement strand
ACTACATATTATGAAAATGTACATAGATTAAAACATAAAGATGGGCATTGGGTTTGGATTTTAGATAGAGGTAAGACTATCTTTGATAAAAATGGAAATGCAATTAGAATGGTTGGTTTTCATACTGATATTACAAAGCAAAAAGAGTTAGAAGTTAATTTAAAGACAAGTGAGAAAAATCTTCTAAAAGCTGAGAAAATGTCAAATTTAGGGCACTTTAGATATGACTTTAAAACTAATACTTTAACTATATCAAAAAATATTAAATCTGTTTTTGGTTTAGCCAATGAAAAAAAAATCACCCTTGAAGATTTAGTTAAAAACTTTACCCATGAAGAAGATAGAGAAAATGTGGTAAAAAGATTCTTTTTAGGTAAATACAAAAAAAGAGGATATCGAACAGAGTATAGAATCATAAGACAATCAGATAAAGAAGTAAGACATGTTA
>NZ_PDKE01000071.1:0-450 GCF_004116715.1 Arcobacter sp. CECT 8989 | reverse complement strand
GTTTTATAACTTTCACGCCTTTTGTAAATTTCTTCTCGGCATCTTCCTGCGATACAGCCGGCGGAATAATTACATCTTCTCCATCTTTCCAATCTACTGGTGTTGCGATTCCATAATTATCAACCAATTGTAAAGAATCCAAAACTCTCCAGATTTCTGTGAAGTTTCTTCCTGTAGAAGCGGGATAAGTGATGATGAGTCTTACTTTTTTTTTAGGGTCGCTAATTAACAAAGATCTAACTGTAAGAGTCGCGCTTGCATTGGGATGAATAAAATCATACAGCTCAGACACTTTTTTGTCCTGATCCGCAATTATTGGAAATTCTACTTCTGTATTTTGAGTTTCATTAATATCGGAGATCCAACCTTTATGATTCTCAATTCCGTCAACGCTTAAGGCTATAACCTTTGTATTTCTTTTATCGAATTCTGGTTTCAGTTGTGATGTTT
>NZ_PDKE01000070.1:0-450 GCF_004116715.1 Arcobacter sp. CECT 8989 | reverse complement strand
AAGTGCACTTGCTAAAACTGAGAAATCCCCTTCTAATGCACTAAAGCCTTCTCCATCAATAACAATATGTTTATATCCTTCAACTGGTTTAGACAAATCACTATCAACTCTATCTGCTGGAGCAACTGTATTTTTACCTTCATAAGTTGGATTATAAGCCTCTTCTACAACAATTCTTCCTTGAAACTTACCATCTTCTCCATCAACATTTGCTTGTACTCTTAAAAACTCATCTTTTCCAGTATTATCAATGATATTACCTTGTTCATCAACAGAATAATCACCATTATATGCTGTTACATGCTCAGAAATATCTTTATTACTATTAATTGCAAAAGATAAGGCTCTAATATAATTTGTTTCATCTACAGTATCTGCTACACCATCTTCATCAAAATCAATTTTATATTCATTACCTTCATTATCTTTATAAGTATTACTACCTATTTC
>NZ_PDKE01000069.1:0-453 GCF_004116715.1 Arcobacter sp. CECT 8989 | reverse complement strand
GCTCCATTAGTATTAGTAACTAAAAGAAATGTAAGCTTTGGAAGTGACTTACAAGATTTAAAAGATAAGAAAATAGGTATCCAAAAAAACTTTGCTTATAATGAAATCATAAGAAGAAAATACCCAAATTTAGAAATTGTTGACGTGGCACATTTAAGAGAAGGATTAAAAAAAGTTGAAAGAGGAGAAATCTTTGGACAAGTTACTACTCATCTAAATGTAGCCTATGCCGTTCAATAAGAGTTTTATGGAAGTTTAAAAATATCAGGTAAGTTTGATGAACGATGGCATCTATCAGTAGGAGTAAGAGAAGATGACCCTATTCTTTTAAATATTTTTGAAAAAGTTGTAAACTCTATAAGTAAAGAAACTAGACAAAAAATCATTACTAAGTGGGTACCTATAAAATATGAAAAAAGTATAGACTATAAACTTTTTTGGAGTGTTGTAAGC
>NZ_PDKE01000068.1:0-455 GCF_004116715.1 Arcobacter sp. CECT 8989 | reverse complement strand
CTCTAATATTTTCATTTAAAGTCTTAGCTACAATTTTGATTGCATTATCTCCAATATCATGGCCATACGCATCATTTTCCCTTTTAACGTACTCAATTTCATGCCTTCATACACCATATGCTACACCAGAACGCTTTGTCTGATAAGCATTATTTGCAACAGCCTGCTCTATATATTTTCTCTTATTTCTCTTCATTAACGTATCTGCTTCGGGCTTGTTTTCTACATTATTCATAAGCTTTTTACTTCAATTACCGTTTTTTCTGCATTAACAAAATTCTGGATTTTATGTATTATTTTTTTTTCTTCAATTGGTTTAATTACCGTATTCGGTTAAAATGAAAAAATTAAAATCAGCTAAATTGAAATAACATAAAGCAAACAAAAAAAAGTTTTTTTTACACAATAAGGACAGGCAGGAAAAGTAATTTTAAACTATATTGTTTTCATATTTT
>NZ_PDKE01000067.1:0-456 GCF_004116715.1 Arcobacter sp. CECT 8989 | reverse complement strand
GTTTCCGGCGTACCTTTGTCTCACGGGCAACCTGTGACGCCGACTGCGATATCGCGGATGAAGCAACGCGGTTAATGGCCATTGCGGCGGCACCAGGCACCGCCGTTTTGCTGATACGGCTGAGGTTTTCAACGGCCTGCTCAAGACCTTTTATGGCCATACATCCCCCTTTCAGCGGCGACGGTTAACGGCAGGCGGTACGCCCCGTCCAAGCCAGAGATGACAACTTCCGCCATCATCCGGCGAAACCCGACCTACCCAGAAATTTTCCTCACCGATGGTCAGCGCGTCTCCACGCCGCAGCTGCCGCACCTCCTCAGTACGGACAAACCGGAACGGGCTGGAACCATCACCGCGCAACGCCCGTCCCGCACGACTGCTGTTTGACGGGGCGTCACAATCCACCCGGAACACCGCACCCCGCCGACTCCCGGGAGCTATGTCGGCCGCAGCGCC
>NZ_PDKE01000066.1:0-456 GCF_004116715.1 Arcobacter sp. CECT 8989 | reverse complement strand
TTCATTATTTGTGGCTAAACAATTTATTGGAGTGATTAAATCTTTTGCTTTTATTACTCAACTTTATGGAGCAGAAATTATCACCGAAGAGGAAGAATTAAAAGTAATAACTAAAGCCATTGAAATGATAAAAACAATGTATATGGCTAACTAGCAGTTTGTAGCTTTTTCTATAGTGATTTTATTTTCAATTGCATAATCTTTACCCCAATCATGTAATTCTTGTAAAATGGGAATAAGTTTTTCACCATGTTTAGTTAATTTGTATTCAACTTTAGGAGGAATAACTGTGTATGCAATTCTTTGTACAATACCAACTTCTTCAAGTTCTCTTAGTTGTTGAGTTAACATCTTTTGGCTAATTCCTGGAATAAGTTTTTTTAACTCACCATTTCTTTTTACACCTTTTTTAAGTGACCAAAGAACCATTGCTTTCCATTTCCCACCAATCATATC
>NZ_PDKE01000006.1:0-169460 GCF_004116715.1 Arcobacter sp. CECT 8989 | reverse complement strand
GTTATTATGGTTCATTTAAAGATATGTTTGTTAATGCTCATTTAGCTCAGAATATCAAGCATGATGTTACTTCTCAAAGAGACTACTCTAATAGATTCCTACTTCAAGCTGGGTGGGTGTTTTAATAGAGTATTTACTAAATTTAAGATAAATTTTCACAGCTAAAAAAGGATAGAGTTGAAAGAGATTACGAAATATTTAAATATTTTAATTGTTGAAGATGATATTGAGATACAAAATAATCTAAAAAAAACTCTATCTCTACTCTTTAATCAAGTATTTATAGCAAATGATGGAGTAGAAGCATTAAAAAGCTACAAAGAACTCGAAGTTGATATAATCATCAGTGACTATGTAATGCCTAATATGGATGGTTATGAGTTAAGTAAAAAAATAAGAGAAGAAAAAGACGATATTCCAATAATTATACTTTCAAGTTTTATGGATATCGAAAAACTACAAAAATGTATTCCTTTAGAGCTTACAAACTTTTTAGAAAAACCTATTGCCTTTGATAAACTTTTAGAACAAATAAATATCTCAATAGAAAAGCTTGAAAAAACAAATAGGCTAAAATTTAAAATTACAGAAACAATCACATATTGTAAAAAGAAAAAGTGCTTACTAATTGATAACAACGAACTTGAATTAAGTCTATATGAATCAAAACTACTTGAACTTCTATGTGATTATAAAAACCAAATCATAGAGTTTGATACTATCATAGGCTTTCTAAGTAATAAAAATGAAGAAATCTCTAAAAATAGTGTCAAAAATATTGTCTATAGATTAAGAAAGAAACTTCCTATTGACTTGATTACTGCACATCGGAATTTAGGTTATTCCATAAATATATGATTAAATTTATAATAGTTCTGTCTTTCTTTATTCAATTTTCCTTTTCAGATACAATTGTCATAAATAATGACTTTGAAAAGACCTTATATAAAAGTACAAAAAAAGTATTTTCCACTCCTGAAAACCTGTCTATAAAGAGTGTACAAAAAAAGGAATTTTCCAATACAAAAAAATCAAATTTTGCAAAAACTCCAAACTATATATGGACAAAATTTAATTTAGTAAATAATACTAATAGAAATAAAGAGCTATTTTTTAGAAATTTAAGACCTGGAATAGATTATATTGATGTCTATATAATAAAAGATAAAAAAATACTTGATATCTTTTTATTAGGTGACCTGAGATCATATAATGAAAAAAGAGTTCTATCTAGAAAAAGTATCTTTAATTTTAATTTTGAAAAAAACTCTTCTTATGAAATATATATAAAGTATCAAAGTATAGGGGCAGTTACAAACCAATGGGAAATATTTACTCCCCATAACTTTTTCAGAGTAGAAACAATAGAGTCTATGATTTGGGGTATTATTTATGGAATCTTTATTTCTCTAATGATTTACAACAGTATTTTATACTTTATGACAAAAAATAGTGCTTTTTTATTTTATGTATTATCCACCCTATTTTCTGGACTTTATCTTCTAACATTAAATGGAGTTATATATCAGTTAGACTTAGGTATAAATCTATATTTAGTCACTATTTCAACTTGGTATTTTGCTTATCTTTATATAATTTTTATTCTACTATTTATTATCAAGTTTTTTAATGAAAGAAAAGACTCAAGACTTTATAGACTAGTTAGGTCTTTGATTTTATTTCAGATATTTTCATTGTCTCTTTTAAGTATTGGCTTTTATGACAATACATACCACTATACTACATCAAAAATAGATACATTTGCTCTATTATCTTTTCTTTTTATCTTTTTAATCTCTATATTTGAGTTTAAAAAAGAGAAAAACTATTCCTTATATTTTCTTATAGGTCAAGCCATATATATTGTATGTTTTAACTACTATACTTTAGAAGTAATAGGAATAATAGAATCATATCAATACTCTTGGATTATATTACCAATAGGACTTCTATTAGAAGTGATTTTTATCTCTTTAGCTCTTAATGCAAAAATGAATATGGTTGAAAATGAAAAAGTAGAAATAGAACAACAACTTTTAGAGCAATCAAGATTTACAAATGCAGGAAGAACTATCTCATATATTATTCATCAAATTAAAAGACCTATCTCTCAATTAGGTAGCCAAATAAATTTGATTGAAGCAACATCAATGCTTGATAAAAAAAACCTTCCTTCAACTATAGAAGAAACTCTACCAAAGATAAAAACAACTCTTGAATATATAAATGAAGTAAACCATAGTGTAGATACCCTATTTTTAAATCCTAATGGAAAAGAAAGTTTTTCCCTATCTAAGCAATTAAATGTTTTGATTTCTTTATTGAGTGATTATTTATTAAAACATAATATTGAAGTTAAAAAAGAGTTTGAAGATATTGAAATAAAAACCTATAAAGGTTCCTTATCTAATGTTATTATGGTAATACTTGAAAATGCAATTTATGAACTAAAAAATCTTGATAAACAAAGGTTTATCAAAATATCTACTAAAACTATAAGTGGTTTAATTTATATTGAGATTGAAGACTCTGGAAATGGTTTAGATTGTGTAGAAACAATTTTTAGCTCTAGTTACTCAACAAAACTACATCAAGGAAGTGGTGTAGGTTTATCACTTGCAAAGATAATTACAGAGAAAAAACTTGAAGGTAAAATCTTAGCTATAAACACTTCTTTGGGAGCAAAATTTATACTAAAACTACCTATTAAATAGTTTTGCTTTTAATAAAAAATAAACTACTGCACTTATTCCTGCACTTGAAAGTGTCATTGCCATAATCATTATTTGATATCTAACAGCAATTAAAGGGTCAACCCCTGATAAGATTTGTCCTGTCATCATTCCAGGAAGAGCAACTAATCCAACTGCTAATAGTGAGTTTATTTGAGGTATCATACAGGCTTTAAAAGCTATTTGTCTAGCCTCAATGAAGTTTGTTCTTTCTATCTCTTTTTCAAAGCGTTCAACAGCCAAAGAAAGAGCATTCATAGTATTTGCAAAAACCATTCCTGCAAGTGGTATTACATACCGTGGTTCGTATAATTTTTCTAACTCTAATACAAATCCAATTATTAAGAAAAGATTGACTAAACCTGAAGTACTCACTGCTAAAAGTATCTGAAAATAGTGTTTAAAACTTTTATCATTAGTATTTCTAAGAGTAATCCAAGAAGCAACTACAATCATAAATAAAACTATAAATATACCTACTTTTAAGTCATCTGATTTGAAGATAAAAACAAGAAGATATCCAATAGTTATAAGCTGAATAATCATCCTTATACTAGCTACTAAAATATCAGATTTATCTTTTGTCCATTTATAGTAAAAGTACCATACAAAAAGTAAGGGAATAAATGAAAGGGATAAGTTAAAAAATGAAATTGTACTCATTTTCTAACTTCTTAATAAGTCCTTTAGACTTTCGTGAGGATTCTTACCATCAAGAATAAGTTTTACCTCATTTGCAATTGGAGTATATATTTTATTTTTCTTTGAAAGTTTAAATACAGCCTCTGCTGTTTTAACACCCTCTGCTACTTCTCCAAGCTCTTCTAAAATAGTTTCTAAGCTTTTACCCTGTGCTAGACCAAGTCCTACACGGAAGTTTCTACTTAGTTCACTACTTGCTGTTAAAAATAGGTCACCTGCTCCACTAAGACCAAGGAAACTATCTTTTTTAGCTCCAAACTCTTTTCCAAATCTTTGCATCTCCACAAGACCTCTTGAGATAAGTGAAGCTCTAGCATTATTTCCTAGTTTCAGCCCTTGACAAATACCACTAGCAATAGCAAGCACATTTTTATATGCTCCACAAATTTCAGCACCTATTACATCTTCTGAGTAATAAGTCTTTAAAAATCTTGGGAACATAGGAGCAAACTTTTCATAAAGTTTTTTTGATTTTGAGTTTATTACAATAGCTGCTGGTAAAGCTTGAATAACTTCACTAGCAAAAGATGGACCAGAGATAAAACCTATATTTTTACTTGGTACAAACTCTTCATAGATTTCATTTAAAAACTCACCCGTACTAGCTTCAATACCTTTAGCTGCTACAAGTATTTTTTGTCCAGAGAATACAAAGTTTTCTTGTAACCACTCTCTTACTTCTTGAGCAGGAATAGCAATAACTAAGTATTCACACTCTAGTGCAGTTTGTAAATCTACAAAATTGTCAATATCTCTTTTTGTTCTTGAAGTTATTAAGCATTTTTGGTTTTGACTAAGAGCGAAGTGAAGAGCTTGTCCCCACTTACCTGCTCCAATTACTGCAATAGATTTTTCAGCCATTTATTACCCTAATCTTTGTTTTAAAAGTTCATTTACTTTTTGTGGATTTGCACTACCTTTAGATGCTTTCATTGTTTGACCAACAAAGAATCCAAATAGCTTCTCTTTTCCACCTCTATACTGCTCTACTTTATCTTCGTTTGCTGCTAATATTCCATCAATGATTTCTAAAATAGCACCATCATCAGATACTTGTTTTAATCCAAGTTCATCAATAACTGCATCAATTTCACTTTCAGGTTTTTCCATTAAGAAATCAAGTACTTCTTTAGCAGCTTTTCCAGAGATAGTTCCATCTTCGATAGCTTTTACAACACCTGCAAGTTTTTTAGCATCTACTGGTGAATTTTCTAATGACATACCTTCAGTGAATCTTGCTGGTAATTCAACAGTTAACCATGTTGCTGCATTTTTACCTGTAATTCCTTCTTTCATCATCTCATCAAAGAAGTTTGCAGTCTCTAAATTTGCAGTGATAACAGAAGCATCATACTCTTTGATACCAAAGTCATTTACAAATCTTTGTTTTTTCTCATCTGGAAGTTCTGGAATTTGTGAATATTTTTCCATCATTTCATCAGTAATAACTACTGGTAAAAGGTCTGGGTCTGGGAAATATCTATAATCAGCAGCATCTTCTTTACCTCTCATAGATCTAGTTTCACCTTTTTCTGGGTCAAATAGTCTTGTTTCTTGCACAATTTCTGTATCGTGAACTCCATCTTCCCAAGCTTCAATATGTCTATTTACTTCATACTTAATTGCTTTTTCAATGAATTTAAATGAGTTCATATTTTTGATTTCACATCTTGTATATAACTTATCATCACCCTTTGGTCTAATTGATACGTTAACATCTGCTCTAAATGAACCTTCTTGCATATTTGCATCTGAAATTCCAAGATATCTTACAATTGAATGAAGCTTTTTAAGATATAAAATTGCTTCTTCAGATGTTCGCATATCTGGTTCAGAAACGATTTCAAGAAGTGGTGTTCCAGCTCTATTTAAATCCACATGAGAAACACTTCCTGCATGGATACTTTTCCCTGCATCATTCTCTAAGTGGGCTCTTGTTACACCAATAGTCTTACTTGTTCCATCTTCAAAGTCAATTACTAATTCACCAAGTCCTACAACAGGAACTTCGAATTGAGAAATTTGGTATCCATTTGGTAAATCTGGGTAGAAGTAATTTTTTCTATTAAATATAGATTTTTTATTTATTTGTGATTTTAAAGCAGTTCCTAGCATAATTGCTTTATGTACTGCTTCTTTATTTAATACAGGAAGAGCTCCTGGAAGTCCTAAACAAGTTGGACATACGTTTGTATTTGGTTCTTCTCCAAAGCTTGTTGCACAAGAACAAAACAGCTTACTATTTGTATTTAATTGAACGTGTACTTCTAATCCAATAATTACTTCAAACATCTATTTCCTTTTATCTTACTATTTTAATATCTGCAGATAGTTTTAATTTCTCAAAATAGTCTTTTAAATATTTCTTTTCTCTATCTTGCATAATCATGTTAAAAATTCTATCTTTTACATCTTCAAAAGCTAAAGTTTGTTGATTCCCCTTATCTTTAATTAATAAAGAAATATATTGCTTATTTGATGTAAAAACAGGAGTAAATTGATTAACTTTTGTCTCGTTTAAAATATACTTTAACTGAGGGTTTAAATTAGCTTGGTTTAATTCAATAGCTGCTTTTTTAACATCTTTTACATTAACCATTGGGTTGCTAATAGCCTTTTTTAAAGCTGCATTATCTACTGAAGAGTATTGAACTGCTCTTACAGTTGAAGCTGTAGAAAAAAGATTTTTATTGTTATCATAAAAAATTTTTAAATCATCTTCATTTGCAATTTTAATATTTCCTCTAACAAGTTTTCTTGTAAGTTTTTGTCTAATAATTTGCTGTCTAGTTTGCTCTTCATATGCATTATAGTCTTGGTATTTTTGTTTAATTAAAGATTTAAAAGTATATAAATCCATACCATTTGATGCTGCAATCTTTTCTAAGTAGTTGTTTACATCAAAAATATCTGCTGTGATATTGTGTTCTTCAACTAATTGATCAAATAAAACCTCATCAATAAGTTGTGCTACAGCTTTATCTTTTGGAAGGTTAGCTTGAGCTTTTCTCTTTTCAATATCATAAAGAGTAATTGGTTCATCATTCACAGTTAATGCAATTGCGTCTACTAGTTGAGCAAAAGACATTGTAGTTAACGTTAAGAAAACAAGAAGTAGTTTAGTCATAATTTTAATCCTTTTTGTAACTATCAAACTTTTATTTGATATAAAAACAGATATTTTACCAAATTAATAGTAAATATCTGTTTTGTTATAAAAGAAGATTATTTATTTTTTGAAATAGTACACTTATCAATTAAATAGAAAATAGAGTTATAATCTAAACCTGATGTTTCACTAAGTCCTATTTCACAAGTTTTAGAAGTAGAGAAAGCATATTTTGCCTCTTTTACATCATCCTTTAAAAATCTAAGTGCAGATTGGTTAAGTTCAGGGAAGTTAAATCCTCTATCCCCTGCAAATCCACAACACTTAACATTTTCTGGAACAATTACATTTGTAGAACACATTTTTGCTAATTCTATAAACTTCTCATGTAGTCCCATTTTTCTTGAAGAACAAGTTGTGTGAATAGTTATTGGTTCATCCATTTGAGTAAAATCAAGATTCTCTTTTAATACATCTAAAGTAAACTCAATAGGCTCATAGATTTTCATCTTTCCATCAAAACTCTCAAGCATCTTTTTAGTACAAGGACTTGTATCACAAAGCACTGGATACTCTCCAAAGTTACTAACTTCTTGTAAAGCATGCTCAAGCTCATCACTTTTTTGTTTTGCTTGTTTATTAAAACCTTTTGAAGAGAATGGCATACCACAACATAATCCATCCATATTTTCAGGGAATAGTATTTGGTATCCAGCTTTTTGAAGTAGCCTAACTGTTACATCAAATAGTTCTTCTTCAACTGTTGTTTTACTATCTCTTCCCATTGTTCTATTTATACAAGAAGGGAAATATACAACTTTTTTATCTACAAGTTTTTGTTCAAAGTTTGTATCTATTGAAGTTGGTCTTGGCAGACTTGCACTCCATTTTGGTAGGTTTCCTTTTGTTAAGTCTCTCATAGAAGAAGTGAAACCTTCCATACTTGGTGTTCCAATCATCTTATGAAGTAGATTTGCTCCACCTAAACCAAACTTCATTCCCTTTAAAGTTGTAGAGAAATTATTTGCTACAAAAGAGGCTACTTTATCAGCTCTTGAACTTACTTGTTCTGCTCTTAAATGCTTAGTTAAACTTCCCGTATCAATCTTAACTGGACATGCAGTAGAACATAAAGAACAAGTTGCACAAGTCTCTATTCCATCATATTGATAAAGGTCTTTATACTCTTTTGCTTCTTCAAGATTTCCTTCTCTTTCAAGTTTAGAAATTTCTCTATTGATTACAATTCTTTGTCTAGGAGTTAAAGTAATATCATTTGAAGGACAAGTAGGCTCACAGAATCCACACTCAATACAAGTATCAACCAACTCATTTGTTGCAGGCATTGCTTTTAGGTTCTTTAAGTGTGCTTCAGCATCATCATTTATGATAACACCTGGATTTAAAAGTCCTTTTGGATCAAATACTTCTTTGATTCTTTTCATCATTGAATAAGCAGTTTTACCCCACTCTACTTCAATAAATGCAGCCATATTTCTACCTGTACCATGCTCAGCTTTTAAACTTCCTTGATACTTAACTGCAACAGAAGAAACAACATCATTCATAAACTCATCATATCTTTTAACTTCAGACTCAATTGAGAAGTCTTGAGTAAATACAAAGTGGAAGTTTCCTTCTAAAGCATGACCAAAGATTAAAGCTTCACTATAACCATGTTTTTTAAATAGTGCTTGTAGCTCTAATGTAGCTTCTGCTAACACTTCAATAGGATAAGCAACATCTTCAATAATAACAGTTGTTCCAACTTCTCTTACTGCTCCAACTGCTGGGAAAAGACCTTTTCTAATCTTCCAGTAAAGAGTGTATTCCGCTACATCTTTTGTAAAGTAAATATCTCTAACAACAGAGAACTCTTCAAGAAGTTCTTCAAGCTCCTTAATTTGAACATCTAATGACTCATCATTTATTGCTCTTGTCTCAATTAAAAGTGCCGTTACATTTTCATCAAAATCTTTAATATATTCTGGCATTGCTGGGTCATTTTCAATACTTGCAAGTCCAGCTCTATCCATAAGTTCAACTGCATCTACTGTAATAGTTTTTGCTTCACGTGCAAGTTTGATTTTAGTAACCGCATTACATGCTTCTTTTACATCTTTAAAATAAATAAGTGCAGATGCTTTATCTTTTAAATCTTCAACTGTTTCATAAGTAATCTCTTCAATAAAGGCTAAAGTTCCTTCACTTCCAATGATTAAGTGCTCTAAAACTTCAAATACATCATCAAAATCAATTAATGCATTTATTGAGTAACCACATGTGTTTTTGATTTTAAACTTTTTTGCAATTAATGCTGATAATTCTTCATCACTTTTTGTTTCATTTGCAATTTTTTCTAAACCTTCTACTAAATCTTTGTGAGAAACTCTAAAAGCTTGTTTTGATTCTTCGCAAGCTGTATCTAGTTTTGTACCATCTGCAAAGATTAACTTCATTGATTTTAAAGTTTTATATGAGTTTTGTGAAATCCCACAACACATACCTGAAGCATTATTTGCAGCAATTCCACCAATCATAGCGGCATTGATACTTGCAGGATCTGGTCCAATCTTTTTACCATAAGGAGCTAGTAGATTATTTACTTCTTGTCCAGTAAGTGCAGGTTGTAAAGTAATAGCAGTTTTATCATCAGAGATTCTAAAATCCCTAAAGTTTCTTGATGTAACAATTAAAATAGAATCACTAATTGCTTGACCAGATAGAGAAGTTCCAGCTGCTCTAAAAGTAACACTTAATTCCATAGCATTTGATAGTTTTAGTATCTCTTCAACTTCTTTTGCATTATCTGTTTTGATTACAATTTTTGGAATTAATCTATAAAAAGAGGCATCTGTTCCATATGCTAATGTATGTAACTTATCTGTAAATAGGTTTTTAGCATCAATTACTTTTGATACTTCATTATAAAAATCTTGGTATTTTCCTTCTAACATTTTTGTTTCCTTATAAATTTTTCTTTGTTAAATTTATAATTAAATGCTATTCAAGGCGTGGGACAGTATATATTCTTTGTTGTGGGTCATCAATAAAAGAGTACATCCTATCTTTTGTTTTAAAAACTAGATTAGTTAATAGCTTTAAAAAGCTTGACATGATGTACTCCTTTTTTAAATAGTATTATACTACATATCTGCAGACATTCCAAAGAATTCTGGATAGAATGCTACGATACATAGAACAATTACCTGTATGACAATAAACGGTAACACCCCTCTATAGATTTGTGCTGTTCTAACTGATGCTGGTGCACACCCTTTTAAGTAGAACAGAGAGAACCCAAATGGTGGTGTTAAGAACGATGTTTGTAAGTTCATTGCAATTAAAATTGCGAACCATACAGGGTTAATATCAAGTGCCATTGCTACTGGAAGTAGAATTGGAACAATAATATAAGAAATCTCAATAAAATCAATGAAGAATCCTAAAACTAAGATTGCTAACATTGTAAAGATAATGAATCCCCATTTTCCATCACCTGGTAAACTCATCATTACATGCTCAACAATCTCTTCTCCACCAGTATAAGAGAATACCATAGAGAATGCTGTTGCACCAATTAAGATACCAAATACCATTGAAGTAACTTTAACAGACTCTAAAGCTGCTTCTTTTACCATACTAACTGCAAATGTTTTATATAAAACTGCAAGTAAAATTGCACCAATACATCCAACAGCTGCTGATTCAGTAGGAGTTGCGATACCTGCAAAAATAGAACCAAGAACTAAGATAATAAGAGTTAATGATGGAATAATATCAATTAAAGCTCTTACAACTTGTTTTTTCTTATCACCTCTACTTGGGTCTGCTGGAATTGCAGGAGCAAAATCTTTTTTTACATATGAAACTACAAGAATAAATAGAATATATGCTGCAACTAAAGTAAGTCCAGGACCAACTGCTGCTTTAAACAGGTCACCAACTGGAACTTGGAATACATCCCCTAAAATAATTAATACAATTGAAGGAGGAATAATCTGTCCAAGTGTACCTGAGGCACAGATTGTACCTGTAGCTAATTCTGTATTATATTTATACTTAAGCATTACAGGAAGGGAAATAACACCCATCGCAACAACTGAAGCACCAACAACACCTGTTGAAGCTGCAAGTAAAGTACCTACTAATACAGTAGAGATAGCAACACCACCTCTAATCTCTCCAAATAAGAATCCCATAGATTCTAATAATTTTTCTGCAAGTCCTGTTTTTTGTAAAACAATTCCCATAAAGATGAACATTGGAATTGCCATTAAAATAGTACTTTGCTGAATAGAGTAGATTCTAAAAGGCATATAATCAAACATTGCTATACCTTCAGCCCATCCCTCAGAAATAAGTTGTGCTATAGCTGTACCTTCTTCTGCATAAGCAAAAATTTCATAAAACCCTGCGAAGATACCAAAAAATACTGAAACTGCTGCAAATGTAAATGCTACTGGAAATCCAATAATTAGCATAAATAGTGCAGTAAAGAACATTACTATACCAATCATTTAGAATCTCCTTTTTTATCTTCTTTATTTTCATTTTCAAAAGGATCAATATCTACTACATGATATTTTTTCTCACTTAAATCACATTTTAGATTTTCAATTTCACCTTTTAAATTATATTCATCCATTGGGTGTAACCCTTTATAAATATTTAGATTTCTAATAAAGAATCCAATTGTTGTAATAATCAATAAAAAGAAAGATAAAGGAATAAGCCCTTTTACAATCCATCTATATGGAAGACCACCTGGATCGCCACTTTGCTCCATTGATAAATATGCTTCATAGGCATTGTTAATTGAACTAAGACCTACTAAAATAGCAATTGGTAAAATAAATAATACAGAACCTACCATATTAATCATTGCCTTTCTTTGTGGGCTAAATCTATCATATACTAAGTCAACTCTTACATGACCATCTTCTTTTAAAGTATAAGCAACTCCAAGAAGTATAATTACAGAGAAGAAATGCCATTCCATCTCTTGCATAGCAATACTTCCTGATTTAAAAAAGTATCTCATAACTACATCATAAAATACGTTTAAAATCATCAGAACCATAGCTATTGCTGTTATCAGTCCAATAAAGTCCGCAAACTTATTGAATCCTCTCTCAAGTTTTAACAACATAAAAATCCTTTGGGTGTGTTGTAATAAGTAAGATAAAGATATCTCATTGTTCTATGTTTATATTACTTATTGTATAAAAAAACCCCTTAAAGGGGTTTTTTGTAAGAATAAAGACAATTTTATAAGTTGTCTTTTAAGTAGATATAATCAGACATTTTAGTCCACTCTCTAACTTTCTTTTGGTAAGCTTCTTGAGAATCTAAAATCTCTTTTAATAAAGGTTGACCTTTAACCATCTCTTCTCTTAACTCAGCATTTGCTTTTTTCATCTCATCCATAACTTCTTTTGGGAAAGTTTTGATTTTGATATTTGGATAATCTTTTTCAATTTTTGACCACGCTTGTGCACTCATGTGATAGTTTTGGATATACATATCATATGCAGATACTCTCATAGCAGTGATTAAGATTTGTTGTAAATCTTTTGGTAATTTTTTGAATTTTCTTTCATTTACAAGATATTGTAAATCTAATCCTGGCTCATGCCACCCTGTATAGTAGTAAGGAGCAATTTTATTGAATCCCATGTTGATGTCCATTCCAGGTCCAACCCATTCTAATGCGTCAATAGTTCCTCTTTCAAGTGAAGTATATAATTCACCTGGAGCAATATTTGTTACTGTTAATCCTAATTTTGCCATAACTTCACCAGCAAATCCTGGGATTCTCATTTTAAGACCTTTTAAGTCATCAACAGTATTAATTTCTTTTCTAAACCATCCACCCATTTGGTTTCCAGTTGATCCACCAGGGAATGATAATACTTTATGTTTTTTATAAACTTTTTTCATAAGTTCCATACCACCACCGTGATAGAACCAAGAATATTGTTCAGGTGTAGTCATACCAAATGGCATAGTACTAAATGGTAAAGTATTAATATCTTTACCTTTCCAGTAATATGATGCAGAGTGACCCATGTCATATTGTCCACCTTTTACCATATCTAGAATTCCAAGCGCAGCTTTATGTTTATTTGAAGCGTCTACTCTAATAACAAGTCTACCATCAGACATCTCTTCAACCATTTTTGCCATATTTTTAGGTGCATCAATAAATGGTGATAAAGTTGGTCCCCAAGTAGTTGCCAGTTTCCATTTGTATACTTTTTTTGCTAAAGCTTCAGAACCTAATCCCGCAATAAGTGCTGCAGCCATAAGTAGTTTAGTTGATTTACCAAACATCTTCATGTAATCTCCTTTTTTTGTGTCTTAAGGAAATTGTAACTGCCAGAAATGAAAAAGATATGATATTTTAGATTTTTTTGAGAAAAAAACCCCATAAAATATAGGGTTTTGAGCATATGTTCACTAAATTAAAGATTTTTTAAGAAATTGCTATTTTAATGCTATTTTTGACTATTTAGTCAGTTTTAAAGATATATCCTGTGTCTACAACTGTATGAATATAATCTTTTTTTACTACCTTTCTAAGTCTTCTAACTAAAGATCTAATTGATTCAATTGAAGCAAAGGAACCTTCCCAAACATAACTTTCAATTGTAGAATAAGTAAGTACTTGATTTTTCTTTGTTAAAAAAAGATTCATAAGAAGTCTCTCTTTTTTTGTTAACCTTTGTTCTTCATTATCAATACATAAAGTTGAAGACTTATAGTCAAAATAAGACTTCTCATCAAAATACTCTTTTTCATCTTTTACCTGACAAAGTTTTTCAACTTTTATCTCTAACTCATCTATAAAGAATGGCTTTTTTAAGTAATCATTACAACCAAAGTCGTAAGCCTCTTTTATCATATCAAGTTCTACTGTTGCACTTATAATAATAATTGGAACTTCACTGTAATAACTTCTAATCTTTTTTAAGATATTTATTCCATCAATATTTGGCACATTTATATCAAGGATAAAGCAAGAAAAACCTTCATCTACATTATTTAAAGCCTCTTGACCATCTATATAGCTAAAGACTTTATAGCCTTTTAGCTCTAATCTTTTTTTAATAGTTGCATTTAATTTTTTATTATCTTCAAGTAGTAGTATTTTCATTTTGTGCCTCTTTTTTTGGAAGTTTTATAGTAAAGACTACATTTTTATCTCTATTTTGTACTGTAATTTGCCCATTCATCTTATCTTCAACAATTACCTTTGCCATATAAAGACCAAAGCCTGTACCTCTTTTTTTAGTAGTAAAATATGGTTCAAAAATTTTATCTATAATATTTGCTTCAATATTCCCACCATCATCAATTATCTCAATAGTATTATAATCTTTACAATCATCAACATTTATTGTTAAATTATACTTCTCTTTTGTATTTTTATCAATAATCTTATTTTTTGCATTATTAATTAAGTTTAGCAAAACTTGTTTGAATTCATTCTCATAACCATAAATAAGTAAGTCATCTCCTTCGTAGTTATAGTTTACTTTCATATTAATATTTGAGTAGAAAATCTGTTTTCCTATAATCTCAAAAATCTCTTCAAAAGAGTTTTTAATTGAGAAGATAATCTTTTTTGTAGAAGGTTTTAAAAAGTTTCTAAAATCACTTAATGTTTTTGACATATATTTTATTTGAACCATTGAATCATTAACAAACTCTTGAACCTGAGAGTTTTTTAACTCCCCTAATAAAAATGATGTCTGAATATCTTGAACCTCAGCAGAAAGCTCTACAAGTGGCTCATTCCATTGATGGGCAATTGCTGCAACCATATCACCCATTTCAGCTAACTTACCTTGTTGTATTAAAAACTGCTTTTGCTGAATTCGCTCTGTTATATCATCCATAATACACACAATTCCACCAATAGAACTATCATTATCAAGATAAACAGCTTTTTTGATAATAATATGTTTCATTTGATTGTCAGATAAGTGTAAAGTTATCTCTGAAGTATCTGTTCCAAAAGTTCTTAATAGCTTTTTATCAACTGCTTCATTTTTTCTTGCAATATCAGGGGCAAAAAAGTCTTTAGCAGTTTTACCAATCACATCTTTTTTTGGAATATTTAAAAGTTCAGAAAAGGCTTTGTTACAACCTAAAAACTTTCCATCTTTATTTTTATAGTAAATTGCATTTGGTAAAGTATCTAATAAAACTTTATCAAACTTAATTCTATTTTGTAGGTCTTTCTCAACTCTCATTCTTCTTTGAATATTTGCTTTCATAGAAAAAACCATAATTAAAAGGATTCCAATAATTATGATAATAACTACAACTAATTTTGTATATTTTCTAAAAAAACCATGGGGTTCATTTATAAGCTCATACTCTTTTAAAATATTTTCAACACTTAAATCAAATCTATCTAACTCTTTATAGTCAAAAATATATCTATTTGGAGATTTTTCTATAACAGGGATTTCTTTTACACTTTTGCCATTTAAAACTTGTAAGGTCATATTTGCAACTGCTTCACCTTGAGCCTTTGCAGAAGTTAATAAACCTCCAACCATTCCATAATCTAAATAGAAGTCCCAAAGTCCATATGTGGGAACTTGGCTTACTTCATATATTTTTTTAAAACTCTGTTTATAGGTAAAAAATTTTCCTGTTTTGTCTTTAAATAAAAGTACAAATAAAAGTGCACTCTTCTTTTTATCTAAATTTACAACTTTCTTTTTTAGATTATCAATATCTAAATTATCTACATACTCGATATCTATCTTTTTAGAATACTTCTCAATTACAGGTCTTAAGTCTCTTTTTACTGCAAGTCCTGTTTTTGATTTATCATTTATTATAAGTAGTTTTTCTAGTTCTGGTTGCATACGAAGAATAAGTTCAAAATTTTTCTCTAAATCAACTTGTTCAACAACACCTGTCATATACTCTTTCATATTGTTTTCACCAAGTAAAGCTTTATCAAAATTATTGATTCCACAAAATAGTATTGGCAAATCTTTAAAAAGGTATTCGTGGTATCTTATTGCAAACTCAAAAGCATTATTATCACTAACAATTATAAGGTCAAAGTTTCTTGTTGAAAATTGTTCTTTGTAAAGTTGTGCTAATTTATTTAAGTAATTAGGTGTAGCTACATGTTTTGTATCCATGTAAATAGTAGTAAGGTCTATGTCTTTTTCATTTTTAAACTTCTTCTCTATTTCTAAAGAGATATCGTCACTCCACTTATATCCTTTATGATAAGAATGAAGTAACAACACCTCTTTAGAAGCGAATAAAGAGCTTAAAAACAGTAATAAAATTAACAGTAATCTCAAAATAATCCTTATGTTATCTTTCAATTATAACATAATTAGCAAACTATTCTACAAAAATTACATATCCTGATTTTGGACCGTGCGCTCCAATTACCAATGACTGTTCGATATCAGCAGTTTTTGAAGGACCACTAATAAACGCTCCATATGAAGGTTCACCAAATGAGATTAATTCATAAGCTTCATGCATATTGTTTACAATTGCGCTTTTTTCTAATACAAGAATGATATTTTGTGCAATAAAATATAAAGCTCTATGTCTGTTGTCTCTATTTTTAACCCAAACAGCACCATTTTCAGCAACTGCAAACTCACCTTTAACAACAGCTAAATCAATATCTTTTAGATTATGTGGGTCTGCTTCCTCATTTGCATCAAAGTTTGATAATGAAAAACCTTCAATATTTGAAGTTATAAGTTTTTCATCTGGATATAAAGATTTAATTGTTTCTTCTAACTCTTCTTTTTTTATAAATAAAGCTTTTCCACCAACTGACTCAAGCATAGTTGAAAAGTGTGAATGTTTATCTTCAAAAGTTAAGCCAAAGTTTGAGTAATCTGGTAAACTAGTATCTTGAACTACATTGTTAGTTCTAATATTCTTTAATATTAATTCTTTACTTGTCATTTCCAAACTCCTCTTTATAAATCTCTTTAAAACTCTTCTTAGGCATAGTAGGAATATCTCTTTGTTTTCCCCAAACATTAAATCTATTATAAATCATAAATTTAGGTAAAAGTGGTACCACTTTTCTGGCTACCTTTCCTACAAAATCAAATAGTGCTGGTTTGCTCATTAGCCAAGAAGCAAACTGCATAGATAATCTTTTTTGATTAGAGATAATATTTTTCTCTCTTAGGTCTTGTCTATGTGTGTAAAGCTGCGAATCTAGGTCAATCTTTACAGGACAAACATTTGAACATGAACCACAAAGTGTACAAGCAAAAGATAGTGTTTTATGCTTTTTTGGGTCTCTAAATGTTCCTAGTGTTGAACCAATTGGTCCAGGAATAACATAGTCATATGAGTGACCACCTGACCTTCTATAAATAGGACAAGTATTCATACAAGCACCACATCTAATACAGTTTAATGCTTTTTTATAAGATTCTGATTGTAAAAATGGTGTTCTTTTGTTATCTACAATTACAATATGCATCTGTCCACCTTCAACTGGACCGTGAAAGTGTGATGTATATGAAGTGATTGCTTGACCAGTAGCACTTCTTGCAAGTAGTCTTGTAAATACTGATAAGTCTTGAAGTCTAGGAACTACTTTTTCAATTCCCATACATGCAATATGAAGTTTTGGTAAAGAAGCACCCATGTCTGCATTACCTTCGTTTGTGCAAACTACAACTCCCCCAGTATTTGCAATTGCAAAGTTAACCCCAGTAATACCAGCATCTGCATCTAAGAATTTTTGTCTTAAATCGGCTCTTGCTGCTCTTGTTAAATATGTTGGGTCATAATTTCCTTTTTCAGTTCCCATTTTTTCATGGAAAGTATCAGAAACATCTTGCTTTTTCAAGTGAATTGCTGGAAGTACAATATGTGAAGGTGGTTCATTTCTTAATTGAACAATTCTTTCACCTAAGTCTGTATCAATAACTTCCATCCCTTTTGATTCTAAATAAGGATTTAAGTGACACTCTTCTGTTAACATAGATTTTGATTTAACAACTTTTTTTACATTGTTTTCACTTAAAATTCTATGTACGATTTCATTGTGTTCTTTTGCATCTTTTGCAAAGTGAACAGTAATACCTTTTTCATTTGCATTTTTTTCAAACTCTAAAAGATATTTATCTAAGTTTGCCATTGTATGAGACTTGATTTGGTCAGCATATCTTCTTAATGTTTCCCACTCTGGAATGGTTTTTGTTGTTCTATCTCTTTTTTCTCTTACAAACCAAAGAGCTTGGTCATGCCAATGCATTCTCTCATCATTTGCTACAAACTCTTTAGCTTTTGCTGGATGGTCATCTAAAACACTCATAATTAAACCTCCCCTGCAAGGATCTCAGTAATATGCATGATTTTTAAAGGTTTATTTTCTCTATTAACTAAACCTTGCATATGCATAAGACATGACATATCTGCACCTGTCATAATCTCAACATGTGAATCAATATGGTCTTTAATTCTATCTTTACCCATTGCAACAGAAATATCTTCTTCTGTTACAGAGAAAGTTCCACCAAAACCACAACACTCATCATCTCTGTTTAGTTCAACAATTTCTATTCCCTCTACTAAGTTAAGTAGGTTTTTTAGTTTATTGTTTTTAGGGATATTAAGTTCACTTGGGCTTCCTAATTTTAAACCTCTATGACCATGACATGAGTTATGAACTCCTACTTTATGAGGGAAATAAGAGTCTATTTTTTCAACTTTTATAATGTCATGTAAAAACTCACAAACTTCATAAATAGAAGTTTTTACTTTATTGTAGTCTTTGTCATCTTCATCAAAAAATGGTTTATAATGGTCTTTAACCATAGTTACACATGAACCCGTTGGAGCAACAATATAATCATATTTTTTGAAAATATCTACAAATCTAAGTGCTAATGTTTTCATATCTTTAGAGCAGCCTGAATTTGCCATTGGCTGCCCACAACAGGTTTGGTCCATTGGATACTCAACATCCATATCAAATTTCTTCAACAGTTTTAAAGTTGCCATCGAACTATTTGGATACAACTCATTCATAAAACAGGGAATAAATAAACCTACTTTCATTACCTAATCCTTAATTTTAGTTTACTTTATATTGTAAGTATATATTCTTGATATGAAAAACTTATGATATTTTTAAGTTTACTTAACTAATCAGTCAAGTGTTTTAGAAAAACAGTAATATCGTTGTCTAAATAGTAATCTTTTATATGAATTTCTTTGCCTAAACCTTCACAAAAGTCTATTATCGTTTCACAAGAAACATTATTTAGACTATCTGCTTTTAAGAAGTTAAAGACAAAGCCTTTATTAGATGAAGCCAAGCAGTTTTCTATAAATCTAAACATCTGCTTTTTTCTAAGTATATTCATGGCTCCACTACAAATATAGTAGTCAGCTTTTGGTAGTTTATCTTTTACTATATCTCTAACCATAAACTTTTCACTAGGAAATCTCTCTTTACTTAAAGTTACCATTCTTTGTTCTAAATCTAAGCCAATATAGTTTTTAGGTTTTAAGCTTGATTTCTTTAAATAATTTAAATATTCTGCAAAACCACAACCTGCATCTACTAGAGAAGAGTTTTTTATATCATCTTTTATAAATGAGTTTATAATTTCAAATCTAAGATATTGAGTAAACTGAGATTGCCAATGAACCCCTTGGGCACTTATTCCATATTTATCAATAGCTCTTTTATAAAATTTATGATTGTCTATACCTATCATTTTATTTGTTCTATTACTACGCCATTATCTTTAATAAATTTTGAAACAACTTCAGAGTTTGTATGTTCATATGCTTTATCATAAACAATTCTTTTAATTCCTGCTGCTATTAAGTTCTTTGAACACTCACTACAAGGTTCTAAAGTTACATAAATTGTTGCATCTTCTATTGAAATACCTTTTCTTGCTGCCCAAATTAGAGCATTCATTTCAGCATGTATTTCATATGTTTTAGACCAATCATGGTGGTCTTTTGTATATTCTCCATTCCAATGGGCACTACAATTAGTATATCCTGTTGGTGTTCCATTGTATCCTGTTGAAAGTATTCTTCCATCTTTTACAATAACTGCACCTACTTGTTTTGATACACATTTTGAAGCACTTGCTATTTCATGGGCAATATTTATAAAATTTCTATCACTTATCATTTAATTTTCCTAAAATAGTTTCATATTAATTTCATATAAATTACTCTTTAGTAGTAATTTTATAAAACTTCTAATTTTCTTTGATTTTTGCTATATTTTAACATTTTAATATGAGTTTTTGTCAAAAAAAAGCTAATTTTACCATATTTTGAAAAATTAGTACTAGGTTTTATAACATTTTTTATGGTATTATTTCCAAAAATTTAATTATAAAAGGTTAAACATGGATTTTAAAGAAATTAAAGAACTAATTAGAGTTTTTGATAAAAGTGAATTAAATAAATTAAAAGTTAAAGAAGGTGAATTTGAAGTAGCTATGCAAAAAGGTTTTGAAGGTGGAACTGTTGTAACAACTTCTGCACCTGCTGCTGTTGCTCCTGCTACACAAGCACCTGTTGCTGCACCAGTTGCTGCTGCAACTGAAACTGCACCTGCTGCTATATCTGGTGACACTATCAACTCTCCAATGGTTGGAACATTCTATGCTGCGCCATCTCCAGAAGCTTCTGATTTTGTTAAAAAAGGAGATACAGTTAAAAAAGGTCAAACTTTATGTATCTTAGAAGCAATGAAAATCATGAATGAAGTTGAAGCTGAATTTGATTGTAAAATCGTTGATATCTTAGTTGAAAACGGAAACCCAGTTGAATATGATATGCCAATGTTCGTTGTAGAAAAACTATAATAAGAAGCTAACATGGCTGAAATTAAAAAAATTCTAATTGCTAATAGAGGTGAAATAGTTCAAAGAGCTATCAGAACTATTAGAGAAATGGGTAAAAAGTCTGTTGCTGTTTATTCTGCTGGAGATAAAAATGCTTCATACTTAAAACATGCAGATGAAGCAATTTGTATTGGTGATGTTAAGTCTATTGATTCATACTTAAATATCCCTGCAATTATTACTGCTGCTGAAATGACAGGTTGTGATGCAATCTTCCCTGGTTATGGTTTCTTATCAGAAAACCAAGACTTCGTTGAAATTTGTAGACTTCACAATATTAAATTTATTGGTCCATCTGTTGAAGTAATGGAAAAAATGGCTGATAAATCAAAAGCAAAAGATGAGATGATTAAAGCAGGTGTTCCAGTTGTACCTGGTTCAGATGGTGCTGTTCACTCTGTTGAAGAAGGTAAAAGAGTTGCATTAGAAATTGGATATCCAATTATGGCAAAAGCTGCTGCTGGTGGTGGTGGAAGAGGTATGAGACTTATTGAAGACGAAAGTAAGTTCGAACAACTTTTCACAGCTGCATCTTCTGAAGCACTTGCTGCTTTTGGTGATGGAACTATGTACCTTGAAAGATTTATCAATAAACCAAGACACATTGAAGTTCAAGTTGTTGGTGACTCTCATGGAAATGCTATTCACATTGGTGAAAGAGATTGTTCATTACAAAGAAGACACCAAAAAGTTATTGAAGAATCACCTGCAATTTTATTAAATGATGAAACAAGAAAGCATTTACATGATGTTGCAGTTAAAGCTACAAAATACTTAAACTATGAAGGTGCTGGTACTTTTGAATTCCTAGCAGATGACCAACAAAACATCTACTTTATGGAAATGAATACTAGACTTCAAGTTGAGCACCCAGTTTCAGAAATGGTTTCTGGAATTGATATTATTGAACTTATGATTAAAGTAGCAGAAGGTGAAGAGTTACCACCTCAAGAGTCTATTAAATTTAGAGGTCACTCTATTGAAGTTAGAATCACTGCTGAAGATCCAAACTCTTTCTTACCAAGTCCAGGTAAAGTAAAACAATGGTTTGTACCAGGAGGAAGAAACGTAAGAGTTGATTCACATGTTTATGCAGGATATGTGGTACCACCTTACTATGACTCAATGATTGGTAAACTAATTGTTTGGGGAAGAGATAGAGAAAAAGCTATCAATATTATGAAAAGAGCTCTTAATGAGTTTGAAGTAGAAGGAATTAAAACTACAATTCCATTCCACCAAAAAATGATGGAAAATGCAGACTTTATTGCAAATAACTACGACACAAAATATCTAGAAGGTTACAAAAGCCTAGACGATATCTAAGAAGCTATAGAGGGTAACCTCTTAGTTTCATTCTTACAGCTTATATTTATACTTTTTTAGATATAATCCGCGAAACTATACACAGATATATACTATTTTTACTTTGAATCTCTTATTTCAAGGCCCTGCTTTCTTTCATTTAAGCATAAAGTTTTTAAATCTAGTTCTATTAATAGAAGAAGTTTATATAAGTGTATGTTTTAACAATATACTACGAAGTATAAACTAACCAAAAGGTAATAAATGACTTTTAATGAATTAAATTTCAAAGAAAACTTACAAAAAGCAATTGACGACGCAGGATTTAAAGAACCAAGTCCTATCCAAAGAGACGCGATTCCAGTTGTTTTACAAGGTAAAGATATAGTAGGTCAAGCTCATACAGGTACAGGTAAAACTGCTGCATTTGGACTTCCAATCATTAATATGATGAAGTGCAACAAAAATGTTGAAGCAGTAGTAATTGTTCCTACAAGAGAACTTGCAATGCAGGTTTCTGATGAGCTATTTAGATTCGGTAAAAATCTAGGTATTAACACTGCTACAGTATACGGTGGGCAATCATATACAAGACAATTAAAGCATATCGACAATGCTGGTATTATTGTTGCAACTCCAGGTAGATTTTTAGATTTACTTAAAGGTGGAAAAATCAGTATTAAACCATCATTTGTAGTTCTTGATGAAGCAGATGAAATGCTTGATATGGGATTCTTAGATGATATCAAAGAGATTTTCACTTATATGCCAGAAGATAGACAAACACTTCTTTTCTCTGCAACTATGCCAAATGCAATTAAAAATCTTGCAAAAACAATCTTACAAGAGCCAGAGTTTATCACGATTACTAAATCAGAAATCACTAACTCTAAAATCACACAAACTTTCTATGTTGTTGATGAACATGAAAGAGATGATGCTTTAATTAGATTATATGACTTTAAAAACCCTGATAAATCAATTATCTTCTGTAGAACTAAAAAAGAAGTAGATAGATTAGCTACATTCTTAGTATCTCAAGGTTTCTCAGCAAAAGGTCTTCATGGTGACATGGAACAAAGACAAAGAGAAGAAGCTATTAATGCATTCAAAAAAGGAAGACTTGAAGTTCTTATTGCAACAGATGTTGCTGCAAGAGGATTAGATGTAAATGATGTAACTCACGTATTTAACTACCATTTACCATTTGATTCAGAATCTTACGTTCATAGAATTGGAAGAACAGGAAGAGCTGGTAAAGATGGTATGGCTGTTTCTATTGTTACGCCACATGAATTTAGAATGTTACAAAAAATTCAAAAAGCTACTGGTGGAAAACTAGAAGCTAAAGTTATTCCAAACGTAGAGTCTGTAAAAGAAAAGAAAACTGATACTCTAAAAAGTAAAATTATTGAACAAAAAGTTTATGATTCAGGAATTGACTTAGTTGAAAGTATGAAAGAAGAGTATGACTTATCTACTATTGCTCATAAACTAGCTTCAATGCTTACTAATACTACTTACGTAAAAGGAAGTAACAACATTGGTAAGTCTGAAAAAGATATCACAAGATTATTCGAAAGAATGAAAGATGATAGAGGTGGAAGAGACTCTAGAGGTAGAAACGGTGGAAGAGGAAGAAATGGTCAAAGAAGATCTGGTTCTAGAAATAGAAGCGGAGGAAATGGTCACTCTGATTCATCAAGAAGAAGACCAAGAAGAAGATAATCTTCTTCTTGCTTCGTTTTAACTACTAACTATAGTAGTTTTTTAAAACTTTTTTAGCTTTTTTAAAAGCTGTTTTTGTATCTCTACCAAATCCTCTAAATGCTCCATCTTTATTAAAGAACTCAATCATTTGTAATTCACCTTTTTTGATGTCGATTACTCTAAAAATATCAAACTCTTTTTTTAGTTTTTCTACCTTTGGATTTTCATTGGCAGTTAAAATTCTAATACTCATTTATAACTCCTTTATGTATTTTCTCTATATTTTATTACCATTCTATAGAAAAAAGTACCTTTTGTCAAGTTTTTTATTACAATGAAGATATTTTTTCAAAAAAATATTAAAAAAAGTATAGAAATTTGAAAAAAAGTGTAGAATATATTATAGAGATATAAAATATCTTAGTTAGTTTAGTAATATAAAGTTTAAGCTTACTTAAAGGTTGTGTAAGGATTTACCCAATACAATCCTACAAAATATTAGTTACAGAAAAGTTACACAAAGGGTACACGTTGGATATTAAAACAATTGATAAGTTCGACAAGGCTAGGGAAAAAACACTTCCAGGATTTGCTAAGATATCTTTAGCACTACTATTTATGGCTATAGTTTTCTTATGGTCATATACATCTCATGGAAATGTTCCTAATAATACGTTCTTAATTATTGGTGCAGTTTTTGGTGCATATATGGCTATGAACATTGGAGCAAATGATGTTGCAAACAATGTTGGTCCTGCTGTTGGTTCTAAAGCACTAACTTTGACTGCTGCAATTATAATTGCAGTAATATTTGAAGCAATGGGTGCATTTATTGCTGGTGGAGATGTTGTTAAAACAATCAAAAAAGGTATTATTGACCCTGCACTTATCTCTGACCCTCAGATTTTTATTTGGGCTATGACTGCTGCTTTATTATCTGCTGCATTATGGCTTAACTTTGCTACTTCAATTGGAGCACCTGTTTCAACAACTCACTCTATTGTTGGTGGAGTTATGGGAGCTGGTATTGCCGCAGCTGGATTTGCTATTGTTTCATGGGACACAATGGGTAAAATTGCAGCTTCTTGGGTAATATCTCCAGTTTTAGGTGGACTAATTGCAGCTGGTTTCCTTTATATAATAAAAACAAGAATAGTCTTTAAAAAGGATATGATAGCAGCAGCAAAAGTTGTTGTTCCTTATTTAGTAGCATTTATGACTTGGGCATTCTCTACATACCTTATTTTAAAAGGTATTAAAAAACTAATTAAATTAGATTTCTTTACAGCTGCTGGAATTGCGCTTGTAATTGCAGTTGCAGTTTACTATTTTGTAAGACCACTAATTACTAAAGCAGCTGAAAAACTTAGCAATGACAGAGATTCAGTAAACTCTTTATTTACTATTCCATTAATTTTTGCAGCAGCCCTACTTTCTTTTGCCCATGGAGCAAATGATGTTGCTAATGCTATTGGACCATTAGCAGCTATTAATGATGCTATTATAAGTCATGGAATTAACTCTAAAGTTGGTATTCCATTCTGGGTTATGGCTGTTGGTGCACTTGGTATTGCTGTAGGTCTTGCACTATTTGGACCAAAACTTATTAAGACAGTTGGTTCAGAGATTACTGAGCTTGACCAAATGAGAGCCTTCTCTATTGCTATGGCAGCTGCTGTTACTGTTATTATTGCTTCTCAATTAGGACTTCCTGTTTCTTCAACTCATATTGCAGTTGGTGGGGTATTTGGTGTTGGTTTCCTAAGAGAGTACCTTGATTCATCAGAGAGCAAATTTATTGCAGACACTAGAAAAAGATTTAAAAAAGACAAAAAGATTTTAGATGGGTACCAAGAAGAGTTAGATACTTTAGAGAACCTAGATAAAAAGAGTAAAGCTGACTATGTAAGAATTGCTGAACTTTATAAACTAATTGATGAAAAAGTTGACCAAGTAAAACAAGAAAAAAGAGATTTCAAACAAGCTAAGAGAGTAAAATATGTAAAAAGAGATGCAGTTAAGAAAATTGTAGCTGCATGGGTTATTACTGTTCCTGCTGCTGCTTGTTTATCTGCTGCTATCTTCTTCATGATTAAAGGTATCATGAACTAAAAGCTAACAAACTACTTTATTTTGATAAAATTCCTTTTTTAATTAAAAGGAATTTATCATAGACGCTCTTATTTCCGTTGCTACAATCTATATTCTTATTGTTATTGGTTTTGTTTTTAAACGTAGTTTTAAAGATCAAGTAAACGAAAAGAGTTTTGTACTTCTAAACCTATATTTCTTACAACCTATACTTATTTTTTGGGGATTAACAAGAGCTCCTATTAATGATGAATTTATAATTTCACCTTTAATTTATGCGGTTGCTGTATTTATAACACTATTTTTTGCATTTTTTTATTCAAGGAAAGTCTTTAAAGACTATCAAGACCGTTCTATCTTTTTAGCTTCATCTCTTGTTGGAAATACCGGGAACTTAGGTATTCCACTAGGAATTGCTCTTTTTGGTGAAGCTTCAGTTCCATATACTTCTATTTTGAATATTGCTAATATGTTTTATATCTATATCTTTTCAGTTTACTTCTTTGCCGGTGAGAAGTTTAAATTCACTGATGCTTTAAAAGAGATATTTAAAATACCAGCTATTCATGCAGCTATTTTAGCTATTTTATTTAATTATTATGGCTTCTCTTTAAATGCAAACTTTGAAAAAGTATTTACAATGGGTGCTTATGCGGCAATAGTTATGCAACTTGTTGTATTTGGTATCTTTATGTCACAAGTAAAAGTAAAAAGTGCTAACTGGAACTTATCTATAAATATCACTTTGTTTAAACATATCATCTTACCTATCATTGGTCTATTTGTGATTGTTTATTTTAAAATTGACCCTTTTGTTGGTGCAATTATCTTTTTAGAACTAATTGTTCCCCTTGCAGTTAATAATGTGAATCTATCAGCTTTATACAATTGTAAACCTATAGATACAACCTTTGCAGTAATTATTAGTACCTTAAGTTTTATTGGTTTTATGGCTGTTTATATTATCGTTATTGATAAGTTTTTTGGAGTATAAAGATGTGTGGTATTTTAGGAGCTAACTTTTTATCAAACAATTTTAAAGAGGCTTTAGAAAATTTAAACAATAGAGGTCCTGATTATAACTCTTCACTAAAAATAAAAGACAAAGAGTTTGGACATACAAGATTAGCAATTATTGATTTAGACAATGAAGCAAATCAACCAATGGTTTTTGATGATATTCTAATTGTTTTTAATGGAGAAATCTATAACTATCAAGAATTAATACAAGAAGAGGCTTTAGAGTGTAAAACCTCATCGGATACAGAAGTTTTAATAAGACTTTATCAAAAGTACGAAGAAGAGTTTTTAAATAAGATAAATGGTATGTTCTCTTTTTGCCTTTACGATATGAAAAAAGAGAAATACTTTTGTGCAAGGGATAGATATGGAAAGAAACCATTTTTCTACTACCACAAAGATAATAAATTTATTTTCTCTTCTTCGATAAACTCTATTATAAAGCTACTAGGAAGTACTCCAAAGCTAAATAAAGTAGCCCTTAGCCAATATGTTCAATATTTTGTACCAATCGCTCCTAATACTTTCTACCAAGATATAAACTCTCTTGAAGCAGCAACGTACTTTACTTTACAAAACAATGATTTAAAAAAGAAGAGATACTATAAAATTAATACCTACAAAGCTGTAAAAGATGAGAATGAAGCCTTAGAAAAAATAGAAGAGACTTTAATCAAAAGTATTAAAGCAAGGCTTGTTTCAGATGTAGAAGTTGGAAGTTTACTTAGTGGTGGTGTTGATAGCTCTTTAGTATCTGCTTTATACTCTAAGATTACAAACAAACAAATCAATACTTTCTCTGTAGGATATAGTGAATATAAAAACTATTGTGAGCTAGACTATGCAGATATTACAGCAAAACATATAAACTCAAACCATACAAGACTAGAAATAGGAAAAGATGATTTTATAAACTACTTTGAAGATACTTTAACTGCACTTGAACAACCTCACGCAGATAGTGCAGCAGTTCCACTTAATATACTTACTAATAAGATTCATCAAACAGGAATAAAAACCGTTTTAAGCGGGGAAGGAAGTGATGAACTATTTTTAGGATATGATAACTATGCAAAGTTTTTAGGTTATTATGATTTTGCAAAGACATTAGACAATGGGCAAAATGAGTTTTTAAACTCTATTATTGGTGCCTTACAAAACAATACAAAAGAGAGTGAATACTTAAGAAGAGTAGTTAAAAAACAAAATATCTATAACTCTTTTGGTGAAATATATTCAGATATCCAAAAAAGAAAACTATTTAAAAAAGTTCCTACTTTTAAAACAGAAAATCCTAAAAAAGACCCCGTTGATTGGATGAGTTATATTGATTTAAAAATATGGCTAGGAGAAGCACTTCTAAGCAAAGTTGACCGTATCTCTATGCGAAACTCTTTAGAAGTTAGAACTCCATTTTTAGACTACAGATTAGTAAATCTTGCTTTTAGTATTGATTCAAAGCTAAAAGTTGGGGATACAAACAAGTATCTTCTAAAAAAGATTGCTTTAAAATATATTCCAGAACAAATAGTAAACCGTACTAAAAAAGGTTTTAACTCTCCTTTTAATGAATGGATTCATCAAGAGTATAAAGACTCTATTTTACAAACTATTTTAGAAGTAAATAAAGAAACAAATCTTTTTAATGAAGAGTATTTAAAACATATTTACACCCTATCTTCACAAAAAAAGTTCAAACAACACCTATGGACTATCTTTATCTTTTCTAAATGGTTTAAAAAAATATATCTATAGTAAATAAGTAAAGTTTTAATAAGTTGTAAGAATATATAATACAACGAATAATATTTATCACCTAATAATATTATTTAGAAAACTTGAAGGATTTTAGTATGAGTTTACTAATCCCTGTAGATTCAAATAGAAGGCATGAAGCCCTATTAACTACACTAGATGCAATTGAATACTGGGCCTTTGTTGAACTAAATGAAGGACAAATAGAAAACTGTAAGTTTTATAAAGATAAAGATGAAATAAATGCTTTCATTGAGACAGTTGTTGTTCAAAATGACCAAGAGTATGTTTGGCAATTTCAACAAGAAAATGCTTCTGTTTTAGTAGCTCCTACTCAAAGAAGTATTGATGAAATAGTTGAAGCTTATTTATTTAGTGAACTTCACGAACTTAAAAAATAACATATTTTATTAAGTACCTCAGACTTATCACAACTTTTTTTCTGTTGTGATAGTCCTTTTTTTGACCGTGTAGCTCAGTTGGTAGAGCACTACGTTGACATCGTAGTTGTCGTTGGTTCAAGTCCAATCATGGTCACCACCTTACTGGCAACAAAATAAATAATAATTTTATATATTGACCTAACTATAAACAAAATACACTATAATTCCGATTATCTATATAAGGTAGCTAGTGGGGATTTTAAGTATTAAAAATAAAATAACTGAATTAAAAAATAGATTATACATATTATTAAAAAATGGTGGAATAAAACTTAAGCTTATTGGGTTTACTATTGCTATTATTATTACTACTGTAGTTATTCTAAGTTCTATTATTATTAAGCTTATGACAGACTCTATTGAGAAAAAGTCTTTTGATGTAGTAAATAGTTCGATTACTCATATTGCTAACTTTTCTAGACAAGCCTTATTAGAAAGAACATATGAGAACAAACTTAATCTAAGTGAGCTTGTTAAAAAGATTGAACAATCTAAAATAGATGGCTTTTTAGATATCTCTATCTATCAACGGCAAAAAATTGAAAACATTAATAAATTTACCTATCTAACTGGTTTTAAAAAAAGCAAAGAAGCTATCTACTTAAGTGATGAAGAGTTACAGAAACAGTTAACTAGTGCAAACTCTGAATCAATCATAAAAAAAGATATTTTATTAAACAATAATACAAAAGCCTATCAATTTACAAGACCTATTCTTTATACTTTTAAGGAGCAAACTATCCTTTTAGGGGCAGTAATCCTAAAATATGATAAAGAAGCTATCTATGGAATTATAAATAAAGTAATAAATATCTCTATTTTAACTGCTCTTATTTTTATCTTTCTTGCAACAATGATTGTATATTTCTTTGGATTGAAATTTACTCGTCCTATATTAGAAATAACAGCTGCTGCAAACAAAGTCTCAAAAGGAGACTTAAATCTAGAACTAAATATTAATACAGCAGATGAGATTGGTGTTTTATCTGAGCAGTTTAATACTATGATAAATGGATTAAGAGAACGTAATCATATGCAGAAGTTTGTTTCTGGTTCTACAATAAGTATGATTCAAGAGGATACAAAACAAGAGCTTCTATTAGGAGGTGAGTATCGTACGCAAACTTTCCTTTTCTCTGATATTAGAGGTTTTACACAAATGAGTGAAGAAAAAACTCCAAGTGAAGTTGTAGAGATAGTTAACTTCTATCTAAATTTACAAGCTGAGATTATAAAGAAAAACAATGGAGATATAGACAAATTCATTGGAGATGAAGTTATGGCTTCTTTTACAGGAGATAATAGCCTAGAAGATGCTATAAATACTGCAATTGAGATTCAAAACAGTATCTCTAAGCAAAATATACATAGAAAAGAACAAAAGCATACTGTATGTAATGTAGGAATTGGAATAAACAAAGGTGAAGCTATCGTTGGAAATGTAGGAGCACACGAACGTATGGACTTTACGTCAATGGGTTCAGCAGTTAATCTTGCAGCTAGACTTTGTTCCCATGCAAAAGCAAATGAAATCTTAGTAGAAAATACTCTTATTGAAAAACTAGATAATAAATATAAAACTAATCCAATAGAGCCTTTAAAAGTAAAAGGGTTTTCTCAAGCTATTAAAGTAAGCTCAATTCTCTTCAAGGAAAATATGCCATGAAAAGAATAATGCCATTTTTAATCACTCTTCTTATACCATTTTTATTTACAGCTTGTTCACTTGTTTCAGTGAATTCTCTTTCTGCTGAAAAAAAGTTTGAAATATATCATAGTGTTGTTAATGAGATAGAGAGTTATAAAAAAGAAGGTGATATCTACTTAAAGAATAAATATTACCACAAGGCTATTCTTGCATATGAGAAAGTTAATTTCTATGAAGCAAAAGAGGTTTATTCTAAAGAATATATAAACAATTTAAAAAATAGAGCCTCATATAATGCTAAGTACTTTTTGAAAAAAGCCCATGAAAACGCTAAAAAAAATAAAATAAAATCCTTATACTATATAAATCTAACAATGCGGAATAACCCTACTTTAAAAGAGGCTATTAAATTAAAAGAGACTCTTCTTGAAGATGCAAAGGTAAAAAGCTTTATAAATAAAAAAGAACAAAAAGTTCAAAACCTACTAAATAAAAACAAAATGACGGTTTATCACACTCGTTCTTTAAATAATAGTGTAAAAAAACTAGTTAAATATGATGACTTCAATCCTATAGCAATAAAAGCAAAAAGTATAATAAAAAACTCTTATAAAGGACTAGTTAAAAATAGTATTTCTCTTTATAATAAAAAGAACTATTCTCAAGCAAAAAAAGAGTTCAATTTATTAAGCTTTATTTATCAAGAAGATAAAACAATCAATAATTATCTGCACTATATTAAACAAAAAGAGTTAATAGAAGAAGCGAAATCATATTTAGCAAATAAAAACTATAATAAAGCATCAAAAGTTGCAAAAGAAGTTTTAAAGATTAATCAAAACAACCAAGAAGCAAAAGAGATAATAAGTGCTTCTAAAGTTGCAAAGTGCGATATGACAGGAACCCTTGAAGCAAAAGGAATTAATCTTTATATAAAACAAAATTTTGATGAGGCTAAGATAACTTTTGAGAAGATAATTGCTTGTCATCCAGAAAATAGAAGAGCCCATGCCTATCTTAAAAAAATAAACCAACAACTAAATACAATCAAAAAGTTACGATAAGTAGTTTAATAATATGATTTATAATATTTATAGCTATGAAATAAGAGAGTATTGGTTAAAATAGCCCTACTAAAATTAGTAGTCAATATTAGTATAACTTATAAATGGCTACTAAGAAAAAAGGGAAAAGATGAAAAAACTTACACTTCTTTTTGTCTCATTAGCTGTTCTTTTTACAGGTTGTAATGATACAAAGAAACAAGAAACAAAACAAGAGCCTAAAGCTAAGGCTAGAACTTACACACTTACTATGGCTACGACTTGGGGACCTACTTTATCTCCACTAATTGATTCAGCACAAAACATGGCAAAATATGCTGAAACTATGTCAAATGGAAGATTAAAAATTAGAGTTGATGCCTCTAATAAACATAAGTCACCACTTGGTATTTTAGATATGGTAAAAGGTGGTCAGTACGATATGGGTCACTCTGCTTCATATTACTGGAAAGGTAAAGATATTGCAGCCCTTCCTTTTACTTCTATGCCTTTTGGTATGACTGCACCTGAGCAGTATGCATGGTTTTATGAAGGTGGAGGTTTAGAGCTTATGCAAAAAGTTTACTCAAAACATGGACTACTTTCATTTCCAGGTGGAAGTACTGGAGTTCAAATGGGTGGATGGTTTAAAGAAGAGATTAAATCTTTAGAAGATTTACAAGGTCTTAAAATGAGAATTCCTGGATTTGCAGGTGAGATTATGGCTAAACTTGGTGTTCAAGTTACAAATATCGCTCCAGGGGAACTATATACTGCTTTAGATAGAAATACTATTGATGCTTTAGAGTGGGTTGGTCCATCTATGGATATAGGAATGGGATTCCATAGAATTGCTTCATACTACTATACAGGTTGGCATGAACCAGCTTCAGAAATGCAGTTTTTAATCAATAAAAAGACTTTTGATAAGTTACCAAAAGATTTACAAGAGATTTTAGTACTTACAATTAGAACAGCGGCATATGATATGTATATCCAAAACTATGATATGAATGCAAAAGCTTGGAAAAAGATGAAAGCAGAACATCCAAATATTCAAGTAAAAACATTCCCTAAAGAGATTATGGATGAGATGAAAAAAGCAAATGCTGAACTAAGAGCAGAACTAGGAGCAAAATCTCCTGAGTTAAAAGAGATTTTAGACCACCAAGATGCTTACATGAAAGATGTAAGAGAGTGGACTGAGATGTCTGATTATTTATATATCAAAAACAATCTATAAACTAAAACCCATTGGGATTAAAACCTCCCATTGGGTCAAATCCACTATTAAAACTATTATAGTTTTGCATACTCTTATCTTCAAAACCACTTTGAGCGGATTTCATTCTAAGGTTTGTTATATCCATCTTTGGATCAATTGCCTGAGGGCATACAAAAGTACAGTTTCCACATAAAGTACAGTCCCAAACACCATCTTCTTGAATAGAAGATAAAATAGCTAATTTATCACCCTCTTTTTTATCATCTACGTATCTTAAAGCCCTTGTTAAAGCGTATGGTCCTAAGAAATTTTCATTTACTTCATAAACAGGGCATGAGCTATAACAACTTTGACATAAAATACAGTTACTTTGTCTATCTATTTGCTTTTCATCTTTTATTGAAATACTTACATCTTCCTTTTTATGCAAGAAGCTATTTGTTTTAGTTAAAAGCTCTTCTTCCTTTGAAGTATCAACTACTAAATCCTTTAAAACTTCGTAGTTTTTAAGTGGTTCTACTAAATCATTCTCTTTTAGTTTTGTTTTACAGGCTAATCTTTCCTGACCATTTACTCTTACAGAACAACAGCCACAAACTCCACTTCTACAACCATGTTTAAAAGTTAAAGTAGAGTCTTTATCTTGTTTTATTTCAACAAGATTTTCTAAAAGTGTTTTATTCTCTTTTACTTCAAACTCTTCTAAAAAAGTTTTCTCTTGATTAAATCTACTTACTTTTATTTTCATAGTGCATCTTCATAGGAAATAATATCTTGCTCTTTTTCATACTTTACAATACTAATCTTTGCAAACTCTTCTTTTTGTTCTTTAAAGTCTGTTCTAAAATGTGCCCCTCTGCTCTCTTTTCTCTCTAAAGCACACTTAGCTATTAGTTTTGCCATATAAACAGACTCTTTAAACTCTAAGAACTCTATTAAGCTTTTATTATAGACTCTGCTTTTATCTTCTATTGTAGAAACTTTTAATTTTTGCTCTAACTCTTCTAAATAAGATAATAAAGTTTTCATACTAGTTTCATCTTTAAATACTCCCAGAGATTTAAAAAGTCTCTCTCCAAACTCTTTTTTCTCTTTAGAGACATTTATTATGTTTTTATTTGAAAGTATATCATATATACTTTTTTCAAAATCTACTGTTTTGATATCTTCTTTTATAGTTACACTTTGTAAGTTTTGATAAGCACTATTTCCAGCTTTTTTTGCTAAGTAAATAACTTCCAGTAAAGAGTTACCACCTAACCTATTTGCTCCATGTATGTTTCCTTGGGCACACTCTCCACATACAAAAAGATTTTTAAGTGATGTTTTTGCATTTTCATCACATAAGATACCACCCATACTATAATGAGCAGCACTAACTATAGGCAATAACTCTTTTGAGATATCTATATCTTTAAATGTTTTTGCAAGTTCTTTTTCCTGAGGAAGAAGTTCATTTATTAGTTTTTCATCAAGATGTCTTAAATCTAAAAAGACCTTTTCATTGTTTAATAGTTTTTCACTTATTGCCCTTGAAACTTCATCCCTTGGTTTTAGTTCATCAATAAATCGATTACCGTTTACATCAACTAAATAAGCACCCTCTGCTCTAGCACTTTCACTTATTAAAGTATTTGTTCCTTCTATTGCTGTTGGGTGAAACTGTACAAACTCTAGATTTGATAATGTTGCTTCATTTTTATAAGCTTTTACTAAAGCTTCTGAGGTAGTAAAACTTGAATTTGTAGTATTGTTTTCATAAATTCCTGCATAACCACCACTTGCTAAGATTATACTCTTTGCATAAATCTTTACCACTTCCAAAGTTTTAATATCTAAAAATACAGCCCCATAAATACTCTCATCTTCTTTTATAAAATCTAAAAGAAAATACTCATTTAGAAACTCTATTTTATTTTTAATACATTGGTCATAAAGGGTATGTAAGATTTTCAAACCTGTATAGTCTGAGCTATAACAGGTTCTTTTAGCTTTTGTTCCACCAAATTTTCTTTGGGCTATATTATTTTGTTCATCTTTTGAAAATGGTACTGCTATGTCATCTAGCCAAGTAATTATCTCTTTTGATGCTTGGCACATCTTTTCTATATTACTTTTACTTGCAATACCTTTAGAAGCTGTGAAAGTATCTTCTATAAACTTTTCTATTGAATCATTTTTAGTAGTTTCTAATACAGCATTTATTCCACCTTGTGCTTGACAAGTTTGTGAATTAGTAGGATAACACTTAGAAACTACAGTTACACTGGTATTATTTACTTTTGCTTCTAATGCAGCTGTTAATCCAGCTCCTCCTGAACCAATTACAAGTATATCTGTTGTCATTCTATTCCCAGAAATCTTTTAAAGGTTGTTTCTCTTTATTAATCTCTTTGATATCAATTTCAATATCTAGGTCGTCTTTCTTTTCTTCTGCTTCAGAACTTTTTTCTTCTAAACCTAGTTTTTCTATTTGAGCTAAAGCTTCTTCAAGTTCATCTTTTTTTATTTCTTCATCTTTATAAGTTTCAGTTATTTCAATAAACTCTTCCTCTACTTCAACTTTTTTTGCTTTCTTTTTCTTAACTTTAGTTTCACCATTTTCTAAAAGTTGTTTTAAAGATAGATATTCACTCATCAACTCTTCATAAGTATCAAAATCTAAAAGCATAAACTGAGGTTTCCCATCTCTAAGTATTACTGCTTTCTCTATCTCTTTTTTTTGAAGCTTATTAAAGATATTTTTACTTTTTCTAATCAACTCGGTAGATGAAACCATCTCATCTGACCTATACTGCAAAAGATTCATGTGTACTCCTATACATATTATAGTACGTATTATAATACAAAAGATTTTATATTGTCAAATACTTTATTCATTAAAGTTGTTCTTGCTTCTACTGATGCCCATGCAACATGTGGTGTTAGTATTAATCTGTCTTTATTTTTGATTTTAAGTAAAGGATTAGTCTCTTCAATTGGCTCTTTCTCTACAACATCAAGCCCACAATATAGGCTTTTGTCTGAATCTAGTTTTACAGATAAATCACTTTCATTTATAATTCCACCACGACCTACATTTACTAAAATAGCATCTTCTTTTAGCATATCTAGATTTGTTTTATTCAGCAAATTGTATGTTGCATTATTAAGTGGAGAATGTATTGTTATTACATCTGAAGTTTTAAGTAACTCTTCTAAACTTACATTATTGTAATCTGTATTTAAATTCTTACCTGAAGTAGAATAATAATTAACTTCACTTCCAAAAGCACTTGCTATTTTTGCAACTTCTTTTCCAATATTACCAAGTCCAATTATTCCCCATTTTTTGTTTTTTAATTCAAAGAATGGTTTGTCAATATGTGTGAAAAGATTGCTTCTTGACCACTGTAATGAATCAACATACTCTTTATAATATGAAATCTTTTGAATAAGTTCTAAGACCAATGTTATTGTTAATTGAGCAACACTTGAAGTTGAATAATCAGTTACATTCTTAACTTCTACATTTGCTTTAGATGCTGCTTCAAGGTCTACATTGTTAGTTCCAGTTGCTGTTATACAAATAAGTTTAAAGTTTGACTTTTCTATAACTTCTTTTGAAAGTACTACTTTATTTGTAACTACTACATCACAATCTTGAACTCTTTGTAATGTTTCACGTGGATTTGTAGTCTCATATTTTATTACTTCACCCAAAGTTTCAAACTTGTCAAGTGAAATATCATTTCCTAAGGTTTTAGTGTCTAAAAATACAATTTTCATTTGAATACCTTTACATATTTTAATACATAAAGGTATCTAATTTTAAATAAATTATCTATTTTTTGAAGTAAATATTTGTTCAGCCCACTCAGTGATTGGACCTCTTAATACTTTTTGTAACTTAATTGCAAAGATATTCACAAGTGAGTTCTCATTTTTTGTAGATTTTAGAAGTGTAGTTAATGCATTTGTATGTTTATTTACATAGAAGTTATCAATTTGCTTATTACTTCCTAGAATTACAACTTTACAAGTGTTGTCAACCCTTGATAAAACCATTTGCATAGTTTTATTTGACATATTTTGTGCTTCATCAATTATAACAAAGGCATTAGAAAGAGTTCTTCCTCTCATTTCTCCTACCCACATTGTCTCTATTCCGTAGTTTTGAATCATTTGTTCTATTCTTTGAGTTACTTCTTGGTCATCTAACTCTTGAATATTCTCAGCATTCTTTTTATTTGCTTGTTTTCTTTTGTGTTCAGTTCTAATAATATAGTCTAAACTATCCATTAATGGGTGGTTATAGATTCTAAACTTCTCTTCATAGCCAGGAAGGTACCCTACATCCTCACCTTTATCAAGGGATTCAACAGAGTTTCTAATATAAATCACTCTTTGATAGTTTTTTTGTCTAATTAACTTTAATGCTCCACTTAATGCAAGTAAAGTTTTACCAGAACCAGCTTTTGCTTCAACAATAAGTACATTATAAAAATGAGAAAGGATTCCACAAGAAAAGAATAACTGCTCTTTATTTAAAGGAGTAATTATTTGATTTCTCATTTCACCTTCATCTAATAAAACTACTCTTTTATTTTGAACTGTTGCAAGAATAACTTGGTCAGAACCTTTTACTTTAAAACAGTAGTTAAAATTGTGGGGTGCATATTCACTATCAAGGTCTGTAATTAAGGCATTATCTAAATGCTCTGTATCTTCAAACTTTATCTCAATAGTTTTAATAAACTCATAATTAAACTCTTCTTGATTTGAACCAACAAGGGAATCAGTCTTTATATCTAAAGATACAGCTCTTGTTCTTGCCATAATATCAAGCGAAAGGAACGTTGTATTTTCATCATAATGTCTTTTTGCAAAAAGCCCCACTTCAAGTATTTTTCTATCATTTATGATATTTAAAGCCACATTTTTAGTATTTATAGCATACTCTTCACATGATATAACATCGATGATAGCTTCTTTTTGAGTTTGTATCTCTAATCTTACTATTTTGAAGTTCTCTTCTTTTTTTGTATCAATGATTTTAGAGTTCTCTAATATTCTAGCAAACTCTCTAGCTTGGAAGTTTATTTCATCAAAACCACCTTTTTTACTATCTATTTCATCAAGAACTGTTTCTGGTAAGACAATTAGATTCTTCTTTTCATCACTTAATTTAAAGATGTTTGTTGCATCTTCAAGTAAAATATTTGTATCTAGAACATAAACTTTTTCAAAACTCATTAATTCTTCTTTTCTTTTGATTTGTGATTTAATACTTTATATATTATAAAACTTCCTATTAATAGTGTTATAAGCGTAAAGCTTAGTGAAAATGTTTTTGTAACAACATATCCAACAATAAGAACTGCTAATACAGTAGGTACTTCATTATAAGCTCTAAAGAACTTTCCTTCTTTTGTATAGTTTCCTTTTTCAAGCTCTTTTCTATAGTGTCCCAAAGAAAAAGAGTAAGCAACAAGAAGTAAGACAAAAAATATCTTTGCATGAAGCCATCCATCACCTTTTAATAAATCAGGATTAATAGCTACCATTAAAAATCCACTTGCAAGAGTTGCCCACATAGCTGGCATTCCAATGTATTTATACATCTTTAATTCTTGTATTTTAACTACTTCTACAAACTCTTTTTTTTCTTTGTGTTCTGTATGATATACATAAAGTCTAGGTTGATAAAATAGCATTGCCATCCATGACATCACTGCTACAATATGAAAAACTACTATCCATAAATAGTAATCTAAAAGAAAGTCCATCTATTTTCCTTCGCTAAAAGTCTTTAGTCTTTATTTTTTTCAGCCACTCATTTAATGTTTTTTCATATCCGACATTTAATGAATCATAATATGTAGTTGGTTCTACTAAATATTGTTGCTCTACCCAACCACCATAATCATGAGGATATTTATATCCTATGTGTTTATCTTTTAGGTGTTTTGGTATTTCTAATATTCTACCATTTTGTACATCACCAAGTGCTTTATTGATACCCATATATGAAGCATTTGATTTTGGACATGAAGTTAAATAGATAATACATTGAGAAAGGATTATTCTACTTTCAGGATATCCTATCTTTGATGTTGCAACCATTGTATTTACAGCCATAGTAAGAGCATTTGGATTAGCATTTCCAATATCTTCACTTGCATGAATAACCAATCTTCTAGTAATGAACTCTACGCTCTCTCCACCATCTATAAGTCTTGCCATATAATAAAGTGCTGCATCTACATCAGACCCTCTAATTGACTTAATCATAGCACTTGCTAAATCATAGTGGCTATCTTTTGAACTAACTCCATCGCCAATTGGATACTCTCTTAACTCTTTTAGTATTTTCATAGTTACGTGAGAATCAATTTTAACGGCGAAATTAAGCAAGTTTAGCATTGCCCTAGCATCACCACTACTTGATAGGATTAAGTACTCTCTAGCATCATTATCTATCGTGTATGATATATGGTTAAATGTTCTTTTTAAAACCTCTTCCATCTCTTCTTTTGTGAAAGCTCTAAACTCATATAAAAAAGATCTAGACCTAATTGCATTTGTAAGAGTAAAGAATGGGTTTTCTGTACTGGCTCCAATAATAATTGCCTCATAGCTTTCCATTATTGGCAGTAATACTTCTTGCTGATTTTTTGATAATCTATGAACTTCATCAATAAAAACGATAGGCTTAAGTAAAGCATTTTTGTATTTTGCAAATACCTTTCTTAAATCTTCTATTTTTATAGTTGTTGCATTAAAGTAGTAATAGTCTGTATTGATATTTCTTGCAATGATTTTTGCTAGAGTAGTTTTTCCAGTTCCTGGCTTACCATAAAAAAAGAGATGGGGAATCTCTTTTTTTTCTATTAGTTTATATAGTGTTTTATCTTTACCGATTATATGTTTTTGTCCTATAAACTCATTTAGAGTTTGTGGACGTAATATGTTTGATAAATCAGTCATCTTGAGTATTTAGAAAAGATCTTAGATCTTTATATTCATCCTTAGTTAAATATCTACTTTTTCCAGTAGGAAGATTATTTAGTGTCATTCCACCAAATTCAAATCTTTTTAAGTCCATTACATTTAAACCAAAGTGTCCAAAGAATCTTCTAAGTTCTCTATTCTTACCTTCAGCAATTGCAACTTTTAGTTTAGAGAAGTTTTTATTATTTGTTAAAATTTTGTAAGCAACAAAAGGCTCAAAGTTCATAGATTTAATCTTTGACTTTTCATGGGCTCCATTACTTGCATCTTCAAGCTCTAGACCATGTAGCATAGCCTCTTCTACTTTTGGATGAATTTCACCATCTACTTTTACTTTATAGATCCTTTCTAATTTAGAGTGCATTAATTTATTTGCTACATCTACAGAATCAGTTAAAAGAATTAAACCTTCACTAGCATAATCTAGTCTACCAATTGGCATAAAGTGCTTATATTTTTTATCTAAAGAATCAAAAACAGTTTTTCTTCCTTGAGGATCATTTTTAGTTACTAACTCCCCTTTTGGTTTATTATACATTATTACTGTATACATTCTATTTTTGTCTTCTTTAATTAATTTCTTTCCAATTCTTACATCATCATTTGGAGATACTTTAGTAGCAAGGTTTGTTACAGGGTTTCCATTTATAGTAACTCTTCCTTCTTCTATTACTTTATCTGCTTCTCTTCTTGAATAGTTACTATTATGTGAGATAAACTTATTAAGTCTTGTTAATTCTACTTTTTCTTCTTCTTGCTTTTTCATTATTTGATTCCTGCTTCAATTAGGTCATGAATATGTAAAATACCTTCTATTTTACCCTCTTCATCTGTAACGATTAACACTTGAATCTTATACTCTTCTATGATTCTTAGTGCATCACTTGCTAAGATGTTTTTATCTTTTACTGTTTTAGGATTTTTAGTAGATATTGCTTCAATCTCACAATCTAATGAGAAACCATCAGACATTAATGCTCTTCTTAAATCCCCATCACTAAGAACTGAACTTAATCTATTGTTTTCATCAACAATAAGTACACTTCCTAGTCTTCCTTCACTCATAGTTACGATTGCATCTTTTAACTTTGTTTCACGTGAAACAACAGGTAAATTATCTCTTCTAAGTAAGTCATCTACTTTAATAAATAACTTCTTCCCTAAGCTACCACCTGGATGAAATGATGCAAAATCTTCTTTCTTAAAATCTCTTTTTTTCATTAAACAAACAGCTAAAGCATCACCCATAGCCATTGTTAATGTAGTAGAAGAAGTAGGAGCTGTATCTAAAGGACAAGCCTCTTTTGATACAGATATATTCATAAAGAAATCAGAATATTTACCAAGAGTAGACTCTTTTGTTTTAGCCATTGCAATTAATGGTATATCAAATCTTTTAAGGTGAGGAAGAAGTTGAATTAATTCTTCACTTTCACCGCTATAAGATATTGCTAAAACTATATCATCTTTTCCAATCATTCCTAAGTCACCATGCATAGCTTCTGTTGGATGTAAAAAGAAAGATGATGTTCCAGTACTAGCTAATGTTGCAGCTATTTTAGCTCCAACTAAACCAGACTTCCCTACTCCTGTAACAATAAGTTTTCCCTTGCAAGAAACTACTAAATCAACTGCTTTTTCTATATCAAAATCTTTGATATTTTTAGCAGCTAATAATAGTTCATTAGCTTCAATCTCTAATACATCACTTGCAATTTTATTGAAATCCATTTTTATTTCCTTATTGTACAAATAGTGTTGGTACAATCATTGGGTATTTTTTATATTTTCTGAAACAGTGTTTTCTAACAACTTTTCTTAGTTCATCTTCTAAGTATCTATTGTTTTTAAATACACCTTCTCTTGCATTTTGTAAGAAAGTTTCTAAGATATCTTCAATCTCTCTTGCAAAGTTTCTATCTTGTTTATTTGGAACAAGACCAAATGAAGTTACCTTAGGTCTACTCTCCATTTTTCTATCATTTGCATTTACTTGTGCAACAATCATAACAACACCTTCGTTTGCCATAGTTTGTCTATCAAGTACAATATCATCAGCAATTTTATGGTTCATTTGATTATCAATATAAACTTTTCCAGTCTTAACTGATCTTACTTTCTTAAGATATTTAGGTGTAACTTCAACTTGCTCACCATCACTCATAATATGTGTATTTCTCTCTAATACACCACAATCAATACCTGTTTTTGCATGTTTTAATGCATGGTTATATTCACCATGAATAGGCATGAAGAATTTAGGCTTAGCAAGTCTAATCATTAATTTTTGCTCTTCTTGTGCAGCATGTCCTGATACGTGAATTTCACTAAAGTCTTGATATGCAACTTGAGCACCAGCTTTTAATAAGTGATTAATAATAGCAGACACAGAAGCTTCATTCCCTGGAATAGCTTTAGCTGATAAAATGATTTGATCACCTGGCTTAATTTTAATATGTCTGTGCTCATGAATTGACATTCTATAAAGAGCTGACATTGACTCACCTTGGCTTCCAGTAGTTACAATAAGAACTTCTTTATCTGCATATTTATTTACTTCATGTGCATCAATAAATTGATCTCTAGGGAACTTGATATATCCTAAGCTCATTGCAATATCAAGATTTTTCTCCATTGATCTTCCAATAACACAGATTTTTCTTCCATACTTAATTCCATGCTCAATTGCTTGTGCAACTCTATGGATATTTGAAGAGAAAGTAGACATAATAACTCTACCTTTAGAAGTAGAGAACAGTCTATCAAAAGTTGGTCCTACAGTCTTCTCTGTTTTAGTAAACCCTGGAGAGTGAGAGTTTGTTGAATCAGACATTAAAAGTAAAACACCCTTCTCACCATAATGTGCAAATCTATGTAAATCTGTTGGGAAACCATCAATTGGTGTGTGGTCAATTTTAAAGTCACCTGTATGAATAATTGTTCCAGCTTCAGTTGTAATTGCTAAAGAAGATGAATCAATAATTGAGTGTGTAATATGAATCCACTCTACTTCAAAGTCACCAATTTTAATTGGAATTCTTTTTTCAACTGGGTTAAATAGTTTTCTATACTCTTTCATTTTATGTTCATCAAACTTAGAACCAATCATCTCTAATGGTAATGATGTACCATAAATAGGGAATTGCATCTCTTTAAAAAGGTATGGCATAGCACCAATATGGTCTTCATGTCCATGAGTAATTAAAACCCCTTCAATCTTATCTTTGATTTCTCTAATATAAGTGAAATCAGGGATTAAGATATCAACTCCGTGCATATCTTCATCAGGGAAACTCATTCCAACATCAACAATAATTGCACTTTTTTCAGTTTCAATTACCATCATATTTCCACCAATTTCACCTAAACCACCAAGTGGAGTAATTCTAATCTTCGCATTTGTAGATAGATTTAGTTTATTGTGCGGGTTTAACCTATTTTTATGAGACTTCTCATTTATAATATAAGCTTTTCTTAAATCAGCATTCCAAGTTTTTGTAGACTTACCAGCATTTGTTTTAGCTCTACTGTTATTTGGTCTTCTTTTTTTATTGTTATAAACTTTTTTGTCAGTTTTTTGATTTTGATTATTTGGTTTATTTGTAGTTTGTTTTTTTTCTTGTTCTTGCTGTTTAGGCTTGTTTTCGTTTTGTTCTTGTACTTGTACTTTAACTTCGTTCTTTTCCATTCTTCACCTTTATATACATTTGGCTATACAAAGATGCGCTAAGCTCATGAGGTCTTAAAGTTTCTATTAATTCAAGGTCACTGTAAACATCAGATAAAAGTTTTTTATCATAAACTGAAGAAAGATTTTTAATAAGTTTCTTTCGAGGTTGCGAGAAGCACACCTTTAAGAACTTTAAAAAACTTTTATCTAGTTTTACACCTAAATCTTTCTTGATAAATAAAATTGAAGACATAACTTTTGGAGCTGGATCAAAAGATTCAGGAGGTACATCAAATAGTATCCTTGCCTCTTTTGAAGCCAATTTTGTAATAACTCCTAGCCCTGAAAACTCTTTTTCACCTTCTGATGCTGCAAACTTCAGAGCTACTTCTTTTTGTATCATTACAATAATGTTCTCGCAATTATCGTCTTCAATTGCCCTTAAAATAATATTCGTTGCAATATAGTACGGTAAGTTAGCTATTAAATCATAGCCTCCTTCGTAAAGTGTACTTTTTTCATTCCAAACTTTTAGAACGTCAGTGTGGATCAGTTCAAAACGTTTCTCGTGGATGTCAATTGCAAACTTAGTCTTTAAAATACCAATTAAATCAGTATCTACTTCATACGCTAACGTATCTTTGTACTTGACTAATTTTTCTGTCAAATCACCTAAGCCAGGCCCAATTTCCACGATCTTATTATCATTTTTGGGCATCGATTGGATGATCCTATCTAATACAGTACTATCTTTTAAAAAGTTTTGTCCGAATTTTTTCTTTGCTTTAACTATAACCTTCTCCTACTAAGAACTAAAGAGTATATCTGTATTTAACTTACAATTAGATAAGATTTTTGCTTAATTTCAATAAGGATTAAGTTTTGAGTTATTTCGCAAAAAGAATCATACCTTGCTTAGATGTAAAAGATGGAAGAGTAGTTAAAGGGGTAAACTTCGTAGGTCTTAGAGATGCAGGAGACCCAGTAGAAGTTGCAAAAAGATATAACAATGAAGGTGCAGATGAAATCACTTTTTTAGATATTACTGCAAGTCATGAAAATAGAGATACTATCGTTGACATTGTAAAAGATGTAGCTAAAGAAGTATTTATTCCACTAACAGTTGGTGGAGGAATTAGAAAACTTGATGATATTTATAAACTACTAAATGTAGGTTGTGATAAAGTTTCAGTTAACTCTTCAGCAGTTGTAAATCCAGATTTTATTGATGAAGGTGCAAAAAGGTTTGGTAGCCAATGCATTGTTGTTGCAATTGATGTAAAAAAAGTTGAAGATGGCTCATACCATGTTTTTGTAAAAGGTGGAAGAGAAGACACAGGACTTGATGCAGTACAATGGGCAAAAGAGGTTTATAATAGAGGTGCAGGTGAAATCCTATTAACATCTATGGACACTGATGGAGCTAAAACAGGATTTGAACTAGATATAACATCACAAATCTCTAAAATAGTTGATATTCCAGTTATTGCTAGTGGTGGTGCTGGAACAATGGAACACATGAAAGAAGCTTTTGAATGTGGAGCAAGTGCAGCTTTAGCAGCATCAATTTTCCACTTTAAAGAGATTGATATCATGGAACTAAAACACTATTTAAGAGAGAATAACATTCCCGTAAGGATTTAAAATGAAATTTTTAACGCTACTTATTTTACCAGTTTTCTTGTTTTCTTTTGAAGTAAATTTTAATAAAAAGTTTTCAAAAAGTTTAGCTGAGGATACTTTAACAACATACTTTTCAGTTGTAGTTGAAGGAGATAGTGAAAAAGAGATAAATAAAACTCTTAAAAAATTCAATAAAAAGATAAAGAAGTATAATAAAATTGAAAAAGATAGTGGTACACTAACTGTAAGACCACAATATAGGACTTCAAAGAATGCTCCAAAGATTACTGGATACAGAGGTGAATTAAGATATAAAGTAAGTTCAAATCATGCAAGTTATATAAATGAATTTGTTAGTGAGATGATTGAACTAAAAGAAAAAAGAAGTACAAATATAATTATTAGTAATCTTAGATGGACAGTTAAAGATTCAACTTATGATGTTGCAAATGATATCTTAAGACTTGAAGCAATTAATTGGGGAACTAGATATGCTAGAAACTTATCAAAAGATTTAAACTTAGAGTGTAAAGTAAAAAATATCTCAATAAATAGTTCAAACTATAGACCTATGGCAAAAATGGTTTACTCAAATGCTGAAATGTCAGATGAAAATATTGCAGTACCAGAATCTAACAAAGAAGATATTTCAATTAACCCATCATTTGTTTTGGAGTGTAAATAATGATTATTTGTGCAGGAAGAAATGAAACATTCAATTTTGCAAAAGAGATGGGTGTAGGATTAATCGAAAGTGCGATTAATCTTACACGACAATGTCTTTTTGACAAACCAGAGTTTTTACTTTTTATTGGAAGTGCAGGAAGCTATGGAAATCATAAGATATTTGATATTGTAGAATCAAAAAGAGCTGCTAATATTGAACTGTCATTTTTAGAAGACAACTCTTATACTCCATTAGATAATGTATTAGAGTCTGAAAATAAAATGGTAAGAAATGATACTATCATAAACTCTTCTAACTATATTTCAAAAAACTTTGAACTATCAAAAAACTTTAATGAGTATGGAATTGGTGCAGAGAATATGGAGTTCTACTCTATTTTGCAAGTAGCAAAGGAGTTTGAAATTCCAGTTGCTGGAATATTTGTTATTACAAACTATACAAATGAAAATGCTCACGAAGACTTCTTAAAAAATCACAAAGAAGCAATGGAAAAACTAACTTCATATTTACTAGAAAAACAAATCATTAAGTAATACTTTTCAAATGTTTCACGTGAAACACCGTAAAGAAAACGTAAATAGTTTTACGTTTTTAGGTGTTGAAAATGAAATGGTAAGCAAGCTTGCATCCATGTAACGAGAGAAACACTCTAAGAAAAATATCATATATTAATATAAACCTTTAATCTCTACACGATAAAACTACAACAATAATATAAACTAACCTATTTACTTTAACTGTTACAAATAAAAGATTTTGTACACTTCAAAATTAGTTTAAAGCTTAAAAGGAAAGCTATGAGTACAATCTATGATTTCACATTAGATGAATTAAAAGAAAAGTTAAAACCAAGCTTCAGAGCAAAGCAAGTTTATAACTGGATATATAAAAAATATGTAACATCTTATGATGACATGAAAAATATCCCAAACGATTTAAAAGAGCAATTAAAAGAAAACTATGAGATAGATATTCTAAAAATAGTTAAAAAAGAAAAAAGTCTTGATGGAAGTATTAAATATCTTTTCCAATTAAAAGATGGACACACAGTTGAGTCTGTTTTATTACTTATGAAAGATAAAAAGATAAATGAAGATGGTTCAATTGAAAGAGGAGAAAAATATACTGTTTGTATTTCTACTCAAGTTGGATGTAAAGTTGGATGTACTTTCTGTCTAACAGCAAAAGGTGGATTTGTTAGAAACCTTTCTGTTGGTGAAATAGTAAATCAAATTGTTCAAATAAAAAGAGATAATGAAATAGCAGAGAACAAAACACTTAATATTGTGTTTATGGGAATGGGTGAACCACTTGATAACTATAAGAACTTTGTTCACTCTGTAAAGGTATTCTCTGAGCTTGATGGACTTGCAATATCAAGAAGAAGACAAACTGTATCAACTTCTGGATTATCTTCTAAAATAGAAAAACTAGGAAATGAAGATTTAGGTATTCAACTTGCTATCTCACTTCATGCTGTTGATGATGAGTTAAGAAGTGAACTTATTCCAATGAATAAAGCATACAATATTAAATCAATTATTGATGCTGTTAGAAAGTTTCCAGTTGATGCTAGAAAAAAAGTTATGTTTGAATATCTAGTAATAAAAGATAAAAATGATGATATTGCTTCTGCACAAAAACTTCTAAAACTTCTTGATGGAATAAAAGCAAAAGTAAATCTAATCTATTTTAACCCATATCCAGGAACTACATATCAAAGACCACAAAGGGACGATATGGTAAAATTCCAAGAATATCTAACTAGTAGAGGTTTACTATGTACTATTAGAGAATCTAAAGGATTAGATATCTCAGCAGCATGTGGACAACTTAAAGAAAAGGAAACAAATGGAACCTCTTGATTTAGCAATGCTGATTTTTATCGCAGGTGTTGCAATAATTTCTGCAATTGGATTTTTTAAATCTTACAAAAATAAAGACAAATAAGGATTACAAAGATGGCAATTACTAGATTTGCTCCAAGTCCAACAGGATATTTACATATTGGTGGTTTAAGAACTGCACTTTATAGTTACCTATGGGCTAGAAAAACAAATGGGGAATTCAAACTAAGAATTGAAGACACTGATACTCAAAGAAATAATGATGATGCAATGAAAGCTATTATTGAAGCTTTTGATTGGGTTGGTTTATCTTATGATGGAGAAGTAGAATATCAATCAAAAAGACTTGATATCTACCAAAAATATATTCAACAACTTCTTGATGAAGGTAAAGCATATAAGTGCTACATGTCAAGAGAAGAGCTAGATGCTTTAAGAGAAGAGCAAATGGCAAATAAACAAACTCCTAGATATGATGGAACATGGAGACCAGAAGATGGTAAAACTCTTCCAGAGATTCCTGAAGGTGTTGAACCAGTTGTTAGAATCAAAGCTCCAAGTGATGGAATAATTACTTTTATTGATGGTGTAAAATCAATTATGAACTTTGACTCTTCAGAAGTTGATGACTTTGTAATTGCAAGATCTAATGGTATTCCAACTTATAACTTTGTTGTTGCTATTGATGATGCACTTATGGGAATGACTGATGTTATTAGAGGTGATGACCACTTAACAAATACTCCAAAACAAATTGTTATCTATGAAGCACTTGGTTTTGAAGTTCCTAAATTTTATCACGTTCCAATGATTAATAATCCTCAAGGTAAAAAACTATCTAAAAGAGATGGTGCGATGGATGTTATGGATTACAAAAGAAAAGGTTATCTTCCAGAAGCACTTTTAAACTTCTTAGTTAGACTTGGATGGTCAAACAAAGACCAAGAAATTTTCTCAATGGATGAGATGTTAGAACTTTTTGATCCTTCAAATATCAATAAATCTGCATCTGCATATAATGAAGAAAAACTATTATGGTTAAATGCTCACTACATCAAAAATGTTTCTAATGAAAGATTAGCAAAAGAGTTAGAGTTTTTTGATTGTCACATTGATGGACATGATAAAAAAGAGATGTTACTTGACCTTTCAAAAGAGAGAGCACAAACATTAGTTGAGTTAAAAGAAGCAATTGAAAAGATTACAAATGTTCCTACAGAGTATGAAGCTAAAGGAAGTAAAAAGTTTGTAAAAGAGAACACAATTAAAATTTTAGAGAGTTATATTCAACTACTTGAAGAAAATAAAGATTCTCTACATTTAGCTTGTGATTATGAACTACATACTAAGCCATTTATTGAAGAGTTTGAGCTTAAATTCCCTCAACTATTCCAACCAATTAGAATTGCTCTTACAGGTGGAACACAAGCTCCTTCTGTATATGATATCATGGCGATTTTAGGCTTTGAAGAAACAAAAACAAGAATAAATAACGCAATTAGTGCAAACTTTGGTAAAGAAGCTTAAAAAAAACTTGCATATTTACAAATAATAAGGCATAATGTTCTTTACTTAAACAAAGGAATAAAAGTAATGAACATTTATGTTGGAAATCTATCATTTAGAATGGGTGATAGTGATTTAGAAAAAGTTTTCGCTGAGTTCGGTGAAGTAAAAAGCGCTAAGGTTATCACAGATAGAGAAACTGGAAGATCAAAAGGTTTTGGTTTTGTTGAAATGGCAGATGCTGCATCTGGTTCTGAAGCAATTGAAAAACTGAATGGTAACGAAGTTGAAGGTAGAACTTTAAGAGTTAACGAAGCTAAACCAAGAGAAGAGAGACCTAGAAGACAATTCTAGTCTTCTCTTATCGAAAACTACAATAAAATATAAAATCAAAACTTACAGTTATATAATGGAACCCCTTCTTAAGGAGAAGTCTCTTTGCTGGTTGGTTGTTTGGTTATATTATGTCTATGTGTAAGTTAGAGTTCCATTATATTTGCTAAAACTGTAGAAGTATTTTACTTCTTTTATGTGTAGTTATCGTGTGATAACTACACATTTTTTTTCTTTTAATGGGAAATATCTATTTCCGCCATTTTACCCTTTTTTCTAATTGCAAGTATATAAAAAATTGCAGGTATTATCACTAATGTTAATATCGCGGAAGAAGTCATTCCTCCAATCATAGGTGCAGCTATTCTTTGCATTACTTCACTTCCTACTCCATCAATATACATAATAGGAATAAGCCCACCTAAGATTGCAAACAGTGTCATAAGCTTTGGTCTAAGTCTTAATACTGCCCCTTTATAAATCGCATGGAAGATATCAGTATTATCTGGTTCTTCACACTTCTCTTGTAGCTCTTTCATTGCTTCATGTAAATATACAAGCATCACTATAGAAGTCTCAGCTGCAACTCCAAGTAAAGCTAAGAATCCAACAACAACCGCTATTGACATATTAAAGTTTAGAATTTCTAAATAAAATACTCCACCTGTTAGGGCAAACGGTAAAGTAAAAAATATAATCATCGTATATGTAATATTTTTAAGTGCAAAATATATAAGAATAAATATCAACACAAAAGTTAGAGGAATAATATAAGCTAACTTTTCCATAGCAGACTCTAAATATTCACTCTGCCCTGCCCACTCATAATAAAAGCCTTCAGGAAGCTTCATATCAGCTAGAATCTCTTTAGCCTCATCTTTGTATTGTTTTGATGAGATATCAGCTTTAGGAGTGATATAAATGAAGTTAACATTAAGTGCTTTCTCTGATTTAATAACAGATGGTCCCTCATCATAATTTAACTTAGCAAACATCTCTAAAGGTTGGAATCCAAGTTTAGTTTTTACTTGAAGATTATTTAAAGCATTTATATCTTCCCTTTGAGTTGTTTCAAACCTTAATGAAACTGGGTATCTCTCTAAGCCATCAAATAGCGTTGTAACTTTTGAAGCTGCAACACCTAAAGACACAGTAGATAAAATATCATTTTTTGTAATTCCGTATCTTGATAACATCTGCTCATCAATATCAATATTTAAATAGTATCCAGAGTTAATCTTATCAGTTGATACAGACAGAGTTGAATCAAGTTTTTTAAGTCTTTTCTCAAACTCTAAAGCAGTATCTTCTAACTTTTGATGGTCATTTCCATAAAGCTTTATTCCTAAAGGAGTTCTAATACCTGTTAAAAGCATATCAATTCTACCTCTAATTGGATATGTCCATGAGTTAATAAGACCAGCTACTTGAAGTTTTTGGTCCATCTCATGCATAAGCTTTTTATATGTCATTCCCTCTCGCCACTGCTCTTCTGGCTTAAATGTAACTATTGTTTCAATCATTGCTAATGGTGCTGGGTCAGTTGCAGTATCTGCTCGCCCTGCTTTACCAAATACTGTATCTACTTCAGGAAAAAACTTTAATATTTGATTTGTTTTTTGAGTTAATTCCTTTGATAAATCAACACCAATACCATATGGAGTTACTGGCATATACATAAAAGTTTGCTCATTCATCATAGGCATAAACTCCCAATTTAACTTTTTATATACTGGATATACAAGAGCTAAAGTAAGAACAAAAAATGCAACTATTAAAAATCTAAATTTAAGTGATAGTTTTAAAATAGGAGAATAAAGCTTCACAAAAAATCTATTTAAAATATTTTTGTCTTCACTTAGAATTTTTCCCTTTATAAAATAAATCATAAGTATAGGAACAATAGTAATAGATAAAATAGCTCCAGCTACCATTGCAAATGTTTTAGTAAAAGCTAAAGGTGTAAACAATCTTCCTTCTTGCCCTGTAAGAGCAAATATAGGTAAGAAAGAAACCACAACAAGAACTAGAGCAAAGAAGATTGGTCGTCCTACTTGCTTTGAAGACTTGATTATAATATCAATTCTTTCTTTATTTGAGATATCTTCTTTATCTTGAAGATGTTTATGGGCATTTTCAACCATAACAATAGTTGCATCAACCATAGCTCCAATTGCAATAGCTATACCTCCTAAACTCATAATGTTTGAACCTAAGTTAAAGAACTTCATCAGTAAAAAAGTAATCATAACTGTAAGTGGTAAAGTAATGATAATAATTAGTGCTGACCTAAAGTGAAATAAAAACAGAGCCACAATAATCATAACTATAATTGACTCTTCAATAAGAGTATTTTTTAGTGTATCAATTGCTTTATCAATAAGTGAACTTCTATCATATACTTCAACAACTTCTACATCATCTATTTTTAAAGTATCAAGTTTAGCTTTAACTCTTTTTATTACTGAATAAGGATTTTCACCATACCTAACAACCACAATTCCACCAACAGTTTCACCTTCACCATTTAAATCGGCCATACCTCTTCTATTTGATGAAGTGATATTAACACTTGCAATATCTTTTACAAATAAAGGATTAGCATCAAAAGTCTTTACAGTAATATTTTCAATATCTTCAACAGTTTTTAGAAAACCTTTTGCTTGAACCATGTGTTCAAAACCATTTTCTAAAATGATTCTTCCACCTTTTTCATCATTGTTTGACTCTAAGGCTTTTTTTAAATCAGCAATTGAAACATCATATTGCACCATCTTATCTTGGTCAATAGTGATTTCATAGTTTTTAATAAATCCACCAATAGATGCAATCTCACTAACTCCATCCACACCTAAAAGTGCAAACTTATAATAGTAGTCTTGTAGCGTTCTTAACTCATCAAGGGATTTTGTATCTGATTTTAAAGCATATTGATAAGCCCAACCAACACCTGTAGCATCTGGACCGATAGCTACATCAACACCTTCAGGGAAAGCACCTTGAAGTTGTGAAAGCTGCTCTAGAATTCTATTTCTAGAATCATAAAGATCTGTTCCATCTTTAAATATCACATAAATAAGCGCATTTTGAAATGAACTCATTGCTCTTACAGTCTCAATATTTGGAAGACTCATAAGATTTGAAATAAGAGGATATGAAACTTGCTCTTCTATAGTCTTAGGACTTTGCCCTGCCCACTTCACTTGCACAATTACTTGAGGAGGTGAAAGGTCAGGAAGTGCATCTAAGCTTGTATTTTTGATAGCCCAAATAGAGCCAATAGCTAATACAAGCATTGCAAAGATAATTAAAAATTTGTTTTTTATACTTTGTAAAATAATTGATTCAACCATAATAAATCCTACCAGTCATCATCATCTGAACTATAAAGTCCATTTGTAATTGCATCTGAATCAAGTAAGAAAAGAGCATTATTAATAACCCTTTGACCTTCTTGGATTCCATCTATAATCTCATATTTATTTGATGAAATTCTTTTTGCAGTAACTTCTATTGGTTCATACTCTGACTCAGAAAGGTATTGGAAAACATAATGTTTACTTCCTTTTTGTAAAACTGCTGTCTTAGGTAAAGTTAGAATTTCTCTGTTGATTTGCTTTATATCAACTTTAGCAAACATATTTGGCGAGTACTTTAAGTCCTTGTTATCTATCACAAGTCTTACATCAACACTTTTATTTGTTTCATCTATTGTAGGATAAATATAATCAACTGTTGAGATAACTGGTTCAGCAAAACCATCAATATAAACTTTTGCTTTAAGACCTTTCTTTACAAAAGATAAATCTTTTTGATATACACTTGCGATAACCCAAAGTTTTTTTAATGATGCAAGTTGAACTAAAAGACTTCCTTTTTTTACAAAGCTTCCATTGTTTATCTCTTTTTTAATAACTACAGAATCATAAGGAGCATAAAAGGCAATATCATGGATATACTCTTTTGCCTCAATAATTCTTTTTATCTCTTTTTTATGAACGGCTAAAGCTTTTAATTTATTTACATTACTTTCAACTAAACTTTTATTAAATTTTTTAGCAATATTAATCTCTTGAATAATTGAACTAACTTCATCTGAATAGATTGAAAAAAGTGCTTCATCTTTTTTTGCCATAGAATAAAGTTTATTAGCATCTAATTTTGTTATATATCCATCAAATCTACTTACAACATCAAAAACTCTTGACTCATCAAATGCTAGACGTCCATAAAAGCTTTTTAAAGGGCCTATTTGCTCTTTTTTAACTTCTGTGAGCTTTTTATTGAACAACTGCTTTACTTCAAGAATTTCAGCATTTAATATGTAAGCCCCTAAAAATAGGGCTAGTATGTACTTTTTCATTTATTAACCTTTGTAAAATAGATAGAATTTGATAAACTTGTGAAATATTTCTGTTTTTCATCAATCGCTTTTAGTTTATACTTGATTAATTCATTCAAGTTTCTAATTAACTGTTTTGAATCAATTTGCTTCAATGATGAAAATCTGTTATAACTTTCTAGTGTTTTTTGAATTTGATTGTATTTTGGAATTATGCTTTCATTTAATTTTTTATATGAATAAAAAGCATTATCTATATTGTCTTGTAAAATTTTAATTTGATTTGTAAATTTTAGTTTTGAATCTTGTAAAAGATTTTTATATTCATTTGCTTTGAATTTTGCTTTTCGCGCTTTTATATCTTCACTTCCATAAATAGAAAGTGGAATTGCAACACTTATATTTATATAGTCTTCATACTTACTATCTCTTTGGAAATATTTAACTCCAAAGTTTATATCTGAGTTTTTCTTTTCCTCTTCAAATTTTGAAGTAGTATTAAACTTCTCAATATTTTTTTCAATTTGCAAAATCTTAGGGTGTGAATCAATATTATTTACTAAAGTAAGTTTTTCTAACTCAGTACTGATATCTATATCTTTAAACTTTGTGTATGTTAGTTGTTCTAACTGAAGTTTAAAAACCCTAAGATTATTGTTTAGTTTTTGTTCGCTTATATCAAGCTCATCATATAAAGTTTGCACCTTTAATATGTCAATTTGGCTTGCTTTATTGTACTTATAAAACTCTTCTAAAAGTTTTTGTAGTTCTGCAATATTTTGTTTTAACTTAGAAAAAAGAGCAACTCTTTCTTCAACTAATTTTATATTGTATATATACTCATATATTTTTGATTCTAGTTCAAGCTTTTTATCAGCTAATACTAACTTCGAAAGCTCATAGTCATCTCTTGCAATCTCTTCTTCTAACTCTTTTTTATCTCCTATTGGTATCATTTGATTAAGACCAATAAACTGCGCTTGCATAGGCTCTAAATCTCTTTTAGAAATATCATCAAATTGAATATCATTTGCACCAAAATTCAAAATCGGATTTTGCCATTTTCCTGCAAGGTCAATTTGTTCTTTTGCTAAAAGAATTGATTGTTCTAAAGCTTGTAGTGAACTATTTGTATTAATAGCTTCATTTACTACTTGCTTTACTTCCTTTGCATAAATAGAACTTGTCAATAGACTTGACAACAAGATGAGAGTAAGAGATTGCTTTAACATTATAAATTCACGCTAGATCTAAGTTTGTGTACTTTTCCATCAGCAGTTTTAAACATTAAATGATACTGCCATGTACCACTCATTGAGAAGTTGATTAACATTTTATATTTACCATCAACTAACTTTGCTTTTCCAACATATTCCATATATGGCATACCAGGCATTTCTGGCATAAAGAATTTTGCTTTTACCTTTGCATCTGTTACAGGCTTACCATCTTTTGCTAATGTTACATAAAAGTTGTTATCTCCAACTACTAATGACTTTTCAGACTTTAAAGTCACGTCATATCCGTTTTTGCTCCCATTTAAATCAATTGGGTCTGCATTTAAAACACCTATAAAAAGTGCAATCATTGAAAAGATTTTCAATAGTTTCATTTTGTCTCCTTAGATTTTATTCTAAGAAGTGTAGTTGTTAAATATGGAAAGTGTGTGGAAAATTAAAATTTAAAAGTGAAAGTAGTCTCTTTTCTCTCTTGAGATTTTACATCAAAACTTATATCATACTCTTTACAGATATTTTGAACAATATTAAGCCCAATACCAAAACCACCCTGCTCTTTTGTGGCTCTATAGTATCTGTTGAAGATATCATTTAGTTTTTTCTTTTCAATCCCTATTCCTGTATCTTTTATACTAAGTGTTGAATTCTTTAAAGTAATAAAAACTTCACCCTCTTTTTTATTGTATTTAATTGCATTTGAAAGGATATTGTTAAACAATCTTATAAAGTCATTTTTATCTATTTTATAAGAAAACTCTTCTAAATCTAGGTGAATAGTTATCTTTCTTTTTAAGGCTATTACTTCAAAATATTTTAGTTGCTCTTCTATTAAAGCTTTTAGTTCAAGTTCATGAACTACCCTATTTTCATCTTTCTCTTCTAAAAAAATATAGGTTAAATCACTATAGATTTCAGAGATTCTATGAACTGCTAGTTTTACTCTTTCAAGCTGTTTTTTTGTGAGATTATCACTTTCTGATGACATCAAAATAGCACTTATTGGAGTATTTAATTCATGGGTTGTGTCTTTGATAAAGTTGTTTAGTTTTTCTCTTTCATCTTTGATAGGTTTTATAAATAGTTTTGCTAAAAAGAAACCAATAAGAGCAATAAAAGAGTAAGTGATTAAAAATACTACTAAGACTTTGTTTCTAGTAGTATGAACTAAAGAGTGGAAGAGTTTATCTTTTATTACAGTATGAAAAATACCTAGATGTCCAAAGGTAGAGTTATCTACTAATATATAGTTGCTATCTTTTTGATAAAAGCCATTTTCTAGTTTTATTTTGTCATTAAAATTTCCAAGGATTTTTTTACCTTCTCTATCATAAAAAGCGATTTCATATTGCTTCATATTTAAATAATCATCAATATCCAGTTTTGAGTCCATCATATGTGAAAAGATGATTCTTGAAGATAATTGAGAAGAGATATTCTCCATTTTTGTTTTTGCTAAATCAAGATGTAGTGTCTTTTCATTTTGGTAATATAACAATGATAATAACAGTAATAAAATAAATGAAGCCCCTAAATATAAAGACAGAAATCTTATAAAGGTTACTTTTTCACTTCTAGTTAAATCTATGGTATACTCCTTTTGAAAATTGATTATAGCATTTTCCACATAACTTCCACGTGTAGTTTATATACTTTATTATGGAGTTTAAAAATGAAAATATTATTACTAGAAGATGATACCCTTTTACATGAAATTATTGAAGAGTTTTTAGAAGAGTTAGAGTATGAAACAGTTTCTACTTATGATGGGCAAGAAGCCTATGAGCTTATCTTTGAGCAACACTTTGATTTACTTATTCTAGATGTAAATGTACCTTCTATAAATGGCTTTGATTTATTAAAAAACCTTAAAGCAAACTCAATAGATATACCAACTATTTTTATAACTTCACTTCACACTACAAAAGATATGGAAACAGGTTTTAATGCAGGAGCCGATGATTATATAAGAAAGCCTTTTCACCTAAGTGAGTTAAAACTTAGAATTGACAATATCAAAAGACTAAGAAAAATAGAATCAAAGGAAGAGCAGAAGATAAATGATGAAATCTCTTACAACTATGATTTAAAAGCCATTCTTTTAAAAGATGAAAAGTTTCAACTATCAAAGACAGAAGCAAAGGTTTTTGAATACCTTTTAAAACACTCAAATAAAGCAGTTTCTATAGAAGAGATAGCCCTTAACAATTGGGTTTATGATGAAGCCCCAACGGATACTACAGTTAGAACATATATTAAAAACCTAAGAAAGATACTTGGCAAAGATTCAATTATAAATATCAAGGGTGTTGGCTATAAACTAGAGTTCTAACTTAAATTTAGATAAATTTTTATAACTAACTCTATAAACTTAAGAAAATAGTGGCTATACTTATTATTTAATTTGCTATAAAGGCCACAAAATGGTAAAGAAACTACTGTTAATCTTTATTTTTAGCATCTGTGTTTTTGCTAATGAAAAAAATATGCCCTCAATAGTTGACCTAACTTGGTTAAAACAAAATATCTCAAATTCAAATCTTGTATTATTGGACTTAAGAAAAAAAGAGCTTTATGAAAAAGACCATATAAAAAATGCAGTTAATATCCCTGCTTTAGAGAATCTTTTTGCTGAAAAATTCTTTATGCCAAATATTGAACAACTCCAAGAACTTTTCTCTAATGCTGGAATCAAAAACGACTCTTTAGTTGTTGCATATGATGATGGAAGTTTTATCTGGTCAGCAAGACTTTATTGGATACTTGAAATTCTAGGACACAACAACGTTGGTGTTTTAAATGTAGGCTATAAAAACTGGGAAGAAAATACCCTAACTCTTAGCTCTAAACCTTTTATTCCTAAAAAAAGTAACTTTACTCCAAGAGTTGACAATACAAAAGTTCAAACTAAACTAAGTACCCTACTTTCTATTGGTAAAAAGACAATTATTGATGGAAGAAAAGAGTCTCACTACTTAGGTAAAGAGTCTATTGCAAAAAGATTTGGACATATTCCTACAGCACAAAACTATGCTTGTACACAAAACTACCAAGTTACTAGTACAGGGAATAAGATTAAAAATCTTGATGAGTTAAAAACTGTATATAAAGATATTCCAAAAGATAAAGAAATAATCCTTTATTGTGACGGTGGAGCTGATGCTGCATTAAACTATATTGTGCTTCAAGAACTAGGATATAAAGCTAGTGTATATGATGGTTCATGGGCAGAGTGGGGAAATGACGAAGCAGTTCCTATAGAAAATCCTTCATTATAGTTATGACACAAAAACAGTACAGAGGTTCAATAAAAAGAAGACTTACTTTAATGATTTTACTGGTTACTTTGATAACTGGTACAGTAGGATATTCTGGTTTTGTTTACTGGAATATGAAATCTCAGTATGACAAAACAATTGAGCTATCTCGTACTGTTGCAAAGGTATTAAGTCAAGATATTGCAAAACTTATCTTACTAAAGAAAGTAGCTGTTGCAGCAGATATTACAAGTAAGCTAAAGTCTTTTGATAATATTGACTCAATGGTTCTATATAAAACAGATAAAAAAGCTGTTTTCCAATATAGTAAAGACAATAAAAACTTTGAAGCAAAACCTCTAAAAGATGATTTTGAAAGAATAAGCAGTATTAAAAACAACCTTTTAAAACTCTATGTTGATGCCACATATCAAGGCACAAAACTAGGAGTTGTTGAACTAAACTTTAAAGTAAAAACTCTAGGGGATGTAGTAAAAAGAGATATTCCTATTTTAATCTCTATTTCTATAATCCTTTTACTTTTATCTTTTGCCCTTGCAAACTTCTTTGCTAAACGATTTACAAAACCTATTTTAAAACTAGTATCTTTTTTAAGCAAGATTGATATTATCGATTCTTTAAAAAATAGAGCCCATACAAATGAAGATAATGAAATAGGCAAACTTTATGATGAAATCAACTACATGCTTCAAAGAATTGAAAACTCTCAAAAAGCTGAAAAGATAGCCGCTGCTGCTTTTGAAACTAGAAGTGGTATGATGATTACTGATGCAAAGGAAAGAATTCTTCAAGTAAATAAAGCCTTTACTAAAATCTCTGGATATGAAAAAGAGGAAGTTATAGGAAAAACTCCTAGTGTTTTAAGATCTGGATATCAAGATGAAAACTTCTATAAAGAGATGAAAGAAAAACTAAATAAGTATAATCACTGGAGTGGTGAAATATATAATAAACACAAAGATGGAACAATCTTTCCAGAACACCTAACTATCCAAGCTGTTTTAGATGATGATTTAAATGTGATTTATTATGTTGCTTCATTTATTGATTTAACTATTCAAAAAGAAACAGAAGCAAAGGTTGAATACCTAAAACAGTATGATTCTTTGACTGGATTAGCAAATAAAGAGATGCTTTTAAATGAAATACAAACTCACCTAGACAAAAAAGAGCAGTTTAGATGGGGAGTACTTCTTTGTTTTGATTTAAAAGATTTTAAGATGATTAACGATGCTTATGGTTATAGTGTAGGAGATAAAGTACTTGAGGTAATCACTTCAAAAATAAAGAAGATATTTAACGATGCTTCAATCATAGCTAGAATAGCAGCCGATGAGTTCGCTGTTTGGTTTCCACATATTCACGAACATAAAAACCAAGCCTCTATTGAAGCCAAACTTTTAACAGAGTTTTTAATATCTACTTTATCTGAGCAAATAAAAATAGAAGACAAAACAATAAACCCTATAATCTACGCAGGACTATCTATTTATAACAAAAACTGCAACAATGCAAATAAACTACTAAAACAAGCAGATACAGCTTTACATCAAGCAAAGAAAGAGGAAAAGAGCTTCTCATATTTTGATAAACAAGCACAGAGTATGGCACAAAATCATCTTGATACTTATTCACAACTAATCAAAGCTATAAAAGAGGAGCATTTCAAGCTTTATTATCAACTACAATATGATGATGAAAATCGTGTATATGGAGCAGAAGCTTTAATCAGATGGATACATCCAGAAGAAGGAATGATTCCCCCTGATACTTTTATTCCTACTGCTGAAAAGACTGGTTTGATTATTCCTATTGGTTCATGGGTTATAAAAACAGCTTGTAAACAGCTAGAAACATGGCAAAAAAGCAAAGAAACATCAAATTGGGTCATTGCTATTAATATTAGTGCAAAACAGTTCCTAGAGGAAGATTTTGTATCTGTTATTGAAAAGTATCTAAAACAATACAATGTAAAATCAAATCTTCTAAAAGTGGAACTAACAGAATCCATACTTGCAAAAAGTCTTGAAGAGGTAAAAGATAAGATGCTTAAAATAAAAGAGTTAGGGGTTCAAGTCTCTTTAGATGACTTTGGAACTGGATACTCATCTTTACAATACCTAAGAGAACTACCTTTAAATCAAATCAAGATAGATAGGTCTTTTGTAAACAATATCTTAGAAAACAAAGCTGATGAAGCTATTGTTAAAAGTATACTTCTATTTGCTGAGGCTTTAGACTTGCAAGTTGTTGCAGAAGGAATTGAAACTAAAGAGCAATATGACTTCTTAGTTAGCTTAGGTTGTAAGCTATTCCAAGGTTACTATTTTGCAAAACCTGTAAAGATAGAAGAAATAGATAGTATTAGTAAATAAAAAAATAGCTTAAGTATGCTGTTGTGAAATAGCTAATACTCATACTTAGAAATAAAAATCCGCTCTCATATTTTAGTGTCATAACTTCCCCTTTTTTATATTTGATAAGATTATTTTATTAAGGGTTGGTTTCATTTGGATTACAAGTGGGTAATACTTTTTTGTTGAAAAAAGAAGAAAAAGTATGATACCTTTTTATTGAAAAAGGTATCTCCAAAAGCAACCACGGCTTCAAAGCTTGCTAAAGCAAGTGCCTTCGTATTTGAAAACTATTTGCTATGTTGCGGAACTCATAAATAAAAGTGAGTTAGTCACTTTTATTTCTTCAAACAGTCCTCACATATTTCGCAAATACTTTACAAATCCTCAGCTTTTGCAGATGTGGAGAATAACAGCCTATTAAATAGTTTTTAGATAAAATAAATCATTATTTTTATGGAGAAGATATGAAAGATATTGTTAACTCATTTAAAGCACACATGTATGAAAGAACTTCTAGCCCACTATTGGGAGCATTTATTTTTTATTGGATTATATTCAATTATAAGTTCCTAATTGTTTTATTCTCTGATTTAAAACCTATTGAAAAATTTAACGAAATCTCTTCAAATGTTTATCCTTCATGGATAGAACAATATGGATGTGGATTAGCTTTACCAATTATCGCAACACTTCTTTATATTCTATACTTTCCAAAAATATCAAATAAAATTCATGAAAAATGGATTGAGCATCAAAACGAATTAAAGAAAATTAGTAATAAAAGAGTTCTTACATATGAAGAATATGGAGATTTACAGCGTAGATTTACTGAATTAGAACTAAGCTTTGATGAAACATTTAGTAAAAAAGACAATGAGATAATAAATCTTAAAAAATCAATTGATAAAAAAGAAGAGTTAAATAATCAAACGAAAGACTTACATATAAAGCAAATTGAAGAATTGCATAATAAATACAAAAAAGAGATTAATGAACTAAATAATACTATAAATAGCATCGCTAATAACTCTATTTCAACTAATAATACTAGCTATGACTTATCTCCTAATGAAAGTAAAATCATGTATTATATAGGTAATGACCCTAAAAACCATACTACTCAATTATCAAAAACATCACAGATGAGCCTAATCACTCTCGAACACTTAATTGATGGATTAATTGAAAAAAATCTTGTTGAAAAAGTAAAAGGCTATGAAGATGGAACTTTCTCATATAAATTAACTAAAGAAGGAAGAAAAGCTTACGTTAATAATGGTGATTATATACCATTTTAATTTAAAAGAGTTTTTATAATTGATATTTTGGAAGAAGTTCAAGGCGAGAGTGGAAACTTTTGTAGGAGTTTACTGTAGTAAATGACTGGAAAAGTTTCTGCGATAACGCAGAAATTTCCCAAAAGAGCTTTATAAAAACTCTTTTTTAGAAGTCGTCGAAGTCGATACTACCTTTCGAGTAGTTAACTACGTTCCCTTCAAAGAAGTTAGTTCTCTGATCATTAAAACTTGCATATCCATCAACCCAAGGAATAGGATGCTTCACATTATACTCAGGAGCATAACCAACAGCTTCAAGTCTTCTATCTGCAAGATATTGGATATATTGAGTGATAATAGCGTCTGTAAACCCTAAAATCTGTCCTTGAGTAATATATGCACCCCAAGAAGCTTCAAGCTCTACAGCCTTTCTAAACATACCTCTTACAGTTTGCTCTAACTCAGCTGTAAATAGTTCAGGTCTCTCTTTTCTAGTAGAGTTAATCATGTTTTGGAAAAGAAGTAAGTGAGTTACTTCATCCCTTTGAATAAATCTAATCATCTGTGAAGAACCAAGCATTTTCCCTGATTTTCCAAGGGCATACATAGCAGCAAATCCAGCGTAGAAATATAGACCTTCTAAGATTTGGTTAGCAAACATTGCTAAAACCATCTTTTCATCAGTAATATCTCCTGCTAAGTTATGATAAACATCTGCAATATAGTTGTTTTTTTCTCTTAGCTTTTCATCTGTTTTCCACTTCTCATAAATCTCATCTGTATTATCAGAAATAGACTCAACCATAACTGCGTATGATTTTGAGTGATTTGCCTCTTCATAAGATTGTCTTGATAAACAAGCATTAATCTCAGGAACAGTGATATATGGATTGATATTATCCATTAGGTTATTTGTTTGTAATGAATCCATAAAGATTAATTGAGAAAGTACTAAATCATACATTCTTTTTTCTGCTGGACTTAGATACTTATAATCCTTAGCATCACCAGTCATTTGTACTTCTTTAGGGAACCATGTATTTGCTTCCATTGTATCCCAAAGATTTAAAGCCCATTGATACTTCATCTTTGTGAAGTTAATCATTCCATCTGGATTTCCACCGAAGATTCTTCTTTCGTTGAAAGTCTCTTTAGAATCTGGATTATATATCGTTTTTCTACCCACGTTTGTTTTACCTCTGTTTTTTTGACATTATATATTTTAATTTTAGACTTTTGTATGTAAAAAGTGTAAGGTTATCTTATTGACAACCTGCACACTCCATACTTCTGTCCTCAACATCATTAGAAGCCTCAGGAGATTGAGATCTTAAATAATAAGTTGATTTAAGACCTAGCTTCCAAGCTGTAGTATAAATCTCATGTAGATATTTACCACTTGCTTTTTCTAAACTCATAAAGATATTTGTACTTTGCCCTTGGTCAATCCATTTTTGTCTAACAGCAGCAGCTTTAATAATATCTATTTGATCTACTTCATATGCTGGTGTATAGTAAACCCAAGTTTCTGGGCTTAGGTTTGGTACAACTACAGGAATAAGTCCTGATAAGTTCTCTTCAAACCACTTTCTTTTATAAACTGGCTCAATAGCTTGTGTTGTTCCTACAAGAATTGAAATAGATGATGTAGGAGCAATAGCCATTAGGTAACCATTTCTCATACCATTTGCTTTTACTTGCTCTCTTAATGCATCCCAATCATATCCTGCATCAAATAAATCTTTGTCTACAAGTGCATTTACAGCTTGTGGAGCGTGGTCATGAGGCATAATACCTTTAGACCAATTTGAACCATCAAATGTAGGATAAGTACCCTTCTCTACTGCTAACTCAGATGAAGATTTAATTGCATTATATGAAATCGCTTCCATAATTGTATCAATCTTTTTAAAGTGGTCTTCACTTCCCCATACAAGCTTTTGCTCTGCAAGCATTTGAGACTCACCCATAACACCAAGACCAATAGATCTTGATTTTAGGTTTGTTGCTTTTACTTTTCTTAGAGGATAGAAGTTTAAGTCAATTACATTGTCAAGCATTCTAACTGCAATTGGAACAACTCTTTCAATATCCTCTTTTGTAAAGATTCTAGATAGATTTACTGAAGCTAAGTTACAAACTGCTGTATCTCCATCAATCTTCTCTTTTTCAACTATAAATACTTTTTTACCGTTGATAGAGTCAAGTGCAGTTACTTTGTTTGCTTTCTTCTCTTGTCCACCATCTACTAAAACAATATCTCCTTCTTCGTATGTTTCAATTGTTCCATCTTCAAACTCTAATCTAATCTTATAGTGGTTAGGGTTTGTATTTTGGAAAATCTCTGTACAAAGGTTTGAAGATCTAATATGACCTACGTGTGCATTTGGATTAGCTCTATTTGCATTGTCTTTAAAGCATAAGAATGGGCTTCCTGATTCAAAGTAAGAAGTTAATATCTTCTTCCATAAATCTTTTGCTTTGATTCTATCTTTTGTAATAGACTCATCATTTTCATACTCTTCATATCTTTTCTTGAACTCATCACCGTGAAGTTCTGATAAATCTTTTACTTCATGTGGGTCAAATAAAGTCCAATGAGAATCCTCTAAGATTCTTTCCATAAATAGGTCAGTAATCCATAATGAAGGGAATAAGTCGTGTGCTCTTCTTCTTTCTTCACCAGAGTTTTTCTTTAAGTCAATAAAGTCTGTAATATCCATATGCCATGGCTCTACATATACTGCAATTGCACCTTTTCTTGTACCTAATTGGTCAACTGCAATTGCAATATCATTTGTGATTTTAAGGAATGGTACAGTACCACCAGCTGCACTTTTATGGTCATCAATCATCCCACCTAAAGCTCTGATTTGGTTCCAATCCCAACCAATACCTCCACCATACTTAGATAGTAGAGCCATCTCTTTATATCCATCAAAAATACCTTCGATGTTATCAGGAGATGAACCGATATAACAAGAACTTAATTGATGTCTATTTGTTCTAGCATTTGATAATGTAGGAGTTGCAAGCATTACTTCAAATTTAGATACTACATCATAGAACTCTTTTGCTCTTTGTTGCTTATTCTCTTCATTTTGAGCTAAGAACATAGCAATAGCCATAAACATATGTTGAGGAAGCTCTATTGGGTTTCCTTCTTTGTTCTTGATTAAATATCTGTCATATAAAGTTTTAATTCCAAGATAGTTAAATAGTAAATCTCTATCTGAATCAATATAGTCATTTAAATCATCTAAGTCATAGCCTTCACCAAGATTAGGGATTAATCTTCCTGCTTCTTTTCCATACTTTAGATACTCTTTTAAATGGCAATATGGCTCACCTTTAATACCATGAGTTGATTTCCCAACTCTATGATAAAGGTCAAATAAAAACAGTCTTGCAGCAACAAATGTCCAGTTTGGAACATCTATGTCTATTTTCTCTACTGCTGTCTTAATTAGCGCATCTTGGATATCTGCAGAACTCATCCCATCAACAAACTTAATTTGTGCGTCAAGTTCCAACTCAGATTGAGATACTCCATCTAAATCTTTTGTTGCATCGATTGTCATTTTCTGGATTTTAGTAATATCTAAAACCTCTTTTCTCCCATTTCTTTTTTCAATCATAATTGCCATATTGCTTGCCTTTTTCGATTATAAATTATTTATTTTTTAAAAACTCTGTTGAAAATTGCATCTACATTTTTAGTGTAGTATTCGTAGTTGAAACACTCTCTAATTTGCTCTTCACTTAATTTAGCTCTTAAATCTTCATCAGCTAATAGGTGTCCTAAGTATAGTGATTCACCATTTTCATTTAGAGTTGGTTTTCCTTGTTGGATTTCTTCCCAAACTTTCATTGCATTTCTTTGAACGATTTTATATGCATCTTCTCTTGAAACACCAGCTTTTGGAAGTTCTAATAATACTCTTTGAGAGAATACTAATCCACCAGTTTGGTTTAGGTTTTTCATCATGTTTTCTGGCATTACTGTTAAGTTTGCGATTACATTGTTCATTCTGTGAAGCATGAAGTCAGTTGTAATAAATGCATCTGGTAACCAGAATCTTTCACTTGATGAGTGAGAAATATCTCTTTCATGCCATAATGCAACGTTTTCCATTGCAGGAATAGCGTGAGCTCTAATTGATCTTGCAAGACCAGTGATATTTTCAGTTAAGATAGGATTTCTTTTGTGAGGCATTGCTGAAGAACCTTTTTGTCCTTTTGCAAAATACTCTTCTGCTTCATAAACTTCTGTTCTTTGTAAGTGTCTTACTTGAACTGCGAATTTTTCAATTGAAGAAGCCATTGTAGCTAATGCTGTTGCAAGTCTTGCATATCTGTCCCTATGAACAACTTGGTTTGAACAAGGCTCAGGTTTTAATCCTAATTCAGCCATTGCATACTCTTCAAGCTCTAAAGGAGCGTGAGCAAAGTTACCCATAGCACCAGAGATTTGACCTACAGAAATAACTTCCATAGTCTCTTCAAGGTTTTGAAGGTGTCTAGCCATTTCGTCATACCATACTGCAAGAGTAAGACCAAATGTAATAGGCTCACCATGAATACCATGACTTCTTCCTACCATTAAAGTGAATTTGTGTTCTTCAGCTCTTTTTTTAATAGACTCCATTAACATCTTTACATCATCAATAACGATTTTTAAAGAGTCTCTCATTTGTAGTGCAACACCTGTATCAACTGCATCTGAAGAAGTCATTCCATAGTGGAACCATCTTGACTCTTCACCAAGTGACTCAGCAACACTTGTATTAAATGCAATTAAATCGTGTTTTGTAACAGCTTCAATCTCTTCAATTCTCTCTACAGAGAAAGTAGCATTTTCAACGATTTTTTTACAATCTTCATCAGGGATAAGCCCTAATTTGTTCCATGCTTTAACTGCAGCTTTTTCTACTTCAAGCCATGCAGCATATCTTGCATGTTGTGTCCAATGTTTTTTCATTTCTTCTCTGGCATATCTTTCAACCATTTGCAAATCCCTTATTATCTATATTTGTTAAATTTTATTAAAAACTTCTCATTTTTTTAGTATGATATGTTATCTAAATTAGCCAAAATTTTATATTAATTTTTGTATATTTTTTGCCTAAAATTTTACTTAATTTCTAGGACACAATATTGCCATTCACTTTAAAAAAATTTTCAGTTACTAAGGGAAAAACAATCCAAATTGCTTTACTGCAGGATTTAACACTAAGCCCCAAAATATCGAGCCGTATGCTTAGTAAGAACAGGATATTCAATAGTAACAAAGTACCTTATAAAATATCACAAATTATAGAAGAAGATTTTATATATATGGCTGTTTTTGAGGGACATACAAGGGGGCTTAAACCTCTTGTTACTTTTTCTGATTTTGCCATATTTGATAAGCCTTCAAACTTAATGATTCACCCTATTTCTAAAAATACTGAATACTCTTTACTTGATGAAATAAGATATCACTTTGGAGACAAAGCAAATCAAGCTCATAGAATTGATGCAGAAACTTCTGGTTTAGTTTTAGTAGGACGAAACAACAAAACAACAAATGCTCTTGCTACAATGTTTGAGAAAAAAGAGTATAAAAAAGCTTACTTAGCTATTGTAAAAGGAAAACTTGAAGAAGAGTTAACTATTGATAAAAACCTAAAAAAAGAGGGAAAAGCTATTGGAGTTAGAATGGCTACTTGCTCAAAAGAAGAGGGGAAAGAGTCAATTACAAATGTGAAACCTCTAAAATACAATAAAGAAAAAGATATAACTCTTGTAGAAGTAAATCCTATTACAGGAAGACAACATCAAATAAGAATACACCTTAACTCAATTGGGCATACTATTTTAGGTGATCCTATTTATGGAGTTTGTGATGAAGTGGCAGAAGAGTATTTAAATAAGACTATAAAAGATGAAACAAGGGTTGAACATAGTGGTTCATATAGATTATGGTTACAGGCAAACTATTTAGAGTTTAGCTACAAAGGTGTGATTTATAAGATTTACTCAAAGAATAAGGATATCTATAAAGAGTTTGATAACTAGTCTATTTTAAAGACTATATCAAACCTTGCTCCTCTATAAACCTTTCCATTATACTTATATGACTCATTAAAAGCTTTTATCTTTGCATTATGATGGTCTGTAAGTATTTGGTAAACCATAGAAAGCCCTATTCCAGTTCCAACACTTTTATGTTTTGTTGTAAAGTATGGTTCAAAGATTTTATCCATGCTATCTTCTTTAATACCACCTCCGCTATCTTTAATACTAAGAACAAAATCATCATCAATAACTCTTGTATCTATAAATAGAAGTTTATCATCATCATTTTCAAGGTCTTTTAGAGCATCTTTTGCATTGTTTATGATATTTATTAGTGCTTGAATTAACTCATTTTCATAACCATCAATTTTGATATCATCTACTTTATTGATAATTACATTGATATTGTTGTTTACAATTGTTGAATTTAAAATCGAGAAAGTCTTATCTATAACAGAAGAGATAAAAATATCACTTTTTTTATCCCCTTCTCTAATAAAGTTTCTAAAATCATCAATAGTTTTTGATAGGTATTGAGTTTGTTCAATAATCACATCCATATCTTGTAAAACCTCATCTTGACTCTCTATAATACCAAACTCATTTCTTACTTTAATACCACTTGCAACCGTAGAAATCGCACTTAAAGGCTGTCGCCATTGGTGAGCTATATTTCCTATCATCTCCCCCATAGAAGCTAGTTTTGATTGAGACTCTATTAGTTTTTTGTCTGTAACATCTTTAGCACTAATAATAACTCTTTTTTTATCAGGTAATAAAGCAATAGACATATTTGTAACAATAACCTTTTCATCTTTTACAATGCAGGCTTTCTCAAAGTTTTCTACAGAGCCATACTTTAAAGTATCTTCCATTACTTTTTTTGCTGATTCTTTATCTTCTGGCATAGATAAACCAATACAAGATTTTGTAAGAAGTTCTTTTCTTGTAAAACCTGTCATTTTTAAATATGAGTCATTAAAATCTAAGAAATTACTCTCTAAGTCTAACATTGCAAGACCATCTTTTGAGTAGTTAAAGATAGTTTCAAACTCCTCTTTTTGTTCTTGTAATATTCTTTCAAACTCTTTTCTAGCTGTAATATCAGTATGAGAACCTACCATTCTAAGCGGTTCTGAATTTTCATCTAAACTTGCTTTCCCTCTTGTTAACACCCATCTATAAGAGCCATCTTTAGCTTTCATCCTAACTTCAAGGGCATAAGGAGTATGTTCAGGATTGTAAAAGTGCTTTTCTAAGTGATTTTTAACAAGTTCTCTATCATCTTCATGTAAAAGATTAAAAAAAGTTTTAGGACTGTTTTCTAGTTCATTCTCTTCATAATCAAGTATTTTTTTCCAATTCTTTGAAAAATAGGCTTCATCATTTTTAATATGCCAATCCCAAATACCATCATTTACTCCATCCCATGCAAGTTGAAGTCTCTCTTTTAATTCATTTAATTGACTACTTGAAGCTCTTACTGCTTCAATCATTCCATTTATTGTTGAGCTAAGATTTGAAATCTCCTTAGGAGCATCAGTTGATAAAAACTTTACAGGGATACCATCTTTATCTCTATTTTCAATATTTTTTATAATATTAAAAATATAGTTTAAAAGGAAGTATCTTATGGCAATAAATAAAAAGATTGTCATAAAAATAGATAAAAAAATCACATTACTAACATTATCTTGAATAATTTCATCAAGCCTTTTATTTATCTCTTTATCAGAACTGTACATATACATTTTACCGATAACCTTGCCACTATCATCTAAAACATTGAGCTCACTACTATATGAACTAGCTGAAAGTAATTCTCTATGAATTTTACTATCACTTGCATAATCAACAATCAAACTATTTGAATCTCTTATTTTTCCAGAGTAAAAACTCTTTTCTCCAACAATTTCTGCCATTTTATAATCATTTATGATAATAGCAATAACATTTGGATTATTCATTTCATTAAAAATAACATTACTATATTCATGGGCAGAATATGAAAGAATAAAATCTTTAATATTGTTATTTAGCTTTGAAAGAGTAAGTGAAGAGTTATATTTAACATCATTAATCATATCATGTTTTGTTGTTATATATTTATAAGTTGAGTATAAACCAACTACAAATACAACTGTAAATGTAATTATAAAAAAGAGTATTACATAGATTGAAACCCTATTTTGCTTCATTGCTTATTCCCAAAACATTTCTTTTTATTTCTTCTAGTTTAATATCAATATTTTCACTTGAAATAGCTAACACTGATAATTGTATGTTTTTTTGAACATATTGTTTATTTAAATGAGAATCAAGAGTTTTAACTGCTCTTTCACCAATTAAAAAAGGTTGTTGCATACCTGCTAAAATAATTGTACCATTAGGAATAAGCTCTAAAAACTCTGGCTCTGCATCAAATGTAAGTAAATAAACTTTTCTTTTTGACTCTTTTATAGCCTTTAAAGCACTTTTGTATTTATCTGAACCTTGTAGCCAAATAACTTTCATATTAGGATATGATGAAAGTAAATCTTTTGTATGAAAATATGTCTCTTTTGAAGAAAAGTCTACTTGCTGTCTCATGTCAGCACTTTTAATACTATCTTCTTTTAAAGCTTTCATGAAACCTGCAGTCCTTAGCTTTCCATTTTCTCTTTTTTGAGGAATTGCTATTATTCCAACACTACTTTCAGTAATATTTTTTTGTTTCATAAAATTAGTTAAATATTTACCAAGTTTATATGCCCCTTCAAAGTTATCTGAAGAGATGTACGATAAATATTCACCACCATCCGTACCAATATCCGCAATAACGACAGGAATATTTGCTTTTTTGATAAGTTTTAAAACTGTTACGCAATTTGAAGAATTTGTAGGAGAGATTACAATTCCTACAGGTTTTGCTTTGATTGCTTTGATTGTATTTTGTAACTCTTTTTTTGAACTATTATCTGAACTAAATACTTCAAGATCATAAGTTAAATTAGTACTACTCTCTTTTACTCCCTTAGCTATTATTTGCCAAAATGGAATTGAAATATCTGGTGTTAAATAAATAATTTTTTTTTGATTATTAGCAAAAAGAAAAGTTGCTAAAAGGGCTATTAATAGTAATATTTTAATTTTCAAGAGTCAGTCCTTGATCTAAAGTAATTAATTTTATCAAATTATGATTGTGAGTTAAATAAAAATAAGTTTTTTGTTACTGAAATGTAATAGAAAAGATAACACCTTTATATTGTTTTTTATTATAAGTATAATCACAATTTTCAACTTTTATTGAAGCATTTGCTTTTTCTAATATACTATAAGTCATATAGAGTCCAAGCCCTGTGCCTTGGGACTGATGCTTAGTTGTAAAATAAGGTTCAAATATTTTATCTATTATATTTTTATCAATTCCACCTGCATTATCTTTTATAATTATTTGAACTTTTTTATCTTCATTTTCTTTTACATCTAAAAATATAAATTTTTCTTTTTGTTGTTGTTTTAAAGCATCAATAGAATTATTAATAATATTTATTAAAGCTTGAAGAAGATTATTTTGTCCACCTAATAATTCTCTATCTATACTATTATTTAAAACTAAAGTTATTTGTTCATTCTGAATAGAAGAATTTACTAGTCTTGATAAATTATCAATTAAATCTTTTACATTAAATTTAGATGATGAGTTTTCACCTTTTATAAACTGCCTAAAATCATCAATTGTCTGAGATAAATATTTAGCATTTGATAAGATAAGTTTCCCCTCTTCTAAAACTTTTTTCTTATCTAAGGTTCCTAATTCATCATAAACTTCCCAGCTTGTAGTAACTACAGTAATCACACTTAAAGGTTGCCTCCATTGATGGGCAATATGCCCTATCATCTCACCTAAAGCTGCCATTTTTGACTGCTCTATTAAAAGTCTTTCTTTACTTTTTATATCGGTAATATCAATGATTGAAGAAATTCTTACATTTTTACCACTAAGCTTTAGGTTTGCACCCTTTCCTAGTGTTTGGATATTTTTTCCTTTTGCAGTTAAAATCTCTAACTCATATGGCTCTTTTACAGTTGCAGTAATTTTACTTCTTACAAGTTTTCTATAATCTTTTGCTATAAAATTTAATAAATCCTGCCCTATCATCTCTTCTTTAGATGAGTAACCAAATAGCTTAACAGCAGAATCATTTACTTCAATACACTTTCTATTTTCAGTAATTAAAATAGCTTCCATAGTTGAATTCATAATACTTTCTATATCTGCATATGAGTCTTTTAATCTTTCATTATATTTTTTTAAAATATTTTGTCTATAAACAAAAACAGCTAAAATAATCACAAAAGTAAAGAAAACTAAAAATACTAACTTATAATCAATCTTTTTTTCAACAACAGTTGTTTGAATCCAATTTGCATTTATATCTTTTTTTTCCTGTAGTGAAATAGAATTAAAAGCTTTATTGATTATAGAAAGTAACAAAGGCATATCTTTTTGTATTAAATAGTGATGTTCTATGTCAAAGATTGTAGTTCCTGCAACCTTTAAATTTTTTAAGTGTAGTTCAGAAACATAATATAAAGAAGTTGCAATATGACCTACAAAAGCATCTGCTTTTCCATTTTCCACTGCAATTAGAGCTTCTGGAATATCCTCTGTTATTAAAAGATTCATCTCAGGATAGTTCTTTACTATAAAGTTGTAACTTGTATAGGATTTAGGAACAGCAATTACTGCATCTTTTAAATCCATTAAATTCTCTAAATAAGTATATCTATCATCGGTTACAATTACAAAAGGATATTTTGCGTATCTATTTGAGATTAATCCTAACTGTTTTTCTTGGGGACTTGAACCAACTCCAGGAACTAAGTCAATTTTTCCTTCTTTGAACTGTTCTAAAACATGGGGCCAAGATTTTGAAGGGACAAACTCAAACTTTAAACCTGTTCTTTTTGCAACAAGTTCTAAATACTCTCCCATAATACCTTTCATCTTATTATCTTCAATAATTGACAAAGGCTTCCAGTTTACTTCACTATATTTTACTATTGGATTATCTCTTATAAAAGCTACTTCCTCTGCTGTAAAATCTATTTGGCTATCAAATCTATTATTGTTTATCCATTTTTTTGCTAAATAAGAGAACTCCTCTGGTTCTATTCTTTTTAAAGACTTTTCTAGAATATCTCTTAAAATAGAGTTCTCTTTGTGGGTTGCAAATCTTAGGTCTTCTTTTTTAATAGCAGTAAACTCTCCAAGTACTTGTAATGTATAAAAAGTATTAGCACTTATTGCTTTTTGTCCTGTTGTATATGAAGCTAAGAAATAGTCAGCTTTTCCTGTAACCACAGCTTGAGCTTTTTCAAAACTTGAATCAAGTTCTATTACTTTTATTCCAAGTTCCTTTAATAGTTTTATATAAAACAATCCCCTACTAACAGCAACTACTTTACCTTTTAGGTTCTTTGCACTTTTAAAGTTTGTATCTGATTTAAGTCCAAAAATAAAAGTAGGTATTTCATAATAAGTAGTTGTAAAAAGAGCATATTTTGAACGTTCTTTAGTGTAAGAAATCTCTGAAATAACATCAACTCTTTTTTCTTTAAAACTACTAATTGCCTCAGACCATTTTGAAGTTTTTATATCAAACTTTAGTCCACTTATTTTTTCTACTCTTTTTAAAATATCAAGCGTAAAGCCTTTGTGGACACCTCTAGTTTCATAAGAGAAAGGTTCAAAGTTATTAAGCATAGAGATTGAGACAACTGGATTTTCGGAAATCCATTGTTTTTCTGCTTTATTAAAAGCTTGTGCATAAAGAGTTGAAAGGAAAAGTAAAAAAAATAGAAAAACTCTTTTAAAGCACATTTTAATTCCTAAGTAAATTTAGTATTAAAATTTATTATAACTTCTTTAAAAGCCTCCTTAAGAAATCTGCTTATATTATAAGTTAGTAGTATACTTTGTATACATTTTATGAAAGACTTAGAGTAACTTTCTGTAAAATTCTTTTTAAATCCTCTTTATCCTGTTCAGTTAATGCTTCATAGGTCTCTTTTTTTAACTCTATTAAATCATCTAAACAATCAAGTAAAACCTTTTCACCTTTCTCTTCTAACTTAACAAGCATACTTCTTTTGTCATTTGGGTTTGCTTGTCTAGAGATATAACCTAAAGACTCTAACTTTTTAAGAACCTTTGTCATTCCTCCTGAAGAAAAGATAATAGCTGAGTATAACTCTGTTGGTGATAACTCTTTACCATTAAAGTATAAAGAAGCCAAAACATCCACATCTGAATGAATCAAATTATACTTTTGTTTAAACATTTGCTCATTCTTATTAAAGTTATGTTTGTAAATTAAAGTAATAGGCAATGAGATATTAAACACATCATAACCCTCTTTTTGCTTCATATTTTCAAAAAATTTTTCTATATATTGTTTATCCATGAAAGAATTTTAACACAAAGTTAATTAAAATCTTTTATCTTTCTAGAAAGACAGTTTTAAGTTTTTATATGATATCTTTCTGGAAAGATAAAAGGAGGCTATTTGAAAAAATCAATATTAGCAATGTTTTTACCTCTTATTTTATTAGGTCAAAACCTAGATGAGTTAGTTGAGTTATCATTAAAGAATCAACTTATCAACTCTTATGAATATGATACAGACTCAATAAAAAAAGAGTACGAAAGTGTAAAGAGTTCTTACTACCCAAAACTAGATGTAAGTGCCACTTATTCAAATACAAATGAAGAAACACCAAGTGTTCCAAATGATGGAATAAGAAGTTCAGCAAGCATAAATTTTGTTTTATATGATGGAAATAAAAGATCGAATACTTTTAGCAAATACAGAAGTAACATCAAAAGCTCTCAAGAGAGTTTAAATTCATCAAAAAACCAAATTGCTTTAGATGTTTCATCTTATTACTTTAACTATCTTGCTTTATTAGCTCAAAAAGAAGCAAAATTAAAGCAAATAGACCAATTAAAAGCACAAGAGGAGAGACTATCTAAGTTTTTAGCTGTTGGAAGTACAACTAAAGATGAAGTAGAAAAAATCATTTCAAGAGTAGAGAGTGAAAATGTAAACCTACACTCAATTGAACTTGATTTACAAACTATTTTATCTAACCTTGAGTATATAACTGGGAAAAAGATATCTATCTCAGAAGGTTCTATGATAAAAGATTATCAAGTGACACAAGACTCTCAAAGAGCAGATATCAAAGCTTTAGAGTATGATGTAAAAGCACAGTTTGATAATGCAAAAGTTGAAAAAAGTGGTTACCTTCCTACTATCACTTTAGACAACACATATACAGACTATGACTACAACTACGATAATTCTGCCTATGAATCTATTGAAGACCAAAACATATTTTCTGTAAATATGAAGTGGAACCTTTTCTCTTTTGGAGAAACAAAAAATAGATATGAAGCACAATACAAAAAATACTTAAGTCTAAAATCAAGATATGAGTATGAAAGAAATAGAGCAAACACTGATTTACAATTAGCTCAAAGAGCATTTAATATTGCAAAACTAAAAGTAAAATCAGCAAATGCGAGTTTAAAAGCTGCAACAAGTGCCTATGAAGTAATTAAATCAAAATATGAAAATGGTTTAATTGAAAATGTTGCATATCTTGAAGCTTTAAGTGAAAAATACGATGCGATGAGTCTATTAGAGTTTGCAAAATATGACTTAGAAATAAAAAAAGCAAATATTATCTACCACAGTGGAGAAAATTTAAAGGATTATATTAGATGATAAAATCAACGAGTAAAAAAATATTACTACTTACAACTATTGCTGTTGTAGCTTTTACAGGATGTTTTCAAGGGGAAGCAAAGGACACAAAACAACAAACTTCACCTCAGAAACCTGCCTTACCTGTTCAAGTTTTTAAAGTAAATAAAGAGAATAATACAACAAACAAAACTTATCCAACTATTTTAAAAGCTTATGAGCAAGTAAATATTATGGCTAGAGTTTCTGGGGCATTAGAAAAGAAGTACTTCAATGAAGGTGATTTTGTAAAAAAAGGAACACTGCTTTATAAAATTGAGCCAGATATCTATTTAGCAAACCTAAATATGAAAAAAGCAAACTTTACAAAAGCAAAAAAAGATTATGAAAGAGCTAAGGCTTTATTTAAATCAAAATCTATTAGTAATCAAACTTTTGATGACTATACATTTCAATATGAAAGTTCAAAGGCTGCATTAAAAGAAGCACAAATTAATTTAAACTATACAAATGTAAAAGCTCCTATTGATGGAATTGTAGGTCTTAAAAATCACAGTATTGGAGATTTAGTAGGTTCAAGTGCTGCAAATTCACACTTAATAACTATCACTAACACAAATCCTATTCATGCTGAGTTCTCTTTACCAAAAGATGATATGGATAGTTTCCTTGGTCAAATTAGAGCTAATAAAGTAAAAGTTAACTTACTTGCTAATGGCAAAACTTATAATAGTGGCGAGATAGATTTCATAGCTGCAACTATTGATTCAAATACTGATACTTTACTTTTAAGAGCTAAGTTTAAAAACCCTAATAATGAGCTTGTTGTAGGTAACTTTACAAAAGTTGAGCTTACAAATCTTTCTTTAGGTGAGGTTTTTATTATTCCTGAAAATGCCGTATTAAAAACTGCAAAAACAAGTATGGTTTATGTACTTGATGAAAATAATATTGCAAAAGTTAGACCTGTAAAAACTGGAAGTTTAGTTGAAAAAGGAATAGTTATAAAAGATGGTTTAAAAGTAAATGAACAAATTGTAATTAGTAACCTTGCAAAACTAAGACCTAATACAAAAGTTCAAATTGTAAATAAAGAGAAATAGTTATGATTTCTTCATTTTTTATAAAAAAACCAGTATTTGCAGGTGTGTTATCTATTGTAATATTCCTTACTGGGTTAATCTCTATGTTCAATCTACCAATTGAACAATACCCAAGAGTTTTACCACCTCAGATTATTGTAAGTACTTCATATCCAGGAGCAAGTGCTGATACTATTGCAAAAACTGTTGCTGCACCTTTAGAAGAGAAAATCAATGGTGCAAAAAACATGCTTTATATGAACTCAGTTGCAGAAGATAGTGGAAGATTAAATATTAATGTATTTTTTGAAGTTGGAACTGACCCTGATTCTGCAAAGATTGACGTAAACAATAGAGTTCAAGCAGCTTTAGCAAAAATGCCAGAACAAGTACAAAGACAAGGTGTTGTTGTAGGGGAAAGAAGTCCAAGTATTCTTATGTTTATTATGCTTCAATCTCCAAATGATACTTATGACTCAGTATACTTATCAAACTATGCTCTTTTAAATATGGTTGAATCATTAAAAAGGGTAAATGGAGTAGGGGATGCTATCATCTTTGGTGCAAAAGATTACTCTATTAGAATCTGGATGGACCCAAGTAAGTTATCTAAATACTCACTTGCTACAACTGATGTAATTGCCGCAATTAAAGAACAAAACAACCAATATGCAGCAGGTAAAATCGCAGCAGAACCAATTGCAAATAAACAGATGTACACATATACAATTCAAACTCCAAAAAGATTTGAAAATGCAAATCAATTTGGTGATATTGTTATTAGAGCAAATGAAGATGGAAGTAGTTTAAAACTAAAAGATGTAGCTTCTATTGAACTTGGAGCAGCTGATTATAGTGTTGAAACAAGATTAAACAATGCAGCATCTATTCCTATTGGTATTTTCTTACAAAGTGGTGCAAATGCACTTGAAACAGCAGATGCTATTAAAAGATCTTTAGAAGAAGCTCAAAAGAACTTCCCACAAGATATGACTTATAGCATTCCATACGATAGTACAGACTTTATTTCTGCTTCTATTGAAGAGGTTGTAAAAACTTTTATTGAAGCTTTAATTCTAGTTATTTTAATTATGTATTTATTCTTACAAAACTGGAGAGCTACGGTAATTCCATTTATTGCAGTTCCTATTTCAATTGTAGGTGCTTTTGCTGGTATGTATGTTTTAGGTTTTAGTATCAACTTACTAACACTATTTGGACTTGTATTAGCTATTGGTATTGTTGTTGATGATGCCATTATTGTAATTGAAAATATTGAACGGCATATGGAAGAGGGTAAAACCCCTAAAGAAGCTGCCTTTATTGCCATGCAAGAAGTTACAGGAGCCTTAATTGCTATTATTTTAGTTCTTGGTGCTATCTTTATTCCTGTTGCCTTTATGGGTGGTTTAAGTGGAGAGATGTATAGACAGTTTGCTATTACTATTGTTATTTCCGTAATGATTTCTGGTTTTGTTGCTTTAACATTAACTCCAACATTATGTGTAAAGATATTAAAAAATAGAAAACATGAACCAAAAGGTTTTTTTAAATGGTTTAACAACATGTTTGATAAAGCAACTGAAGGTTATTCATACTTAGTTAAAAAAACTATTAGATTCTCTTTAATATCTATTTTACTTTATGCTGGTCTTATTTTTGTTTCATATGATATGTTTAAATCTATGAAAACTGGACTTGTTCCGCAAGAAGACCAAGGTACTATTTTTGTATTTGGATTTAACCCTCCTGGTTACTCTTTATCAAAATCTTTAGAGTTATCAGAAGAGACAAATGCTATTGTTTCACAAGATGAGAATGTTGCAAATATCATTACTCTTGCAGGATACGACTTTACAACATCAGCTCAAAGAACACATACAGTTGCAACAATTATTAAACTAAAAGACTGGAGTGAAAGACCAAATGAAGAGCAGGGTGCCCAAGCACTTCTAGGAAAATTCTCTAAACAACTTATGGGTACAAGTGAAGGTTTCTCATTTGCCGTTGTTCCACCTCCAATTATGGGGATGAGTATTACTGGTGGATTTGATATGTATGTTCAAGATAGAACTGGTGGTAGTGTTGAAGATTTAGGAAAAGTAGTTAATCAAATACTTGAAAAAGCAAAAACTAGACCCGAGTTAATTGGTGTTAGAACATCTTTATCTGCAACAATTCCTCAATATAAAGTTGATGTAGATGTGGAAAAAGCAAAAGCAAAAGGTGTAAACCTAAATGATATTTATAGCACTATTACTTCTACATATGGAAGTTTTTATGTAAATGACTTCTCACTTTATGGAAGAACATATAGAGTAAATTTACAAGCTGATTCTGAATATAGAAACAATATTGAAGACTTTAAAGAGATTTTTGTAAGAGCAAACAATGGCGAACTACTTCCTATTAACTCATTTATCTCTTATAAAAAAGTAGTTGGTGCTGATATTGTTGAAAGATTTAACCTTTTCCAAGCAGCAAAAGTATCAGGACAACCAGCAGCTGGATATAGTTCTGGGGATGCATTAAAAGCTATTGAAGAAGTAGCAAATGAAGTATTACCATCAGGATATACTATTAGTTGGACAGGTTCAGCTTATCAAGAGAAACAAGTAGGTGGAAGTTCTGCTATGGCATTTGTATTTGGACTTGTTTTCTTATTCTTAATTTTATGTGCTTTATATGAAAGATGGTTACTTCCTATTTCAGTTGTTTTAGCTGTTCCATTTGCAGTATTTGGGGCAATTTTAGCAACAAATTTAAGAGCACTTGATAACAATATCTACTTCCAGATTGGACTTTTAGTTCTTGCCGGACTTGCAGCTAAAAATGCCATCTTAATTGTAGAGTTTGCTATTCAAAAACAAAAAGAAGGTTTCAACTTAATTGATGCTGCTTTAGAAGCTGCAAAAGTAAGATTAAGACCAATTATTATGACTTCTTTAGCCTTTACAGTAGGTGTTTTACCATTAGCTATTAGTAATGGAGCAGGTGCTGCTAGTAAACACTCAATTGGTACAGGAGTTATTGGGGGAATGTTAGCTGCAACATTTATTGCAATTGTATTTATTCCTCTGTTCTTTATTCTTATTTCAAAGCTATCTAAAAAAAAGAGTGAAGAGTCATAAATGACAAAAGAAGAAAAACAAGAAAAACGACGGTGCATGGCACTGTCGTGCCTTGATGCCTTTTTAAATACAAACTATCAAAACCTTACTGTAACTTCTTTAGCAAAACAATCAAATATTGCTAAAGGAACTTTATATGAATACTTCAAAAATAAAGAAGATATTATTTTAGAGTTAACAGAAGGTCTTTATGAGCAATGGAAAGAGAAAACCGAAAAAGAAGTAAAGCAAAAAGAGAAATTAAAAGATAAGTTTGAGTGTTTTTTTACAATGGTTTATACAAAAGAGTTTAAAAACTATAGAACTATTTTAAATATTTTTGCAGGACTTAGCCATTATGAAGAAGAGGAGACTTTTAAAAACTTTTTAAAAAAGATATATGAAGAACACCTTGAAGTTATAAACTCTCTTGTAGAAGAGGGGATTAAACAAGAACTCTTTATAAAAGAGGCTAGAAACTTAACTAGAGGATTATTAAACTCATTTATAGGCTTTTTCCATATCTCACTATTAAATGAGAAAGAGACAACCTCTATAGAGGAAATTAGAAGCTTTCTAAAGAACTTTTTTCTAACAATAGAAAAAACTAACTAACAAAATACAGAGTTGCTATTGCTAAAAATAGATACCTAAAAAACTTAGCAATAAAAACTAAGAATAAAAACTTTTTTAAATCATATTTAAAAACACCTGCTATTAAAGTCAAAGGGTCACCAATAACAGGTGCCCAAGAAAGAAGCAAAGAGTAAGCTCCATATTTATCAAAAAACTCTTTATATCTCTTTATCTTCTCTTGCTTTAAATATGATTTCTTTTCTAAATACTCTTCGCCTTTTAATCCTATAAAATAGTTAAGTAAAGACCCAAGAACATTTCCTACAGTTGCAAATGCTAGAAGATACACTAAATTATAGCCTTCATTGATATTATAAACCAGCAAAGCCTCACTTCCTAAAGGAAATAAAGTTGCTGAAATAAAGGCTGAAATAAATAGTGTTAGATAAATCAAATCTTTCTTCTTTTAAATCTTTTTACTGTGATTTGTGAGATTATAACTCCAAATAAAATTGTAGCACTTGCTACTAACTCTGTAGTTGTTAACTTCTCTCCTAAAATTAAAAAAGCTAAAATCAATGTAAAAATTGGTATTAAATTTACAAACATAGCAGCTCTTGACGCTTCTATTTTAGTTAAAGCAAAGTTAAAAAGTCCATACCCTAATAAGGTAACCACTATACCTAAATAAATAGACCAAGAAACAGCTTCAACAGAGAAAGTCATCTCCTTTGTACTTAGCTCAAAAATAAAAAATGGTAAGAAAAATACAAAACCAATAAATGCTTGAATTGCTGTTATAAACAGTGCAGAAAACTTCTCACTTAAATATCTTGCAACCAAAGTGTATCCTGTGGCACAAGCCATTGCACAAAACTCTAAAAAGTTTCCAAGCATAGGATTTGGTGCAGACTCAGTTGTAGTTGCTTGAACACTTAACCAAACAACACCTATCATAGCTACAACCGAACCAAACAACAACTGCCTAGAGATAATCTCTTTTAAGAAGTAACCTGCTGCCATAGCTGTCATTAAAGGCATAAGCGATGTAATCATCCCTGCTTGTGAAGCAGAAGTATATAATAAAGCCTTTGCTTCAAATACAAAATATAAACATGGCTCAAAAAATCCAAGTAATAGGATTAATTGAATATCCCGTTTTGTAAAATCGTATTTTAAAAACCTTTTTATAAAAAATATAAAACACAATGATGCAGCAGCCATTCTTATAAAAATAACAGTATATTCACCTAAATCTACCATTGCTACTTTTAGTGCAATAAATGAACTTCCCCAAATAAACATGGCGAAGATGATGGATACTAATCCAACTAAATTAAAATCTTTTGTCAACTCTATTCTCTTTCACATAATTTTTAAAAGCGGAATTATACTCCTAGAAACTTTCCTAGTAACTTAAATATTTACAGAAGTTTTAAGTTTTGTAAAGATATAATTGCAGTCTTCAAAGATGAGCACAAAGAGTATCTAGGTACTTTTGATGCTCTTCTTTAGACCTTTACAATCGTTTTTAAAGACAATGCCCCAGGGTGGGAACACAGCAAGGCACCTTTATCTATGGTGTGTTTGGGTATCTGGAGAAGAGTGCTTTTTAGCACTTCTTTTTTAAATCAAATCAGAAAAATCTTCATTTAAAATCAACAGTTTTTTATCTTTTCGATTATAAATAAATCTTGAATCTTTTTGTTGTATAGCTTTTAAAATAATAAGTTTTATATCTTTTTCGCTTTTATTGTGCTTTTTTAAATATAGAGTAAACTCTAATAAAGAGATAAATCTCTCTTTTTCTTCCTCATTATTTTGTGTTTGCTGAACTGTTTCAATCTGAGGTTGCTTATAGATAGAACGCATCTCATTAAATGCACTTTGTAAAAGCTCAATTTCTCTATTAAATACTGTGATAATTCTTTTTTGATTTTTTTCTAGTCTATATATTTCAGATGAGTACTGTTTTTTCATCCATTTAACTGACTTTTTTAGAAGGTCAATTTGCTCATCTTTTACTTTAATAACTTCTTCATAGCCATTAAAAGTCTCTTGTTTCAATTCTACTTTTGGTTCTTCATAACTAGTCTGGTCTGGAATATGTTCCGGAATATAAACATATGTTTTACCAGACTTTTTTATAGATTTAAGTTGATTTTTCTTAATTCTATAATGAACTCCTTGAAGTGATAGTCCAAGTATTTGCGCAGCTTGAGCTGTTGTAACTAATCTCTCCAAAGAATTTTTCCTTACATTTTGTCACTATCAATTTCAATAACAGTGTGTACATTACCTCTTGGTTTAAAGTCTGCAATAACTTTCATCCATCTTGGTTGTAACTTTTCATATAGAGTATCAAAAATCTCATTTGCAGAGTTTTCATGAGATACTTCTCTAAGCATGAAAGAGTTGATATAAAGTTTTAATGCTTTTAACTCAATAACTTTTTCATTTGGAGTATATTGAAGTTTGATTGTTGCAAAATCAGGATATCCACTTCTTGGACATTTTGCCATGAACTCTGGAAGTTCAATATCAATGATATAGTTTTTTTTGTTTTTATTTGGCCAATAATGTTCTTCATTGTTAATGTCAAATTCTACAATCTCTTTTTCACCATATTTCATTAAATATACCTTTTAAATTTTTTTATATTAAAAGATATTTTATCCAAACTATACTTACAAATTTTTTTATATAAAAGATATCAAAATTATACACTGATAGTATAAGTTATGTTAAGATATATATTATTTATTTCACATCAAAGGTTTACTTATGGAAAAAATATATGAAGTAGCTATTGTAGGTGGTGGTCCAGGTGGAATAGGTACAGCAGTAGAAGCTGCTGTTCATGGTATAGAAAATATCTTACTTTTAGATAAAGCTGATAATCATTCAAGCACCATAAGAAGATTTTACAAAAAAAACAAAAGAGTTGATAGAAACTGGAAGGGGCAAGTTGTTGATATAGAAGGAAGTATTCCTTTTATGGATGGAACTAAAGAGACTACTTTAGACTTTTTTGATCAACTACTTGATGAAGATAAAATTGATACTGCTTTTAATACAGAAGTAGAAAACATAACTAAAGATGAAAATACTAACACTTTTACTATACAAACTTCAACAAAAGTTTTTATAGCAAAATGTGTTGTAGTAACTATTGGTAAGATGGGTAAACCCAATAAACCAGAATATAAAATTCCTTTTTCACTAAAAGAGTATGTAAATTTCAATCTAGATAAATGTAGCAAAAATGAAAAACTACTTGTAGTAGGTGGTGGAAACTCTGCTGTAGAGTATGCTTGTAGTTTATCTGAAGAAGGTAACACCGTTACTTTAGTTTATAGAAAAGAGAAGTTTACAAGACTAAATCCAGAGAATGAAGAGACTTTATTTAAATACAATGGTCAAGAAAAACTAAGACTTAGACTAAATACAGATATTGAATCAATAGAAAATGATGATGGTAGTGTAAAAGTAAATTTCAATGATGGTTACCATACTATTTATGATAGAGTTATTTATGCTATTGGTGGTACTGCCCCTGTTGATTTTTTAAAAAAAGTAGGAATAGAAATGGATGAAGAAGGCAAACCTATTTATGATGAATATAATGAAACCAATGTTCCTTGTATGTATGTAGCAGGAGATGTTGCCTTTAATACAGGAGGTTCTATTGCTACTGCATTAAATCATGGGTTTAGAATCACAAGATCCTTACTTATAAAAAGAGGTGAGCAAAACGGTTCAACTGAACTATTTTTTAAAAATAATCCAACATTTAAGTATTAGTTATGAGTAAAGATTTAACAAAAACCCCAAGTATCATATTACTTAATATCATAGCACTAGTATTTTTAGCTTCAAACTCTATTTTGTGTAAGCTAGCAATAGTAAATCACTATGCTGATGCTTACTCTTTTACCTTTTTAAGACTTGTTTTCGCAGCATTGACTCTATTTTTTATAGTATCCCTAAAAGAAAGAGCTATTGATATAACTCTAAATAAAAACTGGACTAGTGCCTTTTTTCTTTTTTTATATGCAATTACCTTTTCATATGCCTATATAAACCTTGATGCAGGACTTGGGACTCTAATTCTTTTTGCTTTTGTTCAACTAACAATAACCTTTTATGCTGTTATGAATAAAGAAAAAATCTGTTTCAAACAAACTTTTGGAATACTAACTGCTTTATTAGGACTTTTATATCTTTTTTATCCAAGGGATAATTTTACTATTTCTATGGAAGGATTTATTCTAATAAGCCTTGCAGGTATTAGTTGGGGAGTTTATACAATTTTAGGGAAAAAATCAAAAAATGCTTTAAAGGATACAAATGAAAACTTCCTAAAAACCATTCCTTTTTTACTTATTTACCTATTGATTTTTCCAATAAATATAGAGATAAATATAGATGGTCTTATTTTAAGTTTCCTATCTGGTGCAATTACTTCTGCAATAGGATATGTAATTTGGTATAAGGTTTTAGATAATATCTCTATTTTAACCGCTGGAGTAATCCAGCTAATAGTTCCTATTGTAGCTATATTTCTAAGTATTATATTACTAAATGAACCAATAACTATAACACTTTTAGTATCAACAGCATTAATACTTATAGGTATATACTTAACAATTAAAAAATCAGTAGTTTAGCATTTTGTTTTTTTCTCGTTCACACTCTAAACAATCAATACCAAGCTCACATTTTTCGCAAACTACACAATCAGTAAGTGCTGCTTTAAACTCTCTATTTGTACTTGCTTTTGAACTAAGTTTTGCCATATAGCTAACATTTAAAACTGGGTCAGCTATTAAATTATCTGCAATTTTAGAATCAATATGACTATTTCTAGCAACTGCTCTTCTAACATTCATATATGGAGATCTATGTAGTTCCCATAGAGTATTAAAATCATCACAATTTATTGCAAGTTCAATCTGTTCTTCTACTGGTTTTTGAAGTGCTCCCATCTTTTAGCCTTTTAAAAAATATAAATAATTATAGTACTCTTATTTTTAAAGCTATTTTAAAGATAGGTCACTTTTTAAGTTTTTTTTTAAATATATATCTAAATTGTAATCAATGTAAGTAAAAAAGCACTCTTTTAGTTACTTTCATACATTTTATTGCAAAAATTGTCACACTCAGTACAATTAAGATTTAGTTCGCTTTTCTCGCATAATACACATTTAGTTAGTGTTGTTTTAAACTCTCTATCAGTACTTGCTTTTGAACTAAGTTTTGCCATATAGCTAACATTTAAAACTGGATCAGCTATAAGTCTATCTGCAATTTTAGAATTTATATGACTATTTCTAGCAACTGCTCTTCTAACATTCATATATGGAGATCTATGTAATTCCCATAATAAGTCTTCACAAGAGGTACTATTTGCCAACTCTAGTTGTTCTTCTAAAGGTCTTCGTAATAAACTCATGCTTTATCCTTTTTAAGTAATATTAAAGATTATATTAATGTAATTTTAAGAAAAAATTAAAAATAAAAACTAGTGTTATAAAAAATAGCCAAATAGCCCATAAAATGCTACGTTCATGCTATTTTTATATATTTTTAGTGATTTTTTGGAAAATTAATATAATATATAACGATTACAAAATGATTACAAGGAGTAAAAAGTATAAAAAATAATCAATTTTATTTTTTGTAAAAATACTTACTTTTTTTCTAAATATTTTTTTGATATAACTAGCTTACTAAATAAAAGGCAAAAAGATAAAAGAAGAAAAAAAATTCACAAAAATTTTTATTGATGATAAATTACCATTTTTAGAATTACGTCACTCAAATAGTGGCAATCATTACAAAGAACATATACATGAAAGCTTTTCAATAGGTATAAATATCAAAGGAAAAAGTATTTATACAAATAAAGAAAAGAAATATGATTTTGAAAAAGGTCTTATAGCTATTGTAAATCCAAATGAAATCCACTCTTGTAATGCCTTATCAAAACAAAACCATGAGTACTATATGCTCTATTTAGATAAACAATGGTGTTATGAGATACAAAAAACTATCTCTGAACAAATAACTTCTTTTCAAAACTATCCTAAGTCTTTATTAAATAGCACTTCTTTTTATGATGAGTTTAAAAATCTATGCGAACTACTTTTTTCAAAAATAACAGTTCAAGAAAAAGAAAACGAGTTAATAGAAGTTTTTACAAAACTGTTTGAAGATGATATCTCTTGTAGTAAAGAAAAAATAGAAGATAAAAACTTTGAACTAATATGTGAGTATTTAAAAAAGAATTTCAAAGAGAATATATCCTTAGAAGAGTTAGAAAAAAAATTTAGTCTAAACCCTTTTTATATAATTAGACTTTTTAAAGCAAATATGAACATGACTCCCCATAAATATCTTTTAAATATCAAAATCAACTACTCTAAAGAGCTATTAAAAAAGGGTGTTAGTATTATAAATACGGCATTGGAGTGTGGTTTTGTTGACCAAAGCCACTTTCATAGAAACTTTTTTAATATAGTTGCAACTACGCCACACGAATATAGAAAAAACTTTATCTGACTCAATTTTATACAAGATTTATTTCTAACTTCTTTTTATAATTGCAAAAAAGGAAGTAAATGGAAATATATTTAAGTGGTTTTATAACTTTAGCCCTTGCACATTTTGTTGCTCTGCTAAGTCCTGGTGTTGATTTTTTTATCATTCTTTCAAACTCTTCAAAATATGGAAAGCTCTCAGGGATTGTAACTTCATTTGGAATTGCAATTGCCAACTTAGTATATATACTTTTAGCACTTTTAGGAATCTCTTTAATCAAAGAGAATGAAAATATTTTTTTAGTGATAAAACTACTTGGTTCTTTGTATTTAATTTATATAGCCTTTATGCTTTTAAAAACAAAAAAAAGAGAACTTTTTTCAAAAGAAGAGATAAAAAGTAAAAAACAAAAAAATCTAATCAAATACTTTTCTATAGGCTTTTTATCAGCTATTTTAAACCCAAAAAACTCAATCTTTTATTTTACAATGTTTTCTATCTCTATAAATAGTACTACACCACTGTTTGTTCAAACTTTTTATGCTCTTTGGATGTTTATAGCTGTACTACTTTGGGATATTTTTATAGTCTACTTGGTTACTAGCAAAAAAAGTAAAGCCTTTCTTGAGAAATACTCAAACAAAGTAGAAAAAATATGTGGGCTGATTCTTTTATTTATAGCTAGCTTCATAATTATAGATAGTTTTTAATTTTTTTTATTATAATCATCTAAAAAAGAGGAGTTTTTATGGCCTTAGGATTTATAGGATTAGGAAACCTTGGAACTGCTGTTGCTAAAAGATTAACAGACATGAATGAAGAGCTGGTAGTTTACAACAGAACACGTTCAAAAGTAGAAGATTTAGGATATAAAATAGCAAAATCACCAAAAGACTTAATAGAAAAATGCGATATTGTAATTTTGTGTCTTTTTGAATCAGATGCAGTAGAAAATATTTTCAATATGGAAAATGGACTTTTAGAGGCTGACTTAGAGGGCAAAACTGTTATTGATTTAACAACAAATCATTTTGAGCAAGTTCTAAATTTCCATAAAGTAATTGATGAAAAAGGTGGAGAGTATTTAGAATCGCCTATTTTTGGTAGTGTTGCTCCTGCATTACAAGGTTTAGTAACAATTGTTACTTCAGGTAAAAAAGAGACGTATGAATCTTGTAAAGTAGTTTTAGAGAAAATTGGTAAAGAAATATTCTATTTAAAAGAGCCAGGGAAGGCTTCTAAGATGAAACTAATCAATAATCTATGTCTAGGGTCATTTATGGCTACAATTGCAGAATGTAGTGCTTTAGGTGATGCTTGTGACATATCAAGAAGTACACTTCTAGAAATATTAGGAGTTGGTGGTGGACAATCACTAGTACTTAAAGCAAAAACACAAAAACTATTAGAAGAGGATTACTCTCCTCATTTTTCAAATAATGCAATTTATAAAGACTTACATACTTTACAAGATTTAGCTTATAGTATAAATCAACCTTTATATACAGCAGCTGTTCCAAAAGAACTATTTGGAAAAATGAAAAAAGATGGAAAAGGTGAAGAAGACTTTTGTTCAATAGTACAACTTTTTAAAGACTAAAAATGGAAAATCTTGAGTTTACGGATTACTTAATTGCATTTTCATTAACACTATTTGCAGGACTGTCTACTAGTATAGGAGCAGTCCTTGCATTTTTTTCAAAAGAGAAAAACTATACTATTCTTTCTCTTGGTATGGGATTTTCTGCTGGTGTTATGATATATGTATCTTTTATGGAAATCCTAAAGAAAGCTCAAGATTCATTTACACAAGTTCTTTCAAACGCTACATATGCCGAACTACTAACTTTAGTTTTCTTCTTTTTAGGAATTGCCTTAAGTGCAATAATTGATAAACTAATTCCTGAAGATGTAAACCCCCATGAACCAAAATCTAACCAAGAATTAAAAGAGTTAAAAACTGACCATAAGATGCTAAATACAAATGCTTTAAAAAGAACAGGTCTTTTTACGGCTTTAGCTATTGGTATTCACAACTTTCCAGAAGGTTTTGCTACATTTATCTCTGCACTTGATAGTTTAACCCTTGGTGTAACTATTGCTTTAGCTATTGCAATACATAATATTCCAGAGGGTATGGCTGTTAGTTTACCTATTTATCATGCAACAGGAGAGAGAAAAAAAGCTTTTTGGTATGCAACTCTTTCTGGGCTTGCTGAACCTGTTGGTGCTGTTTTAGGATATTTTTTATTATTACCTCTTATGGGTGATGCAACACTTGGGATTACTTTTGCAGTAGTAGCAGGAATAATGATATATATTTCATTTGATGAATTATTACCAGCAGCTAGAGTATATGGAAATGCTCACACTACTATTGCTGGTTTAGTTTTTGGAATGTTTATTATGGCAAGTAGTTTACTAATTTTTAAACTAGTTTAACTTGCATATAAAGCACATAAATATGCTTGTTCTTGATATTTTTTTAATGAACTTGGATATTCAATTTCATTTTTCTTTTCAAAAGATGAGATAGCTTGAGCAGATATAAGTTCAACTTCACAAAGAGGATTTAGCTGAATTAAGCCTTCTAATTTAAAAGTAACCGCACCACCTGCAAAATTACCTTTTTTTGCTCTTTTTTTAATAACTATTTTTTCTATATTTTCTTGCTCTAAAAATAGTAAAAACTCATTACAAAACTTTCTTATATCTTCTTGTTTTTCGTCATCTTCTAGTGTTAGTTTTTTTGTTTTAATATCTTGGAACTGTTTATTTTCAATAACTGATAGGATAATATTATTAGCTTTTAATTCTATACCACAAATTTTCATTTAATACCTTTTTTAAATTTGTGTAAGTATAGAGTTTTTTTTTACTAAGTTTTGATTTTATTTCAATTTGTAAGATTTTTATCTTCTGCTAGTTTTCTATAGATTAATCTTTGTATCTCTTTTTTTACAAGTTGAGAAGAGTTTAGTTTGTTGTTTTCATTTGCTATTGAACCCATTACTTTCTGGCACTTATCACAAATAAAATCTATCTTACTAACTTCTAAAGTGAACTTTGAAGTTGTATCATCATAATACAAACTTTCCCCACAAGTAGGGCAAAAACACTCTAAATTAGCAATATCATTTTTGTGCCAAGTCCATGTCCAATTAATATTATAGAAATTATCTTCCACATATTTTGATCTATTTTTTCTAATAAGTTTTATTGCAACCATTAAAATAATAGGTAAAACAAAAGGCACAACTTGAAGCCAAATTGGATAGTGAGCTAAATTTTCTTCATAAAATAAAACTAAACTATTTTTAAATCCTAAAACGTTATCTAGTAAAGGAATAGGTAAAAATACAAGTAATAAAATAGCTACAATAGCAATGATAAGTTTAGCTTCGTAAGATAAAAAGCTCTTTTTTCTCATTAAAACTCCAAATAAAAAATATAAAAATAGGGGAGATAAAAAAGGGCGAAAGCCCTCTTTTTATACGTCTAAGTGTTCTACGTCTTTTGCGTGTTCTTCGATATAGTTTCTTCTAGGTTCTACTTCATCACCCATGAATAGTGTAAATGTATCAGAAGCAACTTCTGCATCTTCTACTGTTACTCTTAATAGTCTTCTATCTTCAGGAGTCATTGTAGTTTCCCATAATTGCTCAGGGTTCATCTCACCAAGACCTTTATATCTTTGGATATATGCACCTTTTTTAGCTAATCCTTCAATCTCTTCAAGAACTTCTACTAAATCTCTTCCATCAAACATAGTGATATCTCTTTCAACTAATCTATTGTAGATATAAGTTGCTTCTGAGAAGTATGGAGATGCAAATAGTTCATCATCAATTACAAGCTCTTCTAAACCTTCAGTTGTTTGAACAAATAATTGAATTCTTTCTTCAGAAATGTTTTTAGAAAGAATGTTATAACCTTTATCTTCTAAGAAGTTTTTAACTTCCTCATAAAGCTCTGCTTGCTCTAATTTTACTAATTCTGGTTTCTCAATTAAGTGCTTAAGTACAGAGATTAAAGAGTATCTTTTTTCTAATTGGTTTAGCATACCTCTATACCTAGATACTGTTTTAAATAAATCAACTAAATCATTTTTACCTAATGCATCAAAATCAAAGTTATCTACACCATTTTCAATTAAGAAATTAGATAATGCTGTATCATCTTTTAAATATCTCTCATGTTTACCTTTTTTGTATCTGTATAAAGGTGGTTGAGCGATGTATAAATATCCTTTATCAACGATTGGTCTTAAGAATCTAAAAAAGAATGTTAATAATAGAGTTTGAATGTGAGAACCATCAACATCGGCATCCGTCATAATAATAACTTTGTGATATCTAATTTTCTCTTCATCAAAATCTTCACCAATACCACAACCAAGGGCTGTAATCATGTTTCTAATTTCATCAGATTTTAAAATTTTATCAAGTCTTGATTTTTCAACATTTAAAATCTTACCTTTAAGTGGTAAAATTGCTTGATACACTCTATCTCTACCTTGCTTAGCAGAACCACCGGCAGAATCCCCTTCCACCAGGTATAATTCTCTAATTTCTGGGTCTTTACTTTGACATTCAGCTAATTTCCCTGGAAGTGTTCCAACTGTCATAGCATCTTTTTTTCTAGTTAAATCTCTAGCTTTTTTAGCTGCTTCTCTACCTCTTGCAGCCATTAAAGCTTTTTCCATAATAGCTTTTGCTTGAGTAGGATTTTCTTCAAAATATTTATCTAATACTTCAGAAGTTAATTTTTGACAAATTGGTTTTACATAAGAAGAACCAAGTTTTCCTTTTGTTTGACCTTCAAATTGTGGTTCTGGAACTTTTACAGAAACAATTGCAATAAGACCTTCTCTTACATCATCACCTGTAATTTTTGTATCTTTTTCTCTTGCATTTGCATTATTATTTACATATTTAACGATACTTCTTGTAAGACCAGCTTTAAAACCAGCTTCATGTGTACCACCATCTATTGTTCTAATGTTATTCACAAAAGAAAGAGTTTTTTCAGTAAAAGTTGTGTTATACATTACTGCAATATCTACTTCAACATCATCAACTCTATCACTAAAAGCAACTGCTTCTGAAACAGGAGTTTCTTTATTTAAGTCTTCAGCAAACTGTTTTAACCCACCTTCAAAGTGGTAAACTTCTTTTACTTTATGAATTTCATCTTCTAAAGTAATTGAAATAAATGGATTTAAATAAGCAACTTCTCTAAATCTTTTTGAAAGAGTTGCAAAATCATAAGTATTTACTTCAAAAATAGAATCATCAGCTAAAAATTCAATTGTAGTACCAGTTTTTCTTGGACTATCACCAATTATTTCTAAAGGAGCTTTTGGAATACCGCAAGAAAACTCTTGGTAATGAATTTTTCCTTCTCTATAAATAGTCATTTTAAGATCTTTTGATAGAGCATTTACAACAGATACACCAACCCCGTGTAAACCACCTGAAACTTTATAAGTATCTTTATCAAATTTACCACCAGCATGAAGTACTGTTAAAACAACAGTTGCAGCACTCATTTTTTCAGTAGGGTGCATAGCAGTAGGAATACCTCTACCATCATCTTCTACTCTAATCCAGTGATCTTTAGTCATAGTAATTTTGATGTTTCTACAGAAGCCAGCCATTGCTTCATCAATAGAGTTATCAACTACTTCATAAACCATGTGGTGAAGTCCATTGATGTTTGTATCACCAATATACATACCTGGTCTTTTTCTTACAGCTTCTAAACCTTTTAGAACTTTAATATTACTAGCGCCATATTCTGGTTGACTCATTATAGGTTTCCTTCTTTAAATTATTTTTCTAAAACGATTGGCATTACGATTGTATAGAATTTTTCATCTTCTAAATAGAATGGTAAATTTGATTCGTTAAATCCAATCTTTACATTTTCGTTGTTTGTTTGACTTAAATAGTCAAGTAGATATTTTGCATTTACTGCAAGATAAAACTCTTGGTCGATATTTAATTCAATATCAATTTGAGTTTTAGATTCTGTATCCTCATCTAAAGATTCAAATATTATAGAGTTTGGTTTAAATGTAACTTTGATATTTGAAAATAATGATGTTACTAATTTAATTGATTCTACTAAAATATTTTTAGGAATAGATAAATTATGTTTTAAACTTTGAGGAATAATTCTTTCATAGTCTGGGAACTTTCCATTTATTAGTTTAGTAAAGAACTTCATGTTGTTAGAAGTTACTACTAGATTGTTTTCATCAAATGAAATTTTTGCATCATCTAAAAATAGTTTTTGAATTTCAATAATTGCTTTTTTAGGAATTATAATTTGATCTTCAGCATTTGAAATGTTTTCTAAAAATGAAATAGCTAATCTTCTAGTATCAGTAGATACAAAATTGATTTTAGAGTTTTTAATATCAATTAATGCTCCATTTAATTCAAACTTAGGATTATTGTTATCTATAGATGGAGTAATTTTTCTAATAGAGTTAATAAAATTAATAGTTGAAATACTTAAATCTTTTAGATTTTCATTTAATATTAAATTTGGATATTCATCAGCATCATACATAGGAAGTTTAAATGTAGATTTGTTTTGTTTGATGATTAGATTATTATCAGTAGTTTCAATAATAATATCTGCATCTTTTAATCTTTTGATAATTCCTAGTAAGTTAGATCCATTAACTGTAGCTTTTCCATATATTGCTTCACTTATTGAATCAATTTGAGACTCTAGTCCAATTTCATAGTCTGTAGCTTTTAATATTAGTTTAGAGTCATTTACTTCTAAATAGATGTGTGAAGTAATTGAACTAGCATCTTTTTTTTCTAAAAATGGCTGCATTGATGAGATAACATTCTCAAATACACTTTTTGTAATTATGAACTTCATTTATTAGCTCCTATTTATTTATATTAAGTAGTGGAAGTAGTAGACAGTGTGAAAAGATGAAAACATTAAACCGGACTCTAAAAATACGGACTTTCATATAGTGAAAACATTTTGATAATAGTTCACACCTTTTCACACTTTGCTCTAAAACTTTTTTTACTACTCCTTAATTTATTATCTTATTTTTTAAATTTTGAATGATTAATTTAAAGTTTTCATCTGTTTCAATTAATTCATTTGTTTTTTGAATATTTTTTGAAATAGAACTGTGATCTTTCATTCCTAAAAACTTAGCAATATCTGGCATAGAATTGTGTGTAAGGTCTCTAGCTAGGTAGATTACAACTCTTCTTGCATTTGCAACAGTTGCTGTTCTTTTCTTAGATTTGATATCACTTGGTTTTATATTTAATTCATTTGCAACAAGTGAAATAATATCTGGTAACTTGATATTATCCTTTTTCTCTTGTATTTGCTCTTTTAATAGACTTTGTGCAAGTTCTAAATTAATCTCTTGGTTAAGTAAAGAAGCACTTGCATTGATTCTAATAAGAACACCTTCGATTTCTCTAATTGAGTTATCAAGGTTTGTAGCAATATAGTTGATAATTTCTCTACTTAAAGCAATTCCATTAAGTTCGCTTTTCTTTTCTATAATTGCAATTTTTGTTTCAAGTCCTGGAATTTGGATGTCTGCTGTTAATCCCCATTCGAATCTTGATTTTAATCTGTCAACTAAACCTGCAATTTGTGAAGGTAGTCTATCAGAAGTCATAACAATCTGTTTTTTTGCGTTATGAAGTTCATTGAATGTATGGAAAAACTCTTCTTGAGTTTGTTCTTTTCCAGATAAGAATTGTATATCATCAATTAATAAAACATCGCATTTTCGGTATTTACCTCTAAAATGTTCCATATTTTTATTTTTAATTGAGAATGTAAAATCATTCATAAACTGTTCAATTGTTACGTAAATTACTGTTTTACCTTTTTCAATTGCATCATTACCAATTGCTTGTAAAAGGTGAGTTTTACCAAGTCCTGTTCCACCATAGATAAATAGTGGGTTATATTGGATTCCTGGTTTTTCAGAAACAGCTAAAGAGGCATTATATGCCATTTGGTTTGAGCTTCCAACAACGAAAGAATCGAATGTATATGATGGATTTAAGATAGTACTTTCTGCAGTTTCATTTTTAGCTTTTTCAGAGATAATCTCTTTTTTACTCTTTTTTTCACCTGCAATTTTTATTTCAATATCTGGCTTTGTACCATCGTATTTTTCGAAACAGTGTTGGATAAGTGAACTATATTTACTTTTTATCCATGAAGCAATATATTTATTAGATACTTCAAATACGGCAATCTTGTCATCTGAAGATATTTTTTTGTAAGAAAGCTGCTTTAAATATTTTTTATAGTCAGTAGGGTTTGCTTCTTGTTCGATTATCGATAAAAACTCTTTGCTTGTCATTAAAAAAACGCTCTTTATATATAAATTGTTTAGATTATAACTAAAATTAGATTAAAAGTTTTTCACAGGTGAATGAAAATTGAATAATAAGTGAAAAATTAGTTTCTTTTAAGTGAATATTTATATATAATTTACCAATATATAGGCAATTTACTATGTGAATAATTAAAATAATAGGAAATGTGAATAATTTGAAAATATTGGGAATAGATCCGGGAACAAGAAATTGTGGATATGCAGTAATTGAAAAAAATGGAAGAGAAATTAAGCTTATTGAAGCAGGTCTTATAAAAATCAAAACAAAAATACTTCAAGAGCAAATTGTAGAGATGTGTGAAGGTCTTGAAATGATCTTTAGAAAATACGATTTAAACGAAGTTGCAATAGAAGACATGTTTTATGCTTTCAACCCAAAAACAGTTATAAAATTAGCTCAATTTAGAGGTGCAATTTCATTAAAAGTTTTACAGGAGTTTGGACATTTTGCTGAATATACTCCGCTGCAAGTAAAACAGGCTGTTACAGGAAATGGAAAAGCCCAAAAAGAACAAGTTGCCTTTATGGTGAAAAGATTATTAGGAATAAAAAAAGAGATTAAACCACTTGATATCACAGATGCAATTGCAATTGCATTAACTCACTCTCAAAGATTAAAATAAAACATGAAAAATAGTTCAATTTTGATTGTTTTAGCCCTTGGAATAATCTGGGGTAGTAATTTTATTTATATGAAAATGGCAGCAGTCTATTTAGACCCTATGCAAGTAACTTTTTACAGGGTTGTTTTTGGACTTCTTCCTGTCTTAATCTATGCAATTTATAAAAAAGCTTTGAAGCTCGAAGATTTAAAATATTCTATTCATTTTTTTATGATGTCTTTATTGGCTGCTGTAATTTATTATTATGGTTTTGTAAAAGGTTCATCTCTTCTTCTTTCTGGAATTGCAGGGGCTTTAAGTGGGCTAATTCCCGTCTTTTCATTTTTATTAGCAGCACTATTTTTAAAAGAAGAAAAAATAACAAAAGTAGCAATATTTGGACTTGTTTTAGGCTTTTTAGGTGTAGTGATTATTAGTGGAGTTTTTAGTGAGGATTTAAAGAGTACAAACATAGAAGGAAGTCTTGCAATAATAGTTGGAGCACTAAGTGTTGGAGCTTCATTTATCTATGCAAAAAAGTTTATTATGCCTTTAAATTTAAATCCTGCTGCACTTACAACTTATCAATTAAGTTTTGCACTACTTATAATGCTAATAATAGTAGATTATGAAGGAATAAATGATATTTGGCAAGATACTCATAGTTCACTTGGGATGGTTCTAGGATTGGGAATTTTTGGAACAGGCTTTGCTTATATTATGTATTATTATGCAATTAAAAAATTTGGAGCTTTATTAGCTTCATCAATAACTTACCTTCCCCCAGTTGTAGCTTTAGTAATAGGATTTTTCATTGTGGATGAAGAGATTAAAACCTCAGATTTCTTTGCAACAGCGCTAATATTCCTTGGAGTCTTTTTAATTAATAAAAGAAAAGCTTAGTTATAATTGTAATAGAAAATTATAGGAAAATTAATGAAAAGAATAGGAATTTTATCCTCTCATAATGGTAGTGGTTTTGATGCTATCCAAAAAGCTTGTGAAAACAATGAATTAGATGCTCAAGTGGTTCTTGTAATATCAAATAATTCAACTGCACAAGTTTTACAAAAAGCCCAATTAAAAAATATACCAAATTTCATTGTAAATGCTAAAAGATTTCCTGACGAAAATTTAGATAAAAAAATAACTGATATGATGAGTGAGTTCAAAGTTGACTATATATTTTTATCAGGATATATGAAAAAAATTGAAGAAAAATTAGTAAAAACATTTGAAAATAGAATTATAAATTCACATCCTGCACTTTTACCAAAGTTTGGTGGTAAAGGTATGTATGGAACAAATGTTCATAAAGCTGTAATAGAAAATGGTGAAAAAAAGTCTGGTTGTACTGTTCATTTTGTAAATGAAAACTATGATGAAGGTAAGTTCATTTTACAAAATGAAATTACTTTAGAAGAGAATGAAACAGTAGAAAGTTTGGAAGAGAAGATTAAAAAACTTGAAACTATTACAATAATTGAAGCAATTAAAACTGTTATAAAGTGAAATTATTATAATTATAGTATAGTAACTTATCTTTTTATTTTTTGGAGAAGACATGAAGTATTTGGTTGTAGATGATTCTAAGATGGCTAGAAGAATGACAATAAAGTCATTAAAAAGTTTAATTAATGAAGAAGATGAAGTAATTCAAGCAGAAAATGGACAAGAAGCAATAGCGTTTTATAAAGAACATCAACCCAGTTTATGTTTGATGGATTTAACAATGCCAGTTATGGATGGATTTGAAGCAACACAATCAATTATTAAATATGATGCAAATGCAAAAATTATTATTGTAAGTGCAGATATCCAAGAGAGTTCAATGGAAAAGTCTAAACAAAATGGAGCTAAAGGTTTTATCAAAAAACCAATTAACCAAGATAATTTAGAATCAATGTTAAAAAAGCTAGGATTAATAAATGTCTAATTTTGCTCAATTTAATGAAGAAGAGAAAGATTGTTTACAAGAACTAATGAATATTTCATATGGTTCAGCAACAGCAGCTATTGCTGATATTATAAATAAAGAAGCAACTTTATCTATTCCTAATATCAAAACAGTAACAACTAAAGAGTTTAAAGATTATTTAAAAGAAAAACTAAATATTCAAAAAGAGTATTTCATTACAAACCAGCTTATTAGTGGTTCTTTTTGTGGTGAAACAATGTTTGTTATTGATAGAAAATCAACTGAAAACTTAGCTTTAGAGTTTGATTTGGATGAAGAAGAAGTTAAAGATGATGATGAGTTAAAAGATGTGATTTTAGAGATTTCAAATATCATAACTTCTACTACGTTAAGTAAGTTAGCAGGACTTATAGAGACTAGTATATCATTTTCGCCACCTCAAGTAGAGATAGTGAAAAATTCTGAATCATTTTATAGAAGTTATATAAATGAGTATGACCATATCATTATCATCTCAACAGATATAATTTTTAAAGAACAAAATATTAGTGGAGAGTTATTAATTCTTTCAAAAGATGAAGCTACTATCTTTTTAAAAGAAGCTTTAAATAAAGTATTAGAAGAGTTTTAATATGAAATTTAATGATACCGTATTTAATACAATCGACAATGGAATTATAATTCTTGATAAAAACCTAAATATATTAGCTTGGAATAGATGGCTAGAGATAAGAACAAATATTTTAAAAGATGAAATTGAAAATAAAAATATTTGTAAAGAGTTTCCATATATAGATGAAAAAAAGCTAAAAAGAAAAGTAAAAGCAGCCCTTGTAACTAAAAATCCTTCATATTTTAATGTTGATCCACATAAACACTTAATAAAAATAAAAATTAACTCTATTAATGCAAATTATGACTTTATGCAACAAGATGTAACTATAGTTCCTTATGACTTAGATAAAGAAATAGTTTGTTTATATATCTATGATAAAACAGCTTTACGTGAAATTAACTTAAAACTTGAAAGAGCTAATAAAGAGTTGATTGACTTAACAAATAAAGACTATCTAACAAAAGTTTATAATAGAAGATATTTTAATGAATACTCTGAAAAAGCTTTAGAGTTGGCAAAAAGGAATAAACAAGATATTAGTATTATAGCAATTGATATTGATAGATTTAAAAAAATCAATGATACCTATGGACATAATGTTGGTGATGAGGTTTTAATTGAAGTTGCAAATATCTTTAGAAGCAGTATTAGAAAAAGCGATATTGTAGCTAGATTTGGTGGGGAAGAGTTTATTATTTTACTTATAAATGCTAAGCTAGATGAAGCCACAACTATTGCAGAAAAGATGAGAGTAAAAATTGAAGATACAATTATCAAGGTAGAGAATAAAGAAGTTGATATTACTGCTAGTTTTGGTGTTGCAACTGTAAATCAAAAAAATAATGAAACAATTGAAACAACACTTAAAAGAGCCGATGACTTACTTTATATTGCAAAAAAACATGGAAGAAATGAGGTTGTAAACTCTTTATAGTTTAGGCAAACTCCACTTCTTGTAATATGCAAGAAGTCTTAGTGTTACTCCAAAAATAAATGTAATGGTTAGAGTAATAATTGATGAAATACCACCTAAATATAAGAAATAAGTTATAAGACCAACTATAATTGCCACAGTTCCATAAAATTCTGAAACTAAAATAGATGGAACTTTATTTATTAAAATATCCCTAATCGTACCACCACCAACAGCTGTTAAAAATGCAAGCATCAATACACCTAAGAAGTTGAAGTCTGCATTTATACCTATAAGTGCTCCTGTAATAGCAAAAGATACTAATCCAATAGCATCAGAGATAATAAACCAAGTTTTACCTTCAAGGTCAGTTGTTTTGTGAAGTTTAAATATAAATGATAAAAATAGAGTTGAACTAACTAAGATAATAGGGAGATTATCACTTAAAACATAAGGTGTTTTATTGGCAATTACATCTCTTATCATTCCTCCACCAAGGGCAGTTAAAAATGCAGAGATAAATACACCTAAAATATCAAGCTTATAGTGTACAGCAATTAAAAAACCACTCAGAGCAAATGAGATAATACCAATTATGTCAGCAATTTCTAAAGGAGTCATACTTCTTCTTTTTTAAAAGGTATTATACTCAATGTGCTCTTTTAAAGAAATTACAGTAAATTTAAAATTCTTTTTTAAGTCTCTTTGTATATTACTGTTACATTTAATTAGTTTTAAAGGCAAAATATTTTATAAGATTGATTATCAAAATTAAAACTTAGGTTTGTATTTTCTATGATTGAATACTATGATGAGATATCTTATTATTTGTTAAAACTTACGGGTGATAAAACTTTAGCCAAAGATTTAACCCAAGAAACCTATACAAAAGTATTAGAGTTAAATGGCAATAACACTACTAATATACCTAAAGCCTATTTATATAGAACTGCACAAAATCTTGTTATTGATAAAGCTAGAAAAGAGAAAGGTTTAATACAAACCACTTATGAGGATGAAGAGCATTCATCTTGTGAAAAAGAGAGTACAGAATGGATTATTTACAATGAAAAAGAGCAAGAAAGATTAAAAGACTCTATTAGAAAACTTCCTACTCAAATGAAAAAGACTTTTATTTTACACTATTATAAAGGCTTTTCTAGAAAAGAGATTGCAAGTATAATGAACATTACAGTAAATGCTGCTGGAAAAAATATAACAAGAGCTACTTTGAAAATTAAAGAAGATATGCAAAAAGAGTACCAATGAATTTACAAAATGAAATAGATAAAACAGCAAACTTCTGGATAATTAAAGAAAACGAAGGTCTAAGTTCTAAAGAAAAAGAGCAATTAAATCTATGGTTAGAAAATAAAAATCACAAAAAAGCCTATGAAAAAAATAAAGAGCTTGTTTCTAATTTTATGAGCTTAGATGATGAGTTCTTAAAAGAGATGGATGAAGAGATAAAAGATGAGTTAGACTCTTTTAAAAAAGAGAAAAAGCAAAGCTTTTTTTCTAAATATAAATATATGGTAGCTTCATTTATAGTAAGCTGTGCTTTAGCATTTTCAGCCTTTGAAGTAAATTCATACTACAAACCAACTTTTACAAAAACATATGTAAGTGTGGATAACAAAATCATTAATATTGCACTTCCAGATAGCTCTTCTATTGACTTAGATATAAAATCTCAAATAGAAGTAGTATACTATAAAGGTGAAAGAACAGTAGAACTTTTAAGTGGAAAAGCCTTTTTTGATGTGGCAAAAGATAAAAAAAGAGCCTTTTTAATTAAATCAAATAATACTTTAATAGAAGTCCTTGGAACAAAGTTTGAAGTAGTAAAAGAGAACAATTTAACAAAAGTAAATGTTTTAGAAGGATTAGTAAGAGTTAATCATATCTATAATTCCAATGGAGATAAAAAAGCAATTTTACAACTTACAAAAAATGATAGTTTAATAATTAATAATTTAGGAAAAGTATTAAGTTTCAAGAAAATTGAAACAAATATAATTGCCTCATGGAAAAATGACATTATTAACTTTAATAAATCTACTTTAAAAGAAGCCTCTTTAATTTTTCAAAGATATGCAAACCTAGATATAAAGTTTGAAAATTATGAGCTTTCTCAACTTAAAATTTCAGGAAAATTTTCTACTTTACATTATAATAGTTTTTTTGAAGCAATAGAGTTGATTTACAATTTAAAAGTACTAAAAGAAGGAAATTTAGTAAAAATTTCAAAAAATTAAAAAATTGATGTCACAAAACTTAACTTTTTTCGTATTATTAGTAGAGATAATCATTCTCAACATCAATAAAAGGAAAAAAGGAAATGTATTTCAAAAAAAGCGCAATAGTCGCCTCAAGTTTAGTTTTTGTCCTTAGTACGCACTTATTTGCCCAAGAAGTATATACTATTCAAAACAAAACTCTAAAAGAGGCTTTGGAAATTATATCAAAAAAATCAAATTTATCATATCTCGCAAGTGATAAATTATTAGAAGTCAAAAAAACAAATAACATAAAAAACGTTGAAGGTTTAGAAAATGCCTTAGAAGAGCTTTTCAAAGGTACTAGAATAAAGGCAGTTATTAAAAAAGATGCAATTGTTATTATAGAAGAAACAAGTGAAAACAACAATAATATAGATAACAGCCTTGGAGAAGTTGATATTGTAGAAAGTGCTATAAATACTACTGAGGGAACAGACTCATATATATTTAATTCTATGAAAACTGCAACAAAACTTGATTTATCAATTAAAGATACACCACAAAGTATTACAGTTGTAACGAAACAGAACATGCTAGATAATGATATTAATTCATTTGATGATATTGCAAAAAGTGTAGTTGGTTTAAATGTTGAAACAGAAGATAGTGAAAGAGTATGGATTACAAGTAGAGGGTTTAAAGTTGATTATTATCAAACTGATGGTGTTGCAACAAATCATGAAGGTGAAATGCAACAAGATATGATAATTTATGATAGAGTTGAAGTTGTAAAAGGAGCAAACGGACTAATGTCTGGTTCAGGAAGTCCTGCTGCAAGTATTAACCTTGTTAGAAAGAGAGCAAACTCAGAGGAGTTTAAAGGTAACCTGAACTTAAAGTATGGCTCTTGGGATTTAAAAAGAACTGCTCTAGATTTGAGTTTTCCTTTAGTTGATGATGGCTCTATTAGAGGAAGATTCATTGCAGCAAAAGAAGATAAAGAGTCATTTAGAGATAATTATGAAAAGGAAAGAGAAGTTTTATATACGGTAGTTAATGCTGATATTACTGATAATACTACTTTCTCTGTAGGTGCATCTTATCAAAAGGATAAGGCAACAGCTGCAACTTATGGTGGAATAGTTGCTTTTTATAAAGATAGCTATAAGAAAACAAACTTTGATAGATCTACTTCTTTTGCACCAAAATGGGCTAGTATGCCAACAACTACAAAGACTTATTTTGCAGACATTAACCATATATTTGATAATGATATAGAACTAAATTTAAGTTATTCACATTCAGAGTCATATACTGATGCAATGATGGCTCTTTTAGGTTATTACTATACTCTCTTACCAGATAGTAATACTGGAATAGCACCATATTATGGCTGGATTGGAGAGATAAAAAACAAATCATCTAATATTGATTTAAACACTTCTATACCTTTTGAACTTTTTAACAAAGAGCATGAAATAATTACAGGTATCTCTCAAAATAAAAGAGGTTACTATAATTCAAATAGATCAAAAGCAAATAACCTATCAGCTAATGTTCATAATTTTAATCCAAATATTCCAAAATATATTGCAACAGGTGAACCTTATGTAATGTATCATACTAATTCAAAAGAAGAAGCTCTTTATCTAGCAGGTAAATTCTCTTTAAGTAATGATATTAAACTTATTACAGGTGTAAGATTAACAAATGGAGAATATTCAAAAGGAGAAAGAAAATATAATGCAGCAATTTCTTATAAACATAATAATATTTTAACTCCTTATTTAGGACTAGTATATGATTTTGATAATAATCATTCCCTTTATATTAGTTATACAGATATTTTTAAACCACAAGATGAGATGGATCAAAGTGGAAATCAGTTAGATCCAATTGAGGGAAAAAATTTTGAAATTGGCTTAAAAGGTGAATACTTAGATAAAAGATTAATTTCTTCTTTAACATTTTTTAGAATTGAGCAAGATAATCTTGCCCAAGTAGATGGAAATAAAGTAAGAGGAACAACTATAGATTCATATACCGCTGCAGAAGGGGTGGTAAGTAAGGGAATTGAGTTTGAATTACTTGGAAAAGCAACTGATAATATTGATATAAATTTTGCTTTTTCTCACTTTAATGCTGTAGATGCAAATGGGAGAGATGTAAATACAATAGCTCCTAGAACAGAAGCTAAAATAGCTACAAAATATAAAATAGATGATATTACTATAGCTGGAACAGTTAAATGGAAAAGTGATATATATGCACAAACAGCTACACTACCTAAATTAGAAGAAGGAAATGTCGTAACAGTTGATGCTATGTTAAAATATGATTTCTCAAAAGATTTGAGTGCACAATTAAATGTAAAAAATCTTTTTGACAAAAAATATTATATTAATTTTCCATATGGTACTCAATATGTATATGGAGAACCTAGAAAAATCACAGCTTCTTTAAACTATAAATTTTAATATAAAAGAAGAGAAAAATTCTCTTCTTTTATGATTTACAAAACTCGTGGCTTATATGTTTTAATATATTCAAAATTATTTTTGAATAATGTATCGAATAGTAGGACCACTACTATCTACATTTAGTACTTTGTACCCATGATTCCTTGCATCAGCAGGGATATTATTAATACTTTGTGGACAATCACTGATTATCTCAAGGATTTCACCTTCTTTTAGTTCTTTCATAGTTTCTAAAGCATTTACAGCAGGATATGGGCAAGGTTCCCCTTGCATATCAAGTCTGTAATCAGGAATAATTTCTTCACTATTCATTTTTTATCCTTATCTGTTTTTTGATTTATTTAAATATCTTTTTTCTAACACTAAAATAAGTGCGAAAAGTAAAATTAGTAATCCATAGTTTAAGAATAGACCACCATAATTTCCAAATACTTCAAGTAAGTTGATTTTTGGCCAGCTTGTAGCTAACTCTAAAGATAAGTCATCCCAAACGAATGCAAGTAAAGTTGCACCAATAACATTTCCAATACCAACTACCCAAAAATGAACTTGACCTTCAACTGCTCTATACATCCAACCACATTCACAACCACCAGCTAAAACGATACCAAAACCAAAAAGAATACCACCAATAATAGCATTTGGTCCTGACCACATGATTTTAGGAGGTTGACCAATCATAATATATGAAAATACTCCAAGTGTTGCAACTGCCATACCAATAATAATTGCTTTAGCTAATTCACTTCTTCCTGTTGTAAAGATATCTCTAAATGCAGATGTGAAACAAATTTGAGCTTTTGCAATTGCTAGGCCAAAGGCACTACCAAATAACATTGCCATACCAAGTTTTGTACTTCCTTGTGCAAAGATTAGATATAAAGCCCAAATAATAATTGCAATAAAAACAAAAGAACCAAGAGTAAATAGACTTTTTACTTTAGACTCATTTTTTTCTAAAGGTTTAGTACAAGACACTTTTTGAAGTCTGATTTTAGATTGGAAAAAAGGTAGTAAAGAAAACTTTGCACCTAAATAAACACCTACAATCATAGCAATAGTAAACATCCAAGCATGGAATGTAAATTGAGGAATACCAGTAAAGAAACTTGCAAGGTTACAACCCATACCAAGTCTTGCACCAAATCCTGCAATAATACCACCAATTAGTGCTTGAAAGATTCTAATATTACTTGCTGGCATTCTAAGTTTTACATTATTTCCCCAAAATGCTGCTGCTATACAACCTGCAAACATACCAATAATCATTACACCATCTATTCTTGTAAAAATATTACCATCCATATTCATGATTTTGTAATATCCCCAAGTAGATAAATCTACACCAAAGGCTTCTAATGCATGTCCACCCCATCTAGTAAACTCACCAGTTACAGCCCAGTAAGTTCCTGTAAGTCCAAAATAATAAGCTGATAAAATTCCAAGTGTGATTACTGCAGGAATTGGAGCCCAAAATTTAACTAAAAAATCTCTTTTGAAACCTTGCCAAAAGTTCATGTATTCTCCTAACAATGAAAAAATAATTTTGAAATGTATGGTTTAAAGTAAAAGTTTCTAACCATATAAAAGTAAGACAGTACTTGAAGGAGTTGCATCAAGATGTCAGTTTGTACCACAAACCTGAAATGTAATATTAGCAAATGTAACTTTAGTTCAAAATAAAATGGTAAAAAATAATTTACCAATTTAATTTATGAAGATACTATTAAAAAAGAGATTGTAAAGAGTAAATATATTTTTTAAAATAATATAACTGAAAAATTTATTTCCCTTTAAGCTTTCCTTCTGTTATTTATAATTATAATTCTCATTATTGTTTAAGGAATGTAGCAAAATAAATTATGATAGGATACTACAAAGAGATATTTTCATTTGTTAAAAAGAAGGTTTCTTCAAAACAAATAGCTGAAGATATTACTCAAGAAACATTTACTAGAGTCATACAAAGTTCAAATGCAAATGCAATAAAAAATGAGAGAGCATTTTTATATAGAGTTGCAAAAAACGTAATTATTGATCAAATTAGAAAAAATAAAAATATAAATGAAGTATGTTTTAATGAAGAAGAGTTTGTTCAAGATGAGAATAAAACTGAAGAGAAAATAATCCTTGATAATCAAACACAACAATTAATGTCTAAAATAGATAATCTGGCAAAAAAAAGAAAACAAGCTTTTATTTTACATGTTTTAAAAGGATACTCTAAAAAAGAAGTTGCAGACTTAATGGATTTATCTTTAAGTGCCGTTGAAAAACACATTACAAGAGCAACTATTCAACTAAAAGATGAATTAAAAGAGGGAAATTGTGAATAATATAGACAAAAATAAAAGGTTCAAAGCTTTATTAGATAATATCCCAGCTTCATATATAGATAATGCAGAAAAAGAGATTTTAGCTGATTTAAAAAGGGAAAAAAGTATTAAAAAATTGAAAATTCTTGCTCCACTTGTAGCATGTTTTCTTTTACTTTTTTTCATGTTCTCAATTAATGAAGATTCGAAAAAATATATAAACTCCTTTGGTTCAAACTATAAAGTTGTACAAAATATCCAAATGCCAGATAATTCTAAAATAAGTTTAGATGCAAAATCAAAAATAGATGTTTTATATAATTCAAATAGTCGTGAAATTATTTTAAAAGAGGGTAAAGCTCTTTTTGATGTTCAATCAAATAAACAAAGACCATTTTTTGTAAGAAGTGATAAGCTAATAGTTCAAGTAGTTGGAACAAAATTTGAAGTTAATAAAATGAAAGATAAAACAGAAGTTTCAGTATTAGAAGGAAAAGTTAAAATTCAGTATGGTTCTAAAGACTCAACTATTTTGGCACTTTTAGAAAAAGGAGATGTTTTAGAAATTTCAAAAAAAGGAAAAGTTAATAAGTTATATAAAAAAGATACTCAAATAATTGCTCTATGGAAAGACAAAAAATTAAAATTTAGAAAAACTCCTTTAAATGAAGTAATTAATACATTTTCAAAATATGTAGAAGAAAAGATTGAATTAAAATTAAATACAAATGATACCTACCCTATTACTGGAGATTTTACTACTGAAGAGTTTAATAAGTTTCTTGAACTTTTACCTCTTATTTATCCCATAAAAATAGAAAAGATCAAAAAACAAAGAATAATTTTAAAAAATTTCTCATAAAAAGTGTCCTGTTTTTTTCTCTTTTACGACTTCCATATAAGAGAATGATTCTCAGAATTAAAACTAAGGAAAAACATGAATTTTAGTAAAAAAGCTCTTATAGTATCATCACTATCAATGATACTTGCAAGTTCACTTTTTTCTAGTGAAGTTTATACTATAAAAACTAATTCATTAGAAGATGCCATAAAAAAAGTCTCAAAAATCTCAAAGATGCCTTATTTTGTAGATGAAAGAGTTTTAGAGGGAAAAAAATCTAACTCTATTCAAAATATTGAAGGTGTAGAAAAAGCTTTAAAAGAGCTTTTAAAAGGCTCAGGTTTAGAAGCAGTTATAAAAAATAACACTATTGTTATTAGAAAAAAAGCTTTAAGTAATAACATATCTTTAAATGACTTAGGTGAAATTGATGTAATTGAAGCAGGAAGAACTAATCTTTCTATTGATGAATCACCTGCAAGTATTAAAGTATTAAATAAAAAGCAAATTGAGGAACAATTAGCAATTACAAGTAACTCTTCTGATATTTTAGGAAGTTTAATCTCTTCATATAGTCCAAGTAGACAAAAAATGAATGGAAATGGAGAGACAATAAGAGGAAGAGCCCCTTTAATTCTAATTGATGGAGTACCTCAATCAAACCCTTTAAGACCAACAGGAAGAGAGGTTCATACTATTGATTTTAAAATGGTTGAAAGTATTGAAATTATAAATGGAGCAACTGCCACAAACGGTATAGCAGGAGTTGGGGGTGTTATCAATATTGTTACAAAAAAGCCTGAAAAAGACTCTTTTACTCAAAGAATTGATATTCAAACAGTAATTCCAACTTCAAAAGTAAAAAGTGAAACGGCAAGTTATAGAGTAGGATACTCTCTAGGTGGTCAAAAAGATAGTTTCGATTACTTCTTAAGTGGTTCATATGAAGACCAAGGTTTATATTTAGATGGAAATGGTGACCCAGTAGGTGTTGATAATACTCAAGGTGACCTAATGAATTCAAAATCTTATGATATTATGGCAAAACTTGGTTACTGGATAGATGATGACCAAAATGTAAAGTTCTTAATTAATAAATACAATATTAAAAACAAACATAATTATGTAACTGTTTCAGGAGATAAGGATAACAATATTTTAACAACATCAAGGAAAGATACACCAGAAGGTGATGCTCCTTATAATGATGCTCTTACTACAAAATTATCTTATAACAATGGTGATTTTTTTGGAATGAATCTTTCTACGATGGTTTTTAATCAAAGATATGAAGGTCTATTTGGTGCAACAAATAGTAGCTCTTTTCAAGACCCAAGTCTAGGACCTCATGGAACTATCTATGATCAATCAAGAGTAAAATCAACAAAATATGGTTCAAAATTAACACTTAATAAAGATGGTTTATTAGATGATAAACTAAGACTTACTTTTGGATTTGATACTTTGTTTGATGAGACTTTACAAGATTTATACCAAACAGGAAGAACTTATGTTCCAAAATCTGACTATAACTCTATTTCACCATTTTTAATGGTTTCGTATGAGCTTATTGATAACTTAACACTTCATGCTGGAACTAGATATGAAAAGGGTGAGATTGAAGTAGAATCTTATAAAACAGTACATAGATACAACAATGTAGCTGTTCAGGGTGGAGAAATAGAAGTAGATGAACTTTTATATAATGCTGGGCTTGTATATGACTTTCAAAATGGTATAAATGTATTTGCTAGTTACTCTGAAGGTTTTTCACTTCCAGATGTAGGAAGAGCCCTAAGATCTATTAATACTCCTGGAGTTTCATTATCTTCTTTTGAAAATTTAAAACCAATTATTACTGATAATTATGAAATTGGTCTTAGAGCAAAAAAAGGTATGTTTGATTTTGAAGCTTCTGTATTTCAATCAAGCTCTAACTTTGGATCTAGGGTATATCCAAATGCAGATGGACAATATCTTTTATCAAGACAAAAAACAGAAATTAGAGGTTTAGATTTAGGTTTAGGTCTTAAGTTAAATGAAGCAAATAACTTAAACTTCTTATATTCATATAGTAAAGGGAAATATGATAGTGATGGAGATAACTCTTTAGATGCAAAACTAGGTGCTTTAGATATTGCTCCTAATAGGTTGTTAGCAAAATGGTCTTCAAAAGTAAATAATAAACTTTCAACTCATGTTCAAATAAATCATAATTTTGATAGAACATTTGAGGATTCTAAAAAAGAGTTTAACGGTTATACATTAGTTGATGCAGCTGCAAGTTATAACCTAACTAAAGATACTACAATAAGTCTTGGTATTGCAAATTTATTTGATAAACAGTATGTAACTTATTACTCTCAAAGTGCAGTGAATCATGATGATAGATATGCAGCAGGTAGAGGAAGAACTATCACTTTAGGTTATTCATTTAAATTTTAAAATTTGTAATAATTGAAACTAGAAAACAACAGTTTTTCTAGTTTTATTTTACTTATTAAGAATAACTCTTATTACTCAAATTAATAAAAGGATTTTTAGGTTTGTATTCAAAGTTGTATAACTATCTTTCCACTCCAGAAGATAGTGGGAAAAAAATTGGTCTATTTAGAACAGTTTGTTCTATCTTAGGTGGCTTAGTTCTTACTTATTTAGCTATGACTTTTCTTGTGATTGTTACTCCATTACCATTAGGTGACTCAATGCTAGTTCCTTTATATTTAGGAACATTTATTTGGTCAATAGTAGCTTTTTGGATTTCTTTATCTTATACAAAATTAATTGCATTAAAAAGAGTACTTATTCCAAGTTCAATTTTTGCAATTGTAATTATTATTCATATGTTAGGGGTCTAAGATGGAAAGTGTATCAAAACTATTTAAACAAAGATTACAAAGAGTTCACGTAGCCGTTGGTATTTCCATTTCACTTTTTATGTATATATCAGTATTTTTTGGTCTTTTTGCAATTTTTTTACCATATATAAAAACATGGGAAAAGCCTTCAAGGCATTTTGAAGTAGCAGATATTATTAAAATTGATTACTCAAAAATGGTAGACTCTGTTATCTCTAATCCTGATTTCCCAACTAATAATATTCAAATTAGGCTTCCAGGATATTGGGAAGACCCAGCTTTAAGAATAAAACACCAATTTGTAAAATCAGTTGTTTTTAATCCAAGAACTATGGAAGAAATTGAAGATGAGGGGAACTCTGAGTTAGCAAGTTTTTTAAATTATATGCACTATGGAAAACCTTTTATGCTTCCAGGAATTATCTTTTTTGGCTTTGTAGCCGTTGCAGTTATGTTTTTAATTATTGGGGGAATAATTCAAGTAATGACCTTGAAATATAAAAATACCGCCAAAAATCAGCAAGGAAAGTTTTCAAAATATCATAGAAAAATATTTATTTGGTTCTTTGCCCCTTTTGTCATAGTTATTTTAACTGGTGCATATATGAATATAGGGTACAAAAGTTCTCATTTAATGACTTACCTTTCTTCAAAAGGTGAAATTTCAAATACTTGGCAAGCAGTAGGTTCTGTTTTAAAACCAAAAAGAGAAGTTGTAAAACTAAATAGTCAAGCAACAAGGATGATGCAAATTAGTGAATTAATTAAAAAAGCCCAAGATGTAAATCCTGATATTAAATTCCAAGTGATAAAACTAATTAATTGGAAAGATAGTTCAGCACAGTTTGAAATAAAAGGTTATAACTCAAACTATCCATTTTTAAATGGTGTTTATAATGACCCAACAGTAGTATTAAGTGGAGTAGATGGCTCTTTAATTGCTCATCAAAGAGTACTTGATGCAACATGGGGAGCCATGTTTGCAGATAGTTTATATTTCCTACACCTTCTTTTTGGTGTTGATTTATTTGTTAGAATAGTCATTGCTATTTTAATGGCTATTTGTGGAGTTGGAATTGGTTTTGGTGTGATGCTTTGGCTTGAAAAAAGAGCTAAAAAGTTTGATAACAATATTCCATTTTATCACTGGTTCTCAAAAGTTTCATTAGCAGTATTTTTAGGTGTTTTACCAGCAACTGGGTTTATTTTTATTCTACAATATGTTCTTCCTTTTGATATGCAAGATAGACTATTTTGGCAAAAAGGTTTATTTTTTGTATCTTGGTTAGCAACTTTAACTTGGGCTTTTTATAGAATTTGTTCATATAAAGCAGCAAGGGAGTTCTTTGCCTTAGGAGGTATTTTATTTATGATAGTTCCATTTGTACACTTATATGCAACAGGATTTACTCCTTTTGAGTTACTTGCAAATAATATGTATATCATTTTTAATGTGGATTTAACACTATTTTTATTTGGAGCAATACTTCTATTTATAAGTTTTAAAATACCAAAAAACAGAGATGAATCTAAACTAATTTTTTCTAATAATAAAAATAACCAAAAAGACAAGTAATGAAAATTAAATTTATAATAGCTTTTTTATTTATGGCACTAAACTTAAGTGTACACTCAATTTTAATGAATGTAATGGACAATGAAGATAGAACTATGACAATTGTTAGGGGAGTTTAATACCTGTGAAAAAACTGTAGGAGCTCAAGTAAGACTAGAATCACTTGTAAGAGGAGATGTTTTATATAAAAAAAGACTTTCTGAAAAGAGTGAAATTACTGTAGATATTCCAAAAGAGGGTGCAATTAAAAGTTAATCAAAAATCATAAATAAAAGAAGAGAAAAATCTCTTCTTTATCAAAATTAAAAAATAGATAAACGAGTCTTTGTTGTAAATAGTTCTAAAGCTTTTGTTCCTACTAGTGAGTTCCCATGTTTATTTAGTCTTGGGGAATAAACACATATTGCCATTTTTTGTGGAACTACAGCAACAATTCCTCCTCCAACACCACTTTTTCCAGGAAGTCCCACATGAAAAGCAAAATCTCCTGAAGCATCATAATGTCCACAAGTTAGCATTACTGCATTTATTCTTTTTGCTTGTGCTTGGGTGATAATTTCAGAGTTTGTATTTGGAATAACTCCATGATTTGCAAGATATAACATTGATTTTGTAAGTTGTTTTGTATTCATCATTATTGAGCATTGTTTAAAATAAGTCTCTATTACTTCTTGTGTATGATTTTCAATGTTATTAAAACTTTTCATCATATTAATCAAAGCAAAGTTTCTATAACCGCTTTCAAGTTCTGATTTAAAAATCTCTTTATTAAAAGCTATATTCTCATCATTTGAAACTTTTTTAATAAACTCTAAAAGAGTTGAAAATGTATTTTCTTTATATTTTGAAACTAAAGAGTCTGTTGTAACAATTGCACCTGCATTTATAAAAGGGTTTCTTGGAATTCCTTTTTCATACTCAAGTTGAATCAGTGAATTAAATGGGTTTCCAGATGGTTCATGACCAACTCTTTTATATAAATCTTTTCCATAAATATCTAAAGCCAAGGTAAAAGTGAAAACTTTAGAGATACTTTGTATTGAAAAAGGCTTTTTATATGAACCTATATGGTGTTCACTTCCATCTATTTCAATAATACTCATAGCAAAGTCATCTTCTGCAACATTTGCTAATGCAGGTATATAATTAGCAACAGTTCCTTTATTTAAATAGGGTCTGATTTCTTCTTTAATCTCTTCAAGAACAGTTTGATAGTTCATTATTCTTCCTGTTTTTACAAAATAGTATAATATTTTAGAGTATAAAAGGTGTCTCTTTGTGGTGTAATTGTAACTAATTTTATAACTTATCAAAAATTTAAGCAAACTTTTAGTATAATCGCGAAAAATTATCATAAAGAGAGTAAATGAGAGACATTAGAAATATTGCTGTAATTGCACACGTTGACCACGGAAAAACGACGCTTGTTGATGAGTTACTAAAACAATCAGGAACTTTCGCAGCTCACCAAGAAGTTGACGAAAGAGTAATGGATAGCAATGATATTGAAAAAGAGAGAGGAATTACGATTCTTTCTAAAAATACTGCTATTGATTACGAAGGTGTAAGAATCAATATTATTGACACTCCAGGGCACGCTGACTTTGGTGGAGAAGTTGAGAGGGTTCTTAAGATGGTTGACTCAGTATTATTACTAGTTGACGCACAAGAAGGGGTTATGCCTCAAACAAAATTCGTTGTAAAAAAAGCACTTCAATTAGGTCATAGACCAATCGTTGTTGTAAACAAAATTGATAAACCAGCTGGTGAGCCAGATAGAGTTGTTGATGAAGTATTTGACCTATTTGATCAAATGGGTGCTACTGAAGAGCAACTAGAATTCCCAGTAATCTATGCAGCAGCTAGAGATGGTTATGCAATGCATGCTTTAGAAGATGAAAAGAAAGATTTACAACCATTATTTCAAACTATTCTTTCAGAAGTTCCTAAACCAAATGGAAGTGAAGAAGAAGGTTTACAACTTCAAGTATTTACTCTTGATTATGATAACTTCATTGGAAAAATTGGTATTGCTAGAATCTTTAATGGAACTATCTCACAAGGTGAAACAGTTCTTTTATGTAAAGCAGATGGTGAAAAAGTTAAAGGTAGAGTAACTAAACTTATTGGATTTAAAGGTTTAGAGAGAATTGAAGTAGAAAAAGCTGGTGCAGGTGATATCTGTGCTGTTGCTGGATTTGAAACAATTGATGTAGGTGATTCACTTTGCGACCCAGCTAACCCAATGCCACTTGACCCAATGCACATTGAAGAGCCAACTCTTTCTGTAACTTTTGCGGTAAATGATTCTCCATTAGCAGGAACAGAAGGTAAGTTTGTAACTTCAAATAAAATTGATGAAAGACTTGCAGCTGAAATGAACACTAATATTGCTATGAATTATGAGCAAATTGGTGAAGGTAAATTTAAAGTAAACGGAAGAGGTGAGCTTCAAATTACTATTTTAGCAGAGAACATGAGAAGAGAAGGTTTTGAGTTCTCAATTGGTAGACCAGAAGTTATTACAAGAGAAGAAAATGGTGTAACTATGGAGCCATTTGAGCACCTAGTAATTGATACTCCAGATGATTACTCTGGAACAATTATTGAAAAACTTGGAAAAAGAAAAGCTAATATGACAAACATGGTACCAATGGGTGCTGGATTTACAAGATTAGAATTTGAAATTCCTGCAAGAGGACTTATTGGTATTAGAACTGAGTTCTTAACTGATACAAAAGGTGAGGGTGTTATGAACCACTCATTCTTAGAGTTTAGACCACATTCTGGAACAGTTGAATCTAGAAAATATGGAGCACTAGTTTCTATGGAAAATGGTGAAGCATTAGGTTACTCAATCTTTAACTTACAAGATAGAGGTGTAATGTATATTAAACCTCAAGATAAAGTTTATAACGGAATGGTAATCGGTGAGCATGCAAAATCTAACGACTTAGATGTTAACCCAATTAAAGGTAAGCAATTAACAAACGTTAGATCTTCGGGTGCTGATGATGCTATCAAATTAGTTCCACCAAGAGTGATGTCATTAGAAAATGCATTAGAGTGGATTGAAGATGATGAGCTTGTTGAAGTAACTCCTTTAAGCATTAGAGTTAGAAAAAGAGAGTTAGACCCAACAGTTAGAAAAAGAGCGGCAAAGAAAGCTAAGTACGCAGACGAATAGAAGTTTAAAACTTTTATTTCAAAGGGGAAGAGGCTTTTGCTTCTTCCCCTTTTTTTATGTCTAAAAAACCAAAAGGAAAAATATATATGTCATCCGATGATATGTGGAAACTAGCTTATAAAAATAAAATAAATTAATAGGGGGATTTTTTTCTCCTATTGAAAGGGAGAAAAAATGAACAATATTAATACAAATAAAAAAGATTATGTAATAGTTGTAACTATCTATGTATTAACAATATTTACAACATTTATAGCAGTAGCAAATTAGCACTTAAAAATATAAATTGCTAAAAATATTGGCACTAGCTCTTGACAAGTGCTAAAAATATTTGATATAATTTCATTAACTTGATAAGATAATTATCAAGAATCTTAATAAATATATTAAAAAGGAGTCAAAAATGCTACTTACAAAGTTTGATCCATTTAAACAATTTAAAGATTTAGAAAGAAATTTTTATAATTACCCAAGTAATAATGAGTCGGTAAATGGTTTTGTTCCTATTGTTAATACAAGAGAAGGTGAAAGTGCTTATCATATAGATGTGGATTTACCAGGGGTAATAAAAGAAGATATAAAAGTTGACATTAATAAAGATGTGTTAACTATCTCTGGGGAAAGAAAAACAAAAGATGAAGTAAAAGAAGAAGATTATTATAAAGTTGAAACATCATTTGGTAAGTTTACAAGAAGTTTCACACTTCCAGAAAATATAGATATTGAAAATATTGAGGCAAGAAGTGATAATGGTGTTTTAGAAGTTATCATTCCTAAAAAAGAGGAACTAAATAGTAAAAAATCAATTGAAATAAAATAAGAGGAAGAGTCTCTTCCTCTTATATACTTATTATAAGTTTACTGCGTCAAGCACCTTATTTTCTACATCTCTCATTGAAATAAATGGCTTAGTTAAATAATCATCTACTCCAATTCCATCACACTCAATCATCTTGTCTTCTGTTGAGAAAGCAGTAATCATAATGATTTTTTGAGTTGGTCTAATTTTTTTAATCTTCTTTACAAGCTCAATTCCATTCATTTGAGGCATCATGATATCACAAAGGATTAAATCATAATTTTTCTTTTGAATAGAATCAAGTGCAGTAAGTGGGTTTTCAAAAGTGTCAATCTCAAAAAGGTTTTTTCTTGATAAAAATCTTTCTAAAATATCTAAAATTGAAGTTTCATCATCTATAATTGCTATTTTTTTCATATTAATCCTTCTTTTTATAAATTAGCATTTTCTACTTTTACAGTATCAAGTGTTTGGAATACTTCTGCTGTTGCCGTTTCAACACCATTTCCAATCTCAATTAATTGATCATTTGGTGCATGCTCTAAGTTTTTGTCTAAGAAGCATTGAACTCCACCGTGAACTCTTTTATGGGCATCTTTTAGTGCTTGCCAGTTGGCAGTTTTAGTAAATGACTTAGCATCTCTTTCTGCTTGAATAATCCATTTACCTAAATTACATTGAGTTTCATCAACTACAGTAATTTTAGCATTTTCAGAAATTCTTGCAAAGTTATTTTCTTTGAATAAAATATGTTGTAATTTTAAGTTATTTAATTCATGTACTAAATTTATATCTGCAATCTGTTTTCTAGCAGAATCTTTAAATTTAGCATTTTTAGCAACAGAGATTAGGTTGTTTGATAAGTTTTTAACTTCTGAGGCTAATGAAGCAATGCTAGTGGCGTCACTTGCATTTTCTTGAGTGTTTTTATCTAAGATAGTAATTGCATCGTTAATTTGTGCTATTCCTAAACCTTGTTCTTTTGAAGCATTTGCTACATTATCAATAATCTCTTTAGTTTGAACAATGGCACCTTGAAGTTCATCATAACCTTTAATCATTGTATCTGCAATATTTTTACCATTGTTTGCTTTTGAAGTAGCTTTTTCAACTAAGTCTTTAATCTCTTTTGCTGCTTCTGCTGATCTACTTGCTAAGTTTCTTACCTCACCTGCAACAACAGCAAAACCTTTTCCTGCTTCACCTGCCGTAGCTGCTTCAACTGCTGCATTTAGTGAAAGAATATTTGTTTGGAATGCAATTTGGTCAATAACAGTAATTGCTTCTGCAATTGATTCAACTTCTGTGTTAATCTCATCCATAGAAGTTGCAGTTTGGTGAGCTAGTTGTTGACCTTTTTGAGCTGAGTTCATAACTACATCATCAAGCTCTTTCATTTTATCCATGTTTTGAGTACTATTTTGAATATTACTATTAATCTCTTCAACAGCAGCAGCAGTCTCTTCAAGTGAAGCTGCTTGTGCATTTGCTGAGTCTGATAAAGAAGTAGCTGAAGAAGTTAATATCTCAATATTATTTGCAAGTTTTTCACCACTTGTCATAATAGTAGCTAAGATTTCAGATACATTATCACCAATTGACTTTGTTCCTCTAACAACTGAACCTAGGTTACCACTTACATTTTTAACATCAAAGTCATACTCAAAGTTACCTTTAGAGTACTCATTTAAAGCCTTATTTATTTCACCTAAGTGGTCTTTAAATTCATCAATTAAAACATTAATTGTATTTTTTAAATCATTAGTTGATCTATTCTCTGAATCACTTTCAACTTTATAAGCAAAGAAACCAGCTCTAACCATTTCTATTGCTTTTTCACTCTCTTCTACAATTTTTTGATCTTGCGCTGTAACTCTTCTAATTGACTCTAGGTATTCATTAAAGTATCTAGCTAAATCACCAATTTCATCTTTTGAATCAATATTGATTTTTTGGTCTGCACTTGAGAATTTTGTAAGAGCTTTAACTGTTCCTGTTAATTTTGAAAGAGGCTTAACAATCATTCTATTTGCAATAAATACTACAATTGTAGAAATAACAATAGTAAGGATAAGTACTCCAACAAAAATAAGTAAAATAGCATCTGCTGTATCTTCTTCTGATGAAGCTTGCATTTGAGCTACACTCTTTTCTACATCATCAAGATAGCTTCCTGTTGCAATAACCCATCCCCAAGGTTTAAATACTTCTATATAAGTATATTTTGGTTGCGGTTTATCAAAACCTGGTTTATCCCATACATAAGTAATAAGACCAGAACCTTGAGATTTAGCTAGTTTTTTAATATCTTTAAAAAAGTATTTACCTTCAGGGTCTTTTACATCAGAAACATTTCTTCCTACTAGAGATTTTGAAACTGGATGCATTAGCATATTTAACTCAAGGTCATTAATCCAAAAGTACCCTTCTTTACCATATCTGATTTTTTCAATGGCTTTAAGGGCATTTTGTTTTGCCTCTTCTTCACTAATTCCCTCAGATTCCATATTATTATATTCATCTTGAAGGGTATTCATAGCTAAAGAGACATAATTTTTTAGATTTAGCTCTTTATTTTTGTAAGCATCTTTTGTATATTTTTCAATATTTTGCTTACTTATGTGATTAATCGAATAAATAGCTTTAATAGCTAAGATAACCGATACCGTTATAATAGTAGAGATTACTATTATGAGTAACTTGTTTTTTATTGTCAGATTTTTCATGCATACTCCTAGTCAATTAATAGAATTTATAATAAAGTTACTAATAACTAATAATTCTACTAAAAAAATTTAAAGCCTAGTTGAGAAAAACCTTAATTTTGAACAATTGTATAAAAAAATAATATAAAAAGAAGAAAATAAACCAGAAGTTTATTAAATAATGAAAAAAAATAAATAAATTATTTGAATGAGACATTTTTGAGACAGTGTTATGCTAAAATTAAGAAAATAATCAATTAAGGTATTTATTATGTTTGATTTTTTTACATTAGATTTATTTTTCAACTTAACAGTTGCAGTTATAATATCTTTAGTAGTTATTGAAGGTTTTTCTTATTTAAGAAGTAAAGACAGATCATGAGAAAAGTGATTTTTTAATAGAGTCAAGTTTAAAATGTATTCCACCATATTTCATTACTTTTGCAAGTTTTTTCCACATAGGTTTTTCATAGCAAGGATTTGGGCACTTTCTACATCTTGGTTTCTCTTCGTGGATACACCCCTCTAACCTGTTTATACTATAGCTAATATCTTTTGCACACTCTTCGCAAACATTAAATTCATATACAAAAGTGTGTTCTTTATAGACAACACTTTTTATATATAGTTTGCTTTGTTCATGTTTATTTTCACAATAATATTCAAAGAACTTTTTTAATGTTCTTATTTCAGAATCAAATTTCTCAGTGGTCATAATATTTAGTGTGCGCTACAAGGGCTCATTCCAGTTTTAAAAAACATAGCTGTAACTGTATCCATAGTTTGAATATGGTTTACTAACCAGTTTATTAAATCAAGTTCTAAATAGCTTTTTAAAAACTCTTTATCATCATTTTTAATAAAGTAATCTAACACTTGTCTCATTTGTTCTAAACACTTTTCATGCTCTCCTTTGTGCATCATGTAAGGAGGAAAGTTAAGTTCAATCATTTTGTCTTCTTCGCCTTTAAAGTGTGAAACAGTATGGTCATACCAATTTTGGTAAGCATCTATAACAATATTTTTATTCTCTTTTGTTTCTGCATCAATATAGTTTAAAAGTTTTTCATATAAATCATTTATAATATCAACATCTTCATAATGCACATCATTCATAAAATCTTCTGCAACTAGGGGTAAATTATCTTTATTTATTAGCATAAAAGCCTCTTTAAATTTATTTTCAAAATATTTGCATAAAATAGTAAATAAATCATTGATTGGAATCAAGAGAAATGAGCAAATTAAAAGAGTTTTATTTATTTAATAGTTTAGATAAAAAAGATCTAGAACTACTAGAGAGTATTAGTTTTGAAAAGAAGTTTACTGAAGATGAGTTAGTATTTTATAAAGGTGATGAATCAAAATATCTTTTACTATTAATAAGTGGTTGTGTAAAGATTTATAGACATGACTTTAAAGACAATGAGGTAACCATTCATAATATAAAAGCTGCATCTTTTATAGCAGAGCTTGCAAACTATGAAAATATTCCTTATCCAGCAAACTGTAGATGTGAAATGGACTCAAAAATAATATTTATAGATTATAAAAAGTTTGAAGAGTACTTTTTACAAAAAAATGAATTTCTTCTTATTTTTATAAAATCCCTAACTAAAAAAATCAAAGCCTTAGAACTATTTATTAGCACAAATATGATAGAAGATGTTGATGCAAAAATTGCAAAGTTTATTTATGATAATAAAACTGAAATAAGTAGTTTAAAGCAGATAAAAATAGCAGAACTTTTAAATATAAGACAAGAGACTTTATCAAGAAAATTAGCAAAACTAAAAAAAGATGAAGTACTAGAAAACAAAAAAGGTAAAATTGAAATTAAAGATGAAAGAGCTCTTAGAGCTCTTTTTTAAGCGGGGATAATTCTTATCTCGCTTATTTCTGAACTAGCTCCTAATCTCATTGGAGGTCCCCAGAAACCAGTTCCTTTGTTTACATAAATTTGTGTATCTTCGTTGTGTTTATTTAAACCTTTTACATAAGGTTGTTGAAGTTTTACTAATAAATTAAAAGGTGCTATTTGTCCTCCATGGGTATGACCACTTAATACTAAATCAACTTTTTCATCTATCTCTTTTATATATCTTGGTTGGTGAGCTAATAGTACTTTAGGGAAATTCTCAGTTCTTTGTAAAGCCTTTTTTAAATCAGGCATATAAGCATTAACTCTATTTCCAAAGATATCATATACTCCAGCTAAATAAAAACCTCTATTTTCTTCTCCAATATAAATATTTTCATTCTCTAAAGTTTTTATTCCTAAAGAGTTTACATACTTTATAATTGCTGCAACATCATGGAAATATTCATGGTTACCAATAATAAAATATGTTCCATATTTTGATTTTAAATTTTTTAGTTCATCAAGTGCAGGTTTTGCATATTTTATTTTTGTATCAACTAAATCACCTGTTATAGCAATAATATCAGCATCTAAACTATTGACTCTTTTTACAAGGTTTGCTATAAAAGTTTTATCTACTAAGCCTCCAATATGAATATCACTTAATTGAACTATTTTATACTCTTGTTTTAGGTTTTTTATTTTAACTTCAACCTTTTCTAGTTCTATATGTTTAGCATTGTACATTGCTTTTGCATTTACTCCACCAGCAACTGCTACAGCTGTAAAATCTAAACCTCTTTTAAAGAAGTCTCTTCTGCTTTCATCTTTAATTGATTTATTAATTAAAAGAGCAAAAACTTCATAAAAAATAGTTGCTATAAAAAGAAGAAAAATAATACCAATTGGTAAAGATAGAAGAAAATATGCCCAGTTTGGAACACTTGGGTTATATCGTACAAACATATAGGCTACTACCCCTAAAAGATTAATAGCTAAAAAGATATTTAAGTAGAGTTTTGTCTTTTTTGAAAAGTGTAGTTTTTTAATAAACCTTCTTGAAATTAGAAGTGTTAAAAGGGTCATAACACTTATAAAAATTGTTGCAAATATAATAAATCTCATAGCAGGATTATACAAATGTTTTTTTAATACTCAATTAATAAAACTAAAGGTTTTAAAGTATAAAAATAATACTTTTTTATTACAAAATTTTAGATATTTGATTTTCTTTCTCAAAAAAAGAAACAAATTTTTAGTTTTTATTAACTATAATTTATAAACACTCAATGAAAGGGAAAGCTGTGAAAAAAATATTATTATCTTTATTCCTTTGTATGAGCATACTATTTTCTAAGCATGTAAGTCTAGACTCTTTTTTGAAAAATAATAATACAGTAATACTTATAATCAATCCAAAAAATGGAGAGATTATTGAGGCAAATGAGTTTGCTGCTAAGTTTTATGGACTAAGCCTTTCAAAACTAAAATCATTAAATATTAAAGATATAAATGCTTTTTCTAAAGAGCAAGTACAAGAAGAGATGCAAAAAGCTAAAGAAGAGAATAGAAATTATTTTATCTTTAAACATAAAGTTGCGGATGAAAAAGTAGAGAAAGTAGAGGTTTACTCTTTTCCTATTGTTTACCAAAATCAGGAACTACTTTTTTCAATAATTAATAAGTACAAAGATAAATATGCAGTTGATTACTTTAATGAAAATTTAGAAGAGCAAGTAAAACTTCAAACTGCACAAATAGAAGAATCAAAGCAAAATATTACAAATATTTTCTTAGCCTGTTTAGTTTTGCTAATCATTTGGGTATTTATCCTAATCTATTTTTTAAAGCAGAAAAAACTCTTAACTATAAAACTTCAGAATATGAATAAAAAACTCCATGAAACAAATGAAAGATTTGAGTTAGCAATGGATACCACAAAAGATGGTTTGTGGGATTGGGATATTAAAACAGATGAAGTGATTTTTTCTAAAACTTGGAAAGAGATGTTAGGCTTTAAAGAAGATGAGTTAGAAAATTGTTTTGAATCATGGGCCTCAAGAGTTCATAAAGATGACTTCCCTAAAGCAGAAAAAGATTTACACGAGCATCTAAATGGAGTAACTGAGTATTATGAAAATATTCATAGAATGAGACATAAAGATGGTCACTGGGTTTGGATTTTAGACCGTGGTAAAACTGTATTTGATGAAAATAATAAACCAATAAGAATGATAGGTTTTCATACAGATATTAGCTCACAAAAAGAAGCAGAGAAAAAAATAGAAGAACAAAAAGATGAGTTTGAAAAGATTTTCTCAAACTCTAATGATGCAATTGCAATTGTTGATTTAGATACAAACTTCTTAAACTTTAATGATGCATATTTATTAATGACAGGTTATACAAAAGAAGAACTTCTTCAAAAGAGTTGTTTAGAGTTAACCTTTGAAGAAGATATTGAAGCTACAGAGCAAGCTTTAGCAGAAGTTTTTGCAAATGGACATATAGAAAACTTTGAGAAAAGATGTATTGTAAAAGGTGGGAAAACTTTATTATCAAGTATGAATATAGCACTTATGTCTGATAAAAAAAGATTAATTTTAACATCAAGGGATATTACACAAGTAAAAAACTTACAGTCCCAAGAAAAACTAGCTTCAATGGGTGAAATGATAGGAAATATTGCTCACCAATGGAGACAACCTTTAACTGTAATAACTACAAATGCAAGTGGAGTTAAACTTCAAAAAGAGTTAGATTTACTTGATGATAAAACTTTCAATAAAGCAATGGATTCAATTATCAGTCAATCAAAATATCTATCAGAAACAATAGATGATTTTAGAGCTTATATTAAAGATGATAAACAAAGAGAAGAGACAACAATAATTTATATTTTAAATAAAACTCTTTCTTTAAATGAAGCAAGTTTAAAAAACAATCATATTGAAGTGCTAACAGATTTTAAATCAGATTTAAAAGTATATGGTTATAAAAATGAATTAGTTCAATCTTTTTTAAACATCATAAACAATGCTACAGATGCTATCAAAGAGCGTTTAGTAAGTGATACTACTAGAATAATTTTAATTTCTACAAGAAAGAGTAAAGATGGTTTAAGTGTAGAAATCAAAGATAATGCAGGGGGAATTGATAAATCAATTCTTCCAAGAATTTTTGAACCATACTTTACTACAAAACATCAAAGTGTTGGTACAGGAATAGGTCTTTCTTTATCTCACGATATTTTAGTAAATCATCATAAAGCACAAATTGATGTTATGAATGAAGAGTTTGAGCATGAAGGTCAAAAGTATAAGGGTGCTAAGTTTACTATTAAATTTAAAAAGCTTTAGAAGAAGACTAAAGCTTTTTAATAAGACTATCTAGTTGAGTTTTTAAAGACTGTAATCTTTTTGTTGTTTTAATTAAATCTTCCGTTGATTCAATCATAATATCTTCACTTCTATCTAAACCTTTTATAACATCAGATTTATTTTCAAACTCATTAATTAAGTCATCAAACTCTTCTGTTAAACTCTCTAGTTTTTGAGAAGCTTTTTTAGATTGTTCTAAGGCTGTTTGAGAGTAGTTCATTGCAGAAGATACTTTGTTAATAAAATTATTCATATTATCAGCAACTTCTACAAACTCTTTTTCTGTATTGATATTTATTGGCGTTAATTCATTAATATCCCCAGAAGAGATTTTTTTAGATTTCTCAATAAACTCCCTTGCATTTTGTTCAATCTGTCTTAATTGAATTATTGAATAAATTGCAAGCAAAAGTAATAGGGTAAATGCTAAGTACTGAAACTTTTTAATAAAGGCAGTTTTCTCTTCAATATATTTAGTATAAAGAGTAACCACTTGGTCTACTTCTTGTAGTAGTTTATTGTTGTTATTATTTATAAACTTTATTGTTGAATTTAACTTTTGAATATCATTTTTAAGTAGGGCTTCTTTGAACTCTCTAACGTTTTTTTCGAAGCTTGTCCATAGTATTACTACTTTTGTCATCTGAGCTTTAAGCTCTTCTGTTGGAGCAGCAGATATACCTAAAAGTTTGTCACCACTTATTAAAGTACCTAAGCCATAATTGAACTGCTCTACGGCATTGTCTATTTCAGTAAAATTATCTTCTTTATTTTGATATAAAAAGTAGATATTTTTAGTGATTCTTTGGGTTAACATTCTTTGTTTACCCGCAATATTAACTATTGTTGCATCTTTTACATTTTTTTGATTTAAAAATATAGTTACAACGATAACTGTAAAGATTGATAAAATTAATAGTGCACCAATAATTTTGATTTTTTGACTTACACTAACTTGTTTCATTTAAATTCCTAAGTAAATACTTCTTAACTCTTCTTCATTGTTAATGATTATTTTCCCTTTTTCAATTGTTATTATTTCACTTCTACTTAGCTTTTTTAGTACTCTTGATAGAGTTTCTGGCTGTATGTGTAACAAAAGAGAAACCTCTGTTCTTTTCAACTGGTTAAACATTTTTAAATCGTTAATCAACATAAATGCAACCTTTGAAGTAGCATCAAAAACCAACTCTCTATTTACAATACATTGTAATTGTTGGTTTTTATATATAAGCTCTTCAATAAATTTTAAAATAAACTCATTTTCATATAAGAACATTTTTTTAAACTTTTCATAGTCTATAGATAATATTAAACTATCATCCACAAACTCAGCATTTGAAAAACATTGAATTTTATTTTCATTTAAATTAGATAACTCTGAAATCATACTATTTGGATAGATATAGTATAAAAAGATTTCATTATCATATTTGTCAATTTTATAAACTTTTAATTGTCCTTCTATTAGGAACAAAAGTTTATCCATATTTTCTGTCTCATAATATAAAATAGAGTTCTTGTCATATTTGGAGATAGAGGATATTTCTATCAAACTCTCTATTTCATTATCTTCTAAATGAGAAAACAGATTAATGTTCTTAAAAATTTCTTTCGAATTTATCATATTTAATACACCTGATTATTTTCAACCCTATTAGTATATAAAAACTTTTTTATAATATAATTGATATTAATCAAAAAAATAGTCTGTAAGTCCCTAAAATAAGAGCTGAAATCACAAACTTATTACAAAAATAATTTTTTAAACACCAGTAAATACAGCCTAAAGTTATATATATTTTACAAAATAATTTAAAAATTAGCAAGTTGATAATATTAAAAATAAATAAAATTTATAACTTAGTAATTGTATTAAGAAAAATGTAAAATAAATTGACACAAGTCAATGAACTATGTTTTTCTTAGTGCTAGAATTGAAATGTTTAGAAATTAAAACAAAATTCAAAGGAGGAGAGTATGGCACTTTCAAGAAGAGATTTCCTTAAGAGTTCCGCAGCAGCTTCAGCAGCAGCAGCTGTAGGTATGAATGTTCCTTCGCAGCTTCAAGCATCAGCAACAAATGCTGAAAAAGGTTGGCGATGGGATAAAGCAGCATGTAGATTCTGTGGTACAGGTTGTGGAATTATGCTTGCAACTAAGAATGGAAAAATTGTAGCCGTAAAAGGTGATCCTGCAGCACCAGTTAACAGAGGACTTAACTGTATTAAAGGTTACTTTAATGCAAAAATCATGTATGGTGCAGATAGATTAAAGCAACCATTACTTAGAATGAATGCAAAGGGTGAGTTTGACAAAAATGGAAAATTTGCTCCTGTATCATGGGAAAGAGCTTTTGATGAGATGGAAGTTCATATCAAAAAAGCTTTAAAACAGAGTGGTCCAGAGGGAGTTGGCGTGTTTGCTTCTGGTCAGTATACTATTATGGAAGGGTATGCAGCTCAAAAGATGATGAAAGGTGGATTTAGATCAAATGCTATTGATCCAAATGCAAGACACTGTATGGCATCTGCGGTTGTTGGTTTTTATCAAACTTTTGGTATTGATGAGCCTTCGGGATGTTATGATGATATTGAGCTTACTGATACAGTTGTATCTTGGGGTTCAAATATGGCAGAGATGCACCCAATTTTATGGTCAAGGGTAACTGATAGAAAACTTTCAAATCCAGATAAAGTTCAAGTTGTAAACTTATCTACTTATAGACATAGAACTTCTGACTTAGCTGATATAGAAATCATTTTCACTCCTAATACAGACTTAGCAATTTGGAATTATATAGCAAGAGAGATTGTATATAATAATCCAGAAGCTATTGACTGGGATTTTGTTAAAAAGCATATTGTATTTGCAGCTAGCCCAGTAAATATGGGTTATGGTATGAGAAGATCAGATGAAAAGTCTATCAAAGAGGGTAAATATTCAGATAAAGAGATGGAAACTATCTCAAAAGAGATGGAAAAAGTTGTATCTGAAACAGAAGCTCCTGCACTTCAACCTTATGGGTATAAAGCTGGAGATAAAATGGTTAATAAACCAGCTGGTTTAAAACACTGGGAAATCTCTTTTGAAGAGTATAAAAAATTCTTAGAGCCATATGATGTAGATTATGTAGCAAAAATCTCAAAAGGTAATCCTGATGAGCCAATTGAGCAGTTCAAAGAAAAACTTCAAAAATTAGCAAACTTATATATTGAAAAAAATAGAAAAGTAGTATCATTCTGGACTATGGGTATGAACCAACATACAAGAGGTACTTGGGTAAATACTTTAGCATATAATGTTCACTTCTTATTAAATAAACAAGCTAAGCCAGGTTCTGGTGCATTCTCACTTACAGGTCAACCATCTGCTTGTGGTACTGCAAGAGAAGTTGGAACATTTACTCACAGATTACCAGCTGATATGATGGTAAAAAATGGTAAACATAGAAAAATTGTTGAAAACAAATGGAAAATTCCTGCTAATACATTAAACCCTGTTGGAAATCAACACATTATGAAAATCCATAGAGATATTGAAGATGGTGTTGTTAAATTTGCATGGGTGAATGTATGTAATCCTTATCAAGATACAGCAAGTGCATCTCACTGGATTAAAGCAGCAAGACAAATGGATAACTTCATTGTAACTTCAGATGGATACCCTGGTATCTCTGCAAAAGTTTCTGACCTTATTTTACCGTCTGCTATGATTTATGAAAAATGGGGAGCATATGGAAATGCTGAAAGAAGAACTCAGCATTGGAGACAACAAGTATTACCAATTGGTGATGCAATGTCTGATACATGGCAATGGGTTGAGCTTTCAAAAAGATTTACTGTAAAAGATGTTTGGGGTGAATATACTCTAAGAAATGGTAAAAAACTTCCAAATGTAATTGCAGAAGCTAAAAAAATGGGATATAACGAAGATACTACAATGTATGAAATCCTATTTGCTAATAAAGAAGCAAAATCATATAAAGTTGATTTAGAAGATCCTATCCAAAAAGGTTTTGATAACTCAGAAGCACTAGGTGATAGCAGAAATGTTAAAGGTAGTGATGGAAAAGTTTGGGAAGGTTATGGATTCTTTATTCAAAAATATCTATTTGAAGAGTATGCATGGTTTGGTAGAGGACATGCGCACGATTTAGCAGACTTTGATACTTATCACAGAGTAAGAGGTCTTAAATGGCCAGTTGTTGATGGTAAAGAGACTCAATGGAGATTTAATGCTAAATATGACCCATATGCTAAAAAATATGGTAAAGAAACAGGACACACTGAGTTTGCATTCTATGGTAAATTAGCAAAAGCGTTACCTCAAGGTGACTTAAATGGTATTAAAGACAAAACTAAAAAAGCTTTAAAAAATAAAGCAAAAATCTTTGCTAGACCATATATGGATCCACCAGAAGTTCCAGATGAAACTTACCCATTATGGATGAGTACAGGTAGAGTGTTAGAACACTGGCATAGTGGAACAATGACTATGAGAGTTCCTGAACTATATAGAGCAGTTCCAGAAGCACTTTGTTATATTCACCCAGAAGACGCTAAGAAATTTGGTGTTAAACAAGGTGAGTTAGCATGGGTTGAGTCTAGAAGAGGAAAAGTTAAAGCTAGAGTTGAAACAAGAGGAAGAAACAGACCTTCAAGAGGACTTGTTTATGTTCCATGGTTTGATGAAAAAGTATTTATTAATAAAGTTTGTGCAGACTACACTTGTCCGCAGTCAAAACAGACAGACTTTAAAAAATGTGCAGTAAACGTATATAAAGTATAAAAACAAAAGAAACAAAAAGAGTAAAAAATGAAAAAAGAAGTTGTAAGTGATAGACGAAGATTCTTTCTAAATATAGCAAGAGCCTTTGGATTAGCAACTTTAGGTGCTTTAACTTGGAGTGCTTATGTTGATGAGGTGACAGCATCTCAGTTAACACTAAGACCTCCTGCTGCTTTAGATGAAGAGGACTTTTTAAAAACATGTATTAAGTGTGGTATGTGTGTTGAAGCCTGTCCTTATGATACATTAAAGTTGGCAAAGCCAGGTGATAATAAGCCTTTAGGTACACCATATTTTACTCCAAGAGATATACCATGTTATATGTGTCCAGATATACCATGTGTTCCAGTTTGTCCAACTGATGCCTTAGATATAACTAAGGTTAGTAAGAATAATAAACTAGATATAAATATGGCAGATATGGGAGTTGCAGTTGTTGACTCTAAAAACTGCATTGCCTTTTGGGGAATTCAGTGTGATGCCTGTTATCGAGCTTGTCCTATTTTAGGTGAAGCAATTACTATTGAGTACACTAAAAATGAAAGAACAGGAAAACATGCTTTTATGAAACCTGTTGTGAATAGTGATTATTGTACTGGATGTGGTCTTTGTGAAAAAGCTTGTGTTACAGAGAAAGCAGCCATATTTGTTCTTCCTAGAGAAGTTGCTTTAGGAAAAGTAGGGGATTATTATATTAAAGGTTGGGATAAAGCAGATGAGAAAAGATTAGAAAACGTTACTAGTGAAATTACAAAAACTGACATTAGTGAGCGTAAAGCAGTTGATTCTTTAAATGATATGGAAGGATTACTAGATGATTAAGAATAAATATTTAATCCAAAGAAGAGTAGTTCAAGTATCGATTCTATTCCTTTATGTAGCAGCAAACATTTGGGGATGGAGTGTTTTAACTGGTAATCTAAGTACTTCTGTATTATTTGATAAGGTTCCATTGAGTGACCCTTATGCTGTATTACAGATGTTTTTCTCAGGAGCAGTGGTTGCCTCTGATATATTTATAGGAGCATTGATAATTTTTATTTTCTATGCTTTAGTTGGTGGAAGAGTATTTTGCTCATGGGTTTGTCCAATGAATATTGTAACTGATTTATCTAACTTCTTAAGAAGAAGATTAGGGTTTAATCAAATTCAAAAAAGACAGCCTGCAAGTAGAACGATTAGATATTGGGTATTAGGCCTTAGTTTAGTGATATCTTTTATTTTAGCAGTTCCTGCTTTTGAGTTTATCTCTCCAATCTCTATGTTACACAGAGGAATAATATTTGGTATGGGCCTTGGATGGGCAGCGGTACTTATAATTTTTCTTTTTGACCTTTTTGTTTTAAAAAATGGATGGTGTGGACATGTTTGTCCATTAGGAGCCTTCTACTCAATAGTGGGTAAATATAGTCTAGTTCGTGTTGAACATAACGAAAGTAAATGTACTTTATGTATGAAATGTAAAGAGGTTTGTCCAGAAAGCCAAGTACTTTTTATGGTTGGAAAATCAAGTGAACAAGTTCTTTCAGGCGAGTGTACAAATTGTGCTAGATGTGTAGAAGTTTGTGATGATGATGCACTAAACTTCTCAATAAGAAATTTAATAGAGCAAAAAAACAAGGAGAAATAAAATGAAACTAATCACAAAAATTAGTATTGGTCTTGCAACTTCTTCCTTTTTAATCTTTGTAGGGTGTAGTACAGCTCAACCTACAATTAGTGAAGAGTCTTTAGGGCTTAGAAAAGTTGACCTTTATAGTGAAGACAAAGTAACGCCAGATGAAACAAAATATAGTAAAGCAGCTCCAAGTACGTCAAAAACTATTGATAGAGCATTCCAAGATGCTCCGCCAATGATTCCCCATGATGTAGATGGAATGCTTCCAATTACAGTTAATAATAATCAATGTATCTCTTGTCATACTCCAGGTGTGGCAGAGTCTTTTGGAGCTTTACCGTATCCAAAATCACACATGATTAATTTTAGACCTGATACGTCATTAACTAAAAATGGTGATATCGTTAAAAATGGTAAACTTGTTGAAAATACTTCAACAGAGAAAATGGACTATGTGACTATTAATGAGATGCATCAGTTATCAAATTCAAGATTCAACTGTTCTCAATGTCATGCTCCTCAAAGTGAGGGAGAATTAGTAGGTAATACATTTACTCCTGATTATACAAGTAAAGACGGAGCAAAAAAATCTTCATGGACTGGAACTAGTCTAACTGAAGGTTTAGATACTTTAGTAGAGTAATATGAGAAGAAGAGAGTTATTTAGCTCTCTTGCTTCTTCTTTTAATAAAAAAGAAGAACAAGAGCAAGTTATAAGATTACCATACAATGAAGACAAGAGTCTTTTTCTCAAAGAGTGCCCAAGTTGTGATGCACCTTGTGTTACTTTGTGCGAAGAAGATATAATTGTAATGGGTGAAGATAAAACACCTCATATTGATTTTTCTAAAGGTGGTTGTACTTACTGTGGCGAATGTGCAAAAGCCTGTGAGTATGGAGTTTTATTAGAAGACTCAAAAGAGAAGATACCTGTAAAAGTAGAGATTGATATGATTAAGTGTTTAAGTTGGCACAATACAATGTGTTTTTCATGTAAAGACCCTTGCTTAGATGATGCAATAGAGTTTCTAGGAATGTTTAGACCTTCTATTGTAGAGGATAAGTGTACAAGCTGTGGTTTTTGTTTGAATGTATGCCCTAGTGATGCAATAATATTAAAAGGAGTGTAAATGCCAGCAATATTTACAGCAAATGTAGAAGAGTCAGATAATGATACTTGGGTTATTAGATTAACTGATACAGAAGATACAAGACAAGTTATCTGTCAAGATATGGAAGACTTCTCAAAACAGTTAGCTCTTATGAGTGAAGATTATGGTTCAGATATAGAAGTTCAATGGTCAAAAGATGATGATGTAACAGATGAACACTTTTATGAACTACATCAACAAATGGCAAAAATAAAAGAGGACTTGGATTTAGATGAGTAAACTTTTTTTATCTTTTTTTATCTTAGTAGTGTCATCTTTTGCTTTAGAGGAAGTAACTCCTACATACTCTTTAAAAGCAACAGGTGCAGTTCAAGGAATAGTGTATAAAGATGAACTTTTATATACAGGGACAGCTAATGGAACTGTAGAAATCTTTGATACTAAAGAGAAAAAGATAATTAAGACAATAAATCTTCCAAAGATAAAAGACTTTATGGGAGATACAATTCCTGCAAAGGTTTATTCTATAGATTTAATAGAAGATAAAATACTAATAGTAACTCAAGGTATGAAAGGATATAGAAATCTTTGGATATATGAAAATGAAGAGTTAAAGAAGCTAATAGGAATAGAGAAAAAGTTTTTTATTCAAAAGGCATCTTTTATAAGTGATACAAGAGTAGTATTTGCATTACTAAGTAATCAGCTTGGAATCTTTGATATAGAAAAAAATGAGGTAACAGTTCTAACACAAGTTAGTCAATCCTCTTTTTCCCATTTTGCATTAAATGAGAATAGAAGTAAGTTAATTACTACAGATGAAAGTGGAGTAATAAGAGTATTAAAAACAAGTGATTTGGTAGTTGAGAAGAGATTAAAGGCTTTAAATCTAGATAGGGTTTATCAATTAGATTTCAAAAAAGGAAAAGTATTAACAGCAGGACAAGATAGAAAAGCAGTTTTCTATGATAGTTTTAGCTCATATGCACTAAATTTTGATTTTCTTCTTTATAGTTGCGCTTTAAGTAAAAATGCTAAGTATGGTGCAATTGCATATAATGAGGAGAATGAAATTTTAGTGTTTAATACAAGCAGTAAAAAGTATTTATATAAACTAATTGGACAAGATGCTACTTTGACGCAGATTCTATTCATATCAGATAAAGAGATTTTTGCAAGTAGTGATAGTCAAACAATAAATTTTTGGAGATTAAAATGAATATTTCAAGTATCGTAGTTCAAACAAGACCAGAGTATTTAGATGAGGTTGTAGAAGCATTAAAGAAATGTGAAGTGTGTGAATATCATCTTCATGATGAGGTAGGAAGAGTTATCGTTACAATAGAAGGAAATGGTGTACAAGAAGAGCTTGAAAAACTAAGAGTTATAGAAGCTATTCCTCATATTGTAAGTGCAGATATGCAAATGGCTTATAGTGAGGATGAGTTAGATGAACATATGGATGTATTAAATGATGCAGATGTTGTTCCAAAAATGTTAAATGAAGATATTCCTGCTGACCAAATTGTGTATAGAGGTGATTTAAAGAAAAAAGATCTTGAAGGCTTTGCAAAAGAGTTTGATAAAAGGTAGAAATCATGGAGTTTTTAGAGAGTGAGTTTTTAATTGAAACAGAAATCCCAGAAGATGAATTAATTATTTCTCGAACTGATTTAAAAGGGAAGATAACATATGCAAATGAAGCTTTTGCAAATATCTCTGGCTATGAAATAAATGAGTTAATAGGACAATCTCATAATATACTTAGACATCCAGATATGCCTAAAAGAGTTTTTAAAAACTTATGGGATACTCTAAAAACTGAACAAAAATGGGAAGGCGTAATAAAAAACCTTAGAAAAGACAAAGGTTTTTATTGGGTTCACGCCACAATTAGTGGTGTTTATAAAGATGATAAACTAGTTGAGTATAAATCAATTAGAACACCAATTACTTTCAAAGAAAAACTAAAATATCAAAGTCTATATGATGAATATAGAAATATTGATAGAGATAATATTCGAATTATTAAATATATCTCTTAATTAAAGAGAGCTTTTAATAGCCTCTATTAATCTATCAATATCCTCTTTTGTTTGTGAATAGTGAACAGAAATTCTAAGCCATCCTGGTTTTTCTTCTAACTCTTCTTTAGAAGTTTTACCTAATAAATCATGTCCATATGGTCCTGCACAAGAACATCCCGCTCTTGTTTGAACGCCACTATTTGAAGATAGTTTTTCACATATTTTATATGGGTTTAAATTGGCAATATTAAAAGAGACAATTCCTATATTCTCTTCTTCTTTATTACCATAGATTGTAATTCCTTCAATCTTTTCTAAACCTTCTAGTAAGTGAGAAAGAAGTTGTTTCTTTTGCTCTTTTATAAACTCAAAGCCTATTTCATTTCTAAGTTGATATGCAAGTGCTGCACGGATAAGTTGTAAAATCCCAGGAGTTCCTGCTGTTTCTCTAGCACTAATATCTTTTTCATACTCTTGTACTTGAGCATTTACATAAGCTACAGTTCCACCACCTGCAAAAGTTGGAGCTAAAGTTTCATCAACTAATGATTTTCTAATAGCAAGAACTCCACAACTTGATGGACCTCCAAGAAGTTTATGGGGAGACATTACAAGGGCATCATATAATTCACAAGGGATATTCATATATGAAGAACTAGCTGCTGCATCAAAACATACCGTTGCTCCATAAAGTCTTAATAGTCTTGAAATCTCTTCATATGGTGTTATGATTCCTGTAACATTTGAAGCTATACAAAAACATCCAATAATCTCTCTATGTCGATTCTCTTGTAAAATCTCTTTTAGTTGTCTAAGGTCAATTAAACCTTCATCAGTAAGTCTTATTCTTTGAACTTCACAAAGGGCTTCTCTATAACTTACTTCATTTGAGTGATGCTCATAAGGCCCAACTATAATAAGAGGTAATTTCTTTTTTGCAACAGCTATTTTAAATCTTTTTAAAGTTGCTGGTGGAATATAAACACCAAGTAGTTCTTGGAACTTCTTTATTGCAGATGTTGCTCCACATCCAGAAGGAATAATAGCAAACTCTTCATTTAGCTCTAAACTATTGCTTAGGCTTTCTATTGCTTCATTATAATATTGGTTTGTAATATTTGCATTTAAAGACTCTTTAGAGTGTGTATTAGCATATGTTTCAAGCACATCTCTGATACGGTTCTCTATTTGTCTAAACGCAAGTCCAGAAGCTGTATAGTCAAAGTAATCGCTTTTGTTCTTACCTATAGTGTTGTATCTAATAAAATCTAATGTATTGGTATTTTTATCAAAAAATGGTCTGTAGATATCTTTTTTCATTAAATAATTTTAACTTATTTAGATTATATGTTTAATTAATAATAGAAAAGAATTTAATCTTTTCTACTATTTCGCTTTTGTAATGATGAAATCATGGAATGAAGAATGTTCAGAAGCTATATATTCATTTATAATCTCTTCAACATTTTCATTTACATCTTCAACTGCAAATTTAATTCCAGTTTTTTGGTTAAATTGAGACTTGTCACCTTCAAGGAAACCACCAACAAGAAGTTCAAAACCAGTAACAGTTTTTCCATCTTTTTTAACTTTTGTTCCCATAAAACCAAGGTCAACAATATGTGGGTGAGCACAAGAGTTAGGACAACCATTTACAGAAATAGAAACTCTTTCTCCAAAATCAGGAAATTTGTTTTCTAAGTGGTCAACTAATCTTTTTGCAACACCTTTTGTTTCCGAAATTGCAAATTTACAGAAGTCAATACCTGTACATGCTTGAACTCTTGCTCTAAAGTTAGATGGGTATGGATAAATATTAACTTTCTCTAACTCTTTAGCAAACTCTTCAGCAGTATCGCTATTTGCATCTAAGATGATAATATTTTGAGTAACTGTAGATTTAAGTGCAGTTGCTCCATATTTTTCAAATAGTTCAATTAGGTCATTTAATCCCTCAACCCCAATATGTCCAGAGTTTAATGCACACCCAATATAGCTTTTACCTTTTTGCTTACTTTGGTGAATTCCAAAGTGCTCTCTAAATCTTGAGTTTGTATATTCAATCTCATTTGGTTCTTTGATTTTAAATGTTAAAGAAGCTTGTAACTCTTCAACAAACTTTTCAATTCCCCACTCTTCAATTAAGTGTCCAAGTCTAGCTTTATTTCTTTTTTCTCTTAATCCATGGTCTCTATAGATTTTAGTAATAGCTTTTGCTGCTGGAACAACTTGTGATGGTGTAACATATCCAATGTGATTAGCAACTCTTTTATTTGAAGCTAAACCACCACCAACACTTACTGCAAATTGGATTCTTCCATTCTCTTGTTTTACAGCATTGAAACTAACATCTTGGATTTCATGGTGCATACAGTTTTTAGAACATCCATTTACACCAACTTTATATTTTCTAGGAAGGTTAGAGAATACTCTATTTCCTTTAAATGCTTCATTTAGTTTATCAACTGTTTCTCTTACATCAGCGATTTCTTCATGGTCAATACCATTAATAGGACATGATACAACGTTTCGTGGAACATCTCCTGCTGCAAAAATAGATGATAATCCTACTGTATCTAGTAGTCTAAAGATTTCTGGTAAATCAACTACTTTGATAAAGTGAAACTGTAAATCTTGTCTTGTTGTAAAATCAGCAGTTCCCCTTGCATATTTTTCAGATATCTCAGATACAACTTTTAGTTGAGGAAGTGTTAATTGACCACCTTCAAGTTTAACTCTAAGCATGAAATATAAAGTGTTATCATCATCTGCTTGTAGATTTTTGTTTTGTGTGTACATTCCGTACCATTTAAATCTATCAATATCTTCTGGGTCTACTTCTTCACCTGTAACTGCATAAAGATAGATGTCTTGAAGTACATCAAGACCATCTTTCTCTTTTTTTATACGCTCTACTCTTTGTGCTTTAGTTTCTTTTGCCATGAGTTATCCTAAAATCTCTTTACATCCCCACTCAGGGAAGTTATCTCTAATGTATTGGTTTAAAGCTATTTCAGCTTTTGTATACTCTCTTAACTCTTCTTCTTTACCTTGAGTCTCTACTGCATCTACAATCATACCAGCACCAACTGTTGAGTTTGTATATCTATCAATGATAATAAAACTTCCAGTGTGTCTATTTTCATAGTATGAATCAACAGCAATTTGTCTATCTAAAGATAATGAACATTTTGCAATATCATTTAATTCAAGGCTATCTGTTGAAATCTCTTTAAAGCTATTGATATCTTTTTTGAATTCAATTGCTTTAAATGAACCATTTATAACAGAAGTAGCTCTTTTAATAATATAGCTATTATTTAACTCCATTGGTTTTTCATCCATCCAAACTACCATTACATTTAGTTTGTTTGAAACTTGAGGAATAGAGTTTGATTTTACAATCATGTCTCCTCTTGAAATATCAATTTCATCTTTTAATGTAATTGTTGTAGCCATTGGTGCATATGCTGTTTCAATAGTCTCAACAGTTTCATCTTTTCCAATTGGTCTTAAGTCTTTTACATCATTTGAAACAATTGATTTAACAACTGATGTTTTTCTTGATGGTAAAACTGTAATCTCATCACCAACAGATATTTTACCACTTGCAATAGTTCCAGAAAAACCTCTAAAGTTTAAGTGAGGTCTAGAAACATATTGAACTGGTAATCTAAAGTCATCATTTTCATCATGGTGAATCTCTACACTATCAAGTAATCCCATTAATGGAAGACCTTTATACCAAGAACATTTTGGAGAAATTGAAACAATATTATCTCCATCTAATGCAGAGATTGGAATATAGTTAAAGTTGATATCTTCATTATGAGGAAGATTTGGAATAATCTCTTCATAATCTTTTTTAATCTCTTCAAATCTCTCTTTGCTAAAGTCAACTAAATCCATTTTATTAATAGCAACAATTAGGTTTTTAATTCCTAATAATGAAGCGATATAAGAGTGTCTTTTAGTTTGAGTTAAAACACCTTGTCTAGCATCAATAAGAATAATCGCTAAGTCTGCTGTTGAAGCTCCTGTAGCCATGTTTCTTGTATATTGCTCATGACCTGGAGTGTCTGCAATAATAAACTTTCTTTTATCAGTTGAGAAGAATCTATAAGCAACATCAATAGTAATACCTTGTTCTCGCTCACTTGCTAGTCCATCAACTAAAAGTGCAAGGTCAATTTTATCCCCAGTTGTACCACTTTTTTTAGAGTCTTTTTCAATAGATGCTAATTGGTCTTCAAAAATCATTTTTGAATCATAAAGAAGTCTTCCAATTAAAGTACTTTTACCATCATCAACTGACCCACAAGTAATAAATCTAAGAATCTCTTTGTGTTCATGCTCTTTTAAATATTGTTCAATATTTTCAGCAATTAAATCTGATTGGTGTGCCATTAAAAATACCCCTCTTGTTTTTTCTTCTCCATTGATGCGTCACCATCACTATCAATTAATCTACCTTGTCTTTCAGATGTTGTACAAACTAACATCTCTTGAATAATCTCAGGTAAAGTAGTTGCTTCACTTTCAACTGCTCCTGTTAGTGGATAACATCCAAGTGTTCTAAATCTCACTTTCTCTTTCTTAGCAGTCTTTCTTAACTCTTCTGGCATTCTTTCATCATCTACCATGATTTTTGTACCCATGTATTCAACTACTTCTCTTTCTTTTGAGAAGTATAAGTCAGGAATAGGTATTTGCTCTAAATAGATATATTGCCAAATATCAAGCTCAGTCCAGTTTGATAATGGGAATACTCTAATAGACTCACCTTTTGTGTGTCTACCGTTATAGATATTCCATAACTCTGGTCTTTGGTTTTTTGGGTCCCATCTGTGGTTTTCATCTCTAAATGAGTAAATTCTCTCTTTAGCTCTTGATTTTTCTTCATCTCTTCTAGCCCCACCAAATACTGCATCAAACTTTTGAATATCTAGCATTTGTTTTAGACCTTGAGTCTTCATAATATCAGTATGTAAAGCAGAACCATGTTCAAATGGAGAAATATCCATTTCGATTCCCTTTGGATTAGAGTAAACGATTAATTCCATTCCTACTTCTTTTGCTCGTCTGTCTCTAAATTCAATCATCTCTTTAAATTTCCATTTAGTATCTACGTGTACTAAAGGAAGTGGTGGCGGTGCTGGATAGAAAGCCTTTTGTAAAATGTGTAGCATTACAGAAGAGTCTTTTCCTACTGAGTAAAGCATTGCTGGATTTGAAAATTCAGCTATTACTTCTCTCATAATATGCATTGATTCAGCTTCTAATTGTTTTAAATGTGTAAGTCTTTCAGTACTTATATTTATTTCACTCATTATATCTCGTCCCATTAATTTTTTGTTTTAGATTCCCTCAAATTAAAAGTTTGAATTCATCTACATTTAACTACTTTGCGTGTAATCCGCACTCTTTATGCTCAGGGTTTTCCCACCACCATCTTCCAGCTCTAATATCTTCACCATCCTTAATGGCTCTGGTACAGGGTGCACATCCAATACTAGGGAAACCTTGGTCATGAAGTTTGTTATATGGAACATTGTTTTGTTTAATGTAGTTCCATACATCTTCTTCACTCCAGTTGATTAGAGGATTAACTTTGATTACTTCAAAGTTTTCATCATATTCAACTACTGGCATATCTGTTCTTGTAACACTTTGTGCTGCTCTAAGACCTGTAATCCAAACCTTTAAAGGTTTAAGTGCTCGTCTAAGAGGCTCCATTTTTCTAATGTTACAGCAATTTTTTCTATTCTCAATACTCTCAAAGTGTCCGTTGATACCTTGTTTTTGATAAAGCTCTTCTACCTTTTCATTTAAAGGGAAAAAAACATTTAACTTAACACCATATTTTAGGTTTGTAGCATCCATAACATCATATGTTTCAGGATGTAATCTTCCCGTATCTAGTGTAAAGATATTTGCACTTTTATCTACTTTTAGAACCATGTCTGTTAAAACTTGGTCTTCTGCACCTAAGCTACTTGATAAAGCAGCATCTTGTCCATACTCCTTTATGAAGTATTCTGTAATCTCTTGTGCAGTTGAGTTTTGAAACTTTTGGTTTAAATCATTGATGTCCATAATTGCCTTTTTTAAATTTGATAATCAGGTTCTTTAGTTTTTCCAAAGGAAATTTTATTCCATGCTCTTTCATGGAAGTAATACAATATCATTTTAGTAACAAGTTCAATTGAACCAATTGAAGCTGCCATTCCTAAATTACCTGTAATAAAATAAGAGATGATGATTGTATCTAGCGTTCCAACTGTACGCCAAGAGACAGTTTTTACAACTGATCTGTAAGCTTTTTCTGCCATATTTACCCCATAGAATTATTGTATATGACGAGAGTTTTACTCTTCGTCATATAGACCAACACTTAAGTATCTCTCTCCTGTATCACAAAGAATAGTAACAACTACTTTACCTTTGTTTTCTGGTCTTGCTGCAACTTGCTCTGCAATGAATGCATTTGCTCCAGCTGAGATACCAACTAATAGACCTTCACTGCTAGCTAAATTTCTAGAAGCTGCAATTGCATCTTCATTTGAAACTTGTACTACTTCATCATAAACAGTAGTATTTAATACATCTGGAACAAATCCAGCACCAATACCTTGAATTCTGTGTGGTCCTGGTTTACCACCACTTAATACAGGAGAAGCTTCTGGCTCAACTGCAATTACTTGAATATCAGGGTTGTGTTGTTTTAATACTTCACCAATACCAGTGATAGAACCACCTGTACCAATAGCTGCAACTAAAATATCAACTTTTCCGTCAGTGTCATCTAAAATCTCTTTTGCAGTTGTTTTTCTGTGAATATCTGGGTTTGCACCATTTGCAAATTGTTGAGGAACAAATGAGTTTTCAGTTTTTTCAGCTAATTCATTTGCTTTTTCAACAGCACCTTTCATTCCTTTTTCTGGCTCAGTAAGTACTAATTCAGCACCTAAAGCTTTTAATAATTTTCTTCTTTCAATACTCATTGATGAAGGCATAGTAAGGATTAATTTAATTCCAAGTCCTGCACAAACAGAAGCTAAAGCAATACCAGTATTTCCTGATGTTGGCTCAATAACTGTTGTGTTTTCGTTGATTAAGTTTTGCTCTAAAGCAGCTTTAATCATGTTTGTACCAATTCTATCTTTTACTGAATGAGTTGGGTTCATAAACTCACATTTTCCTAAAACTGTAGCTCCACTTTTTTCACTCGCTGCTTGTAACTTTACAAGAGGTGTATTTCCAATTAATTCTGTAACATTGTTTGCAAATTTCATTTTTTATATCCTTTCTATTTATATACTGTAATGTAAAAATTCGTTATATTTGTCTTGATATTCATCTAGTTTTGCTAGTGAGATATCAAACAGTTCTTTTGTGCTTTTCTTAGCATCATCAAAGAAGATATTTAAAATCGGGTTATCAGCTTTGCTATCGATGATTTTTAAATCACCTTCAAGGGCAACTAAAATATCCTTTACTGAAATATCTTCAGGCTTCTGAGCTAATACATATCCACCTTTTGCTCCTCTGATACTTTTTACTAGTTCAGCTCGTCTAAGCTTTCCTAGTAACTGCTCAAGGTAGTTTTGTGGAATATTAGCATTTGATGAAATCTCCTTGATTTGCATGGGAGATTCATCTTCGTGCTTACTTAATTCATACATGGCTGTTAGACCATATACACCTTTTGTTGAAATTAGAGGCATTACTGTTATCCTTACGCTAATGCTTGCTCTAAGTCTTCAATTAAATCTTTTGGATTTTCTAATCCAATAGATAACCTAACAGTAGTAGGATTTACACCTGCTTTTAATAACTCTTCTTCACTCATTTGTGAGTGAGTTGTTGAAGCTGGGTGTACAATTAACGACTTAGAATCACCAATGTTTACAACAACACTAAATAACTTAGCTTGGTCAATTATTGTTTTTGCTGCTTCATAAGATTCAGCTTCAAAAGAGATAAGACCAGAAGACTTACCATCTTTGAAATATTTTTGTGCTTTGTCATAGTCTGCATTTGACTCTAATCCAGGGTAGTTAACAGCTTTAACTTTTAGATGAGACTCTAAGAATTTAGCTACTTCTAAAGCACTGTTTGAATGTTTTTCCATTCTAATATCTAAAGTTTCAATTGCTTGTAATAGTAACCATGAGTTATGTGGTGACTGTGCAGCTCCAATATCTCTTAAAAGGTTTAATCTAATTCTTAAACAAAAGTTTGGAAGAGGAACATCAACATAAACTAATCCATGATATGATTCATCTGGCTCAACAAAGTGTGAATATCTTTTTGCATTTTCTTTGAAAAATTCTGCTAAACCATCTCTTTCAACAACAATACCACCAACAGCAGTACCTTGACCGTTTGTATATTTAGAAGTTGAGTGAACAACTACATCTACTCCCCATGAAATTGGGTTAAATAAAGCTGCACTTGCAACTGTATTATCACAAACTGTTAAAACACCATTTCTTTTAGCGATTTCAACAATTTTTTCTACGTCTGCAATAGCAATTTGTGGGTTTGATAATGATTCAAAGAAGATAGCTTTTGTTTTATCATCAATTTGCTCTTCTAAATCACTAGCATCAGCACTTTTAAATACTTTTGCAGTAATCCCAAATCTTTTGATAGTGTGAGTTAATAAAGTAACTGCACCACCATATAGTTTGTCTGAGATTAAAATATTATCACCTGCTTCAGCAACATTTGCAATAGCATAGAAGATTGCAGATTGACCACTTGCTGTACAAATAGCAGCTGCTCCACCTTCAAGTTGTGCAAATCTTTGTTCTAATACATCAGTAGTAGGGTTCGTAAGTCTAGTATAAATAGAACCTAACTCTTTTAATGCAAATAAGTTTGCTGCGTGTTCTGCATCCCTAAATGCATAAGCAGTTGTTTGTGCGATTGGCACAGACATCGTACCCCAACCTTCTTTGTTGTTGTAACCTCCATGAACTGCAATTGTTTCTTTTTGCATTTTTTTTCCTTTATAAAATTGTCTTTTTTTATTTTGTAGTGAAATTGTATAATATTTTTAAATTAAAGTCAAGTGTTTTAATAGTGATTAATCAAATAGGCTTTATATCTGGGCTGTGAATTATAGTTGATTAACTTAGTATGGATTGATTAAGATGTTAAGAAAATATTTGATATAATCCCCATTATATCAAAGTTATAAGTATCTATCAAGATATAAAAATCATTTTGTAATAAATAATATTTATCATAATAAAAAAAATTTGAAAAAAAAGAGTACTAAATGAGTAAGATTGCAATAATAGGTGCAGGAGCAGCAGGTTTAATAGCTTCAATTACAGCAAAAAGTGAAAATCCAAGTCTTGAAATTGACCTATTTGATATTAATAATGCCATAGGAAAAAAGATACTTGCAAGTGGAAATGGAAGATGTAATATTTCAAATATAAATGCACAAGTTTCTAACTATATAGGAGAAAATCCTTCTTTTACTAGCTACTGTTTAAAGCAGTTTGATTTTAACCATTTTAAAAAGTTTAGTAAATCACTTGGGCTTTTACTTGATGTTAAAGAAGATGGTAAAGTATATCCTTTGTCAAATGAAGCAAAATCTGTAACTACTCTTTTACAATCTAAACTAGAAAGCTTGGGTTTAAATTTTATTGGCAATACTAAAATAGTAAAGATTAGAAAAGAGCAAGAGAAATTTATACTTAATTCAGAGGATGAAGAGTTTAAAGATTATGATAAAGTTTTGATTAGTTCTGGACTTGCTGCAGCTCCACAGTTAAACTCTACGGAAATAGGAATGGATATTGCAACTAGCTTTGGACACTCTTCAAATATAACTTATCCTTCACTTGTGGGACTACAAACAGACTTTGAACATAAAGCTAGACTTCAAGGGGTAAAAAAAGAGTCACAAGTTACTTTATATATAGATGGGCAAAAAGAGAATGAAATCCTAGGAGATGTTTTATTTACTAAGTATGGGGTTTCTGGCTTTGCTATTTTAGATATCTCTCAATATGCTGTTTATCCAATGTCTTTATATCAAGATGTACAAATAGCTATAAATCTTTTCCCAAAACAAACTAGAAATGAAGTTTTAGGAATGATAGAGTCTTTAGTGAAGTCTTTACCAAATGAAAAACTAGGAAATATCCTTAGTGGAGTAGTTTCAAATAAACTAGTTCCAGTAATCCTTGATATGATAAAAGTAGATAGTGAAATAAAAGCTATTGATGTAAATGCAAAACATATTAGAGCTATAGTAAACACTCTTATAAATCTTAGAATGAAAGTTATTGATACTCAAGGTTTCAAACATGCAGAAGCTAGTGGCGGTGGAGTTAGAACTGATGAAGTTGATGATAAAACTTTTGAGAGTAAGAAGTGTAGGGGGCTTTATTTAGCTGGAGAGGTGCTTGATATTGTAGGTAACCGTGGAGGGTATAATCTTCAGTTTGCTTGGGCTTCAGGTTACCTTGCTGGAAAAAGTTTAGCGAAGGGAAAATAGTTCTTTTTGCAAATCTCTACGTTATTGTAAAAAATATTATAGTCATTTAGTTTACTAAACTCCTACAATATTTTTTACTGCTTGCCTTGACCTTTACAAAAATTTACTATTTTAGGGACTAAACTTTACTTATAAATAAATATATTATAGAACTAGTTTCAATATCTATTTCTGAATTTCTTTTTATTAGTTTTAACTTCACATACAGAATAAAAAATCTTTATAAAATAGCAATAAAAAAGGAAAATAGAATGAAATTAGTATGCATCTTATTCTTTATGAGCTATTTAGAAGGAGTTATTGAAATAGATAATTATGTAATTATTATAAACTTAATAAGTATTTTGAGAAATAATAAAGTGATTAAAAAAATATTTCAAAAATTCAAGAATCTTAACTTTTAACAAATATAAATTGATATGTTCAAGTGTGAGCATTTGAAAAATGGCGTTAAGTAAAATATTAAAAAAGCCGTCAAAAAATGAAACTGTTTGAGGCTTTAGCCGAGTTTTTCATTTTTAGGGTTTTGTAGATTTTATAGCATCATTTTTCATCTTTGCGAACGCTTTTCTTTTTGATACTTTTTCTTTATAAAAAGAAAATAGTATGCCCTAAAACCTATCTTTCAAAACCTGCACTCTAGAAAGTTTAGCAATCTCAAACTTTCCAGAGTCACTATGTAAAATATTTTCTTCTATTTTTAAAGGTTTAACTTTCTTATATGATTTACTCTCATATGAAAAGCTAACATAGTTTTTATCTTTAACAGCTTTTTGTAAAAATCTTTGTTCTATAGTCATTTATTTGTACTCAATTTTATTTCTACCATTGTCTTTGGCTTGATAAAGTGCATCATCTGCTCTTTTTAGAATTGACTCAATAGTATCACCCCTTTGAGACATGGTTACCCCAAAACTTGCAGTTTTATTTTCTACTTTAGAAAACTTATAGTTGCAAATCTTTTCTTTAAAGGTTTCCATTAGTTTAATCACTCCTTGTACATCTGATTCTGGGCAGATGATTACAAACTCTTCTCCACCATATCGTCCTACAAAGTCTGTTTTTCTTCTATTTGTATTTAGAATATTTGCAAGCTCTTTTAATACTTTATCACCAACTTGGTGACCATATGTGTCATTTACTTCTTTGAACTTATCTATATCAACTATTGCTAAACCAAAGTTGTGATTAAACCTTTCACTTCTATTTATCTCAAACTCTAAAAGCTCTTCTATCTTTCTTCTATTGTATAGGTTTGTTAGTTTATCTGTCGTTGCAAGTTTTTTTAGCTCTTTGTTTTTCTCTTCTATATCTTTTTGAGCTTCTTCTAAAAGCCTATTTGTTTTTATGATTTTTCTATTCCAATAAACAACTAAAAGAATAACTATCAAAGAACCAATAGCAATCTTCCATACAAGTTCATAGTTTACACCTTTTTCATATTTTATTGGAATCCATTTGCTAAAGATTTCTCTGTGCATATCATTTGTCATACTATTTATAGCTTTTTGTAAGATGTTTAATAAAACTTCATCCTCTTTTACAACTGCCATAGATAGTTCTAAAGTTTCATTTATCTTTCCTGCAATTTTAAGTTCCCCAAAATACTTGTGCTGAAACTCATATCCAATACTAGCAAGGGTATCAATAAAGCCAAAAAGCTTTCCACTTTTAACTTTGTCAAGACCTTCATTTATATCTTCAACTTCTACTAAATCAAGGGATGGATACTTCTGTCTTAAAATTTTCACAAAAGCATCACCTTTTATGATACCAACTTTCTCTCCTTCTAAATCAAGGATATGGTTTATAAAGGGTACATCAACTTTTGTAGCTACTACAAGTGGTACATTTAAATAGTTGCTTGTGAAGTTTAGATATTTTTTTCTTTCGTATGTTTCCATCCCAAGAGCCAACATATCGCACTTTTTTTCTTTGATAAAAGTTATTGACTGATTCCAGTTTTCTGTTCTTACAAGCTCAAACTTTGCAGATAAAATATTTTCAAATAAACTATAATAATCAGAGCTAATCCCTGAGTGTTCATTTTTTTCATTTAGACCTTCAAAAGGTAAACCATCAGGGTTTATACAATACTTGATAGTCTTTGTATTTAAATAAGCTCTTTCATCTTTGTTAAGCTCAATATGTCCACCTTTATACTCTTTTATAGAACCAATCCATTTATTTACTAAAGCTTCTTTCTCTTTTTTTGTAATAGAGTTTAATCCCTTTTGTAAAATTGAACTCAAAATTGGTTTTTCAGGAATTACACCTAGTCTTAGGTCTTCTTTTTTTGTATTTGGTAAGATAAGTTCACTGGCAAGTTTTAGGTTAGAGTATAGGTTTTTTTTGATTAGATAGTTTATATTTGTAAGATTTTGCATTAAAGCATCAATCTTCCCAAAGACTAAATCTTTTGTTAGTTCTTCATAGGTGTCATAATATACTAAATTTATATTGTCAATTTTTTGAAGCTCTTTTATATAAAATACATCTTTTAAAACACCAACTTTTTTACCTTCTAAACTTTTTATTCCAAGATATTCACCAAAATCATCTCTAACAAAAATCATAATAGGAATATCATAATAAGAGCTTGTAAAAGTAGTGAAAGGTTCTCTATATTTTTTATGTGAAATACTTGTTATTACATCTACTTCTTTGTTTTTAAAGGCTGTATAAATAGTTGTCCATTTAGCATACTCTTTTTCAAATACTAGTCCAGTTCTTTGAGATAAGATATTTAGTAATTCATGTTCAAAGCCTACAGGTGTATTTTTTATATAGTATGAAAAAGGCGTAAAATCAGGCATCATCCCAACTTTTACTAGGGGAGTGTTTTTTATAAACTCTTTTTCTTCCTCAGTAAATACTATAGGTTTTGCAACAGCTTGAATAGAAATAAAAAATAGAATACAAAAAAATAGTGTCTTCATAGGTGACCTTAGATTTTAAAAAATGATATTAGGTATTATACATGAAGATGCTTAGAAGAGAAAACATACCTACTCACAAGGAAGAGTAGGTTGTTTATTTTGACGGGTACAAAAATCTAATTCTTTGACTATATAGTCAAGGAATTAGGTAAAAAAATTTATGCGTGTTGATAGTAATTAATATCAGCAGTTGCTCTACCATTAAACTCCACAATTTTATCAAGTCTAATTACAGTACCATCTGCAGTTTCCATAAACTCACTGTTACTTACATTTCTTATGTCCACTATTTTAGAAGTAACAGTCACTTCTTCTTTTTCTTTTAAAAATGTTATCTCACAATTAACGCTATTACTTGCCGCTTCCTCAAACATGTCATATAAATCGCATGAAACCTGTACATAATTATTCATATCTACTCCTTACAATTTTTAGCACACTCAAAAGGACTTTTATAAATATACATTTATTAGAGTTCGAGTTTATCTAATATTTCAAAAAAAAGTTCATGCTCTTTTTCGCTGATTTTAGAATTAAGTCCTTCCCTGAAATCGGTTACATAAGGAAGAGTTTCTTCTAAAATTCGTTCACCTTTTTTTGTTAGCTTTATCTTATTGCTTCTTTTGTCATTTTGGGTATCACTTTCTCTAGTGATCAACTCTTTTTTTTCTAAAGAGTTTAATGAACGACTTATCGTTGTTTTATCTTTACCAAGAAGTTGCGCTATTTTCGTTTGATTAACGTTTGGTTCATATTTAATGATTTCTAGCGTCGCACGTTGTTCAATAGTAATATCATAAGCTGAAAGTATTTTATTTAAACTATTAACAACGCTATTCGAACTTCTGATAAGTCGATAAGCAATAGAGTCTTTTAATGCATAATTCATAAGGCTCCTTTTAGTTGCATATACAATTATTGCATATGCAACCTTTTTTGAAGCTTAAGCAAGTTTAAGGAAAAGTATCAAATCTTTTAACAATATTTTTTATTTTTTGGAGATTCTCCATTAAAGAGTTGTATAAAATCTAATCTAATTTTTTGATTATTTTCAAGAATCACAAACTCTTCTTTGTCTTTTGTTTGTAGATTAATTATTTTTGATTTGATTATTTTTTCTACATCATTTTCTAAATAAACAATTTCACAAATTTGCCCTTTAACAGCGGCTACCTCAAACTCATCATAAAATGCACAAGGTACAGGTGTATATTTTTTATCCATATTAACTCTTTAAAGATTATTTTTATTTGATATTATACACAATCTTATATTTTATGATAAATAAAGCAAAAAAATATAACAATGCTATTTATTTGCAACTGTGTTGCGGTACAATTAAGAAAAATATTTTTAGGGAAAAACATGCCAAAAAGTTTAAATAAAAAACAAATAGAAGAGATTAAAAGTCTTTTATTACAAAACAAGATGACAATCGAGTCAACACTTAATAATCTGTCTAATGAACATTTAAATTTAAGTGAAATGGATTTAAACGATGAAGGTGATTTCGCAGCAGCAAGTAGAGACTACTCTACAGATGTACATATCAAGAATCAACAATTAAAAGAGTTAAATTTAATAAATCATGCTCTTAGAAAGATTGAAGAAGGAAAGTACACTGGACTTTGTGAAATGTGTGACTCTGAAATTACTATTAGAAGATTAAGAGTTAAGCCTCATGCAATGTATTGTATAGATTGTAGAGACTATATTGAAAAAGAGAAAGTTAAAAAAGCAGTTTAATTACTCAAACTTCTCATATCCAAGGGCTTAGTTTTCTATTCTCTTGGATAAGGACTTCTTTAATGGGAGTTTTTCACGAACTCATTTATTTAGCTTCCAGATGAGTTCGTGATGAATTTCCTTATTCTTATTTAGTCAAAATATTATTGACTTTCCTTATAAAAATGATTTTCCACTTAATTTATCATTACAATATTGAAGAAAAAATTTATTTTTCTAAAAAATAGTATATAATTAGCAAAAATATTAAAACAATTAGGATATTTAACAGATGTTGATGACAATATATTTTTTGATAGCAGTTGGAGTCTCTTTTCTTTGTTCGATTTTAGAGGCTGTACTTCTTTCAATAACTGATTCTCATATCGAGGTAGTAAAAAAAGAGAAAAAGAAGCTTGGTTCTTTAATGGAGTATCAAAAAAAGAATATAGACTTTTCAATCGCAGCAATTCTTACTTTAAACACTTTTGCTCATACTTTAGGTGCAGCAGGTGTTGGTGCTGAGGCTGCAAAAATGTTTGGTGAAGAGTATATGTTTTATATCTCTGCTGTTTTAACGATTTTGATTTTAGTATTTTCAGAGATTATTCCTAAAACTTTAGGTGCATATTATTGGAAAGGTTTAGCAGGTTTTGCAACTAGAACTATTAAAGGCTTAGTATTTATTACTTATCCTATTTTAATCGTTATGAACAAAATCACTACTTTTATAACTCCTTCAAAAAAAGAGACTATGACAAAAGATGAGATTTTAGCAACAGCTACAATCGCAGAGAAAAAAGGTGTATTAAGAGTAAAAGAGACAGTTATGATTGAAAACCTTTTAAATCTAAATGAGATAAAGGTAAAAGATGTCTTTACTCCAAGGTCTGTAGTTTTTTCTGTACAAAGAAATGATTTTTTAGATAGCTTTAATGATAGAACAAAAGTTGATTTAGAAAAGTTCAAAGAGTATTCAAGGGTTCCTGTTTATGATGAAGATATTGATGATATTGTAGGAATAGTTATTTCAAAAGAGTATTTCCATGAAATGCTTGAAGACAATTATGAAACTAAAGAAGACTTAATAAAGCCAGTTCTTCGAGTAAATGAAAATATCTCTATTTCTAAACTTATTGATATGTTCTTATTAAAAAAAGAGCATCTATTTATTGTAACAGACAATTATGAGCAAACTGAAGGTGTTGTAACTTTAGAAGATGCCTTAGAGTCTTTACTTGGGGCTGAGATTGTAGATGAACTTGATAGTAATGTTGATTTACGAGAAGTTGCAAAAATGCAAATGAAAAATGCTAGAAAAATAGGAGTGTAATCTAAAGGAGAAAATTCCTTTAGATATTATTTCTTCTCTTTACAGTGTTCTGCAAAGAAGTTACCAAATTTAAGACCAGTTCCACCTTTGTCTTTTTTTACTGTATATTTTGTAACTACAGGATTACACTCATCAATCCAAGAGTATAAATCATAAACTTTAACTTGTTTAAATCCCATTTTTCTGATTGTTTCTGCTTCAATTGAAGCTCTAGCTGCTGAGTTACAAACGATAATCACATTTTGTTTGATAAAGTTATCATCCATATCTAAAGCGTGTAAAGCTAAACCTTTTTCTGGTGCTTGTCTTCCAATTCTAACTGAACCTTTGATATGTGCAGCTGCCCACTCTTCCATTGTTCTTACATCTGCTACTAACCAATCTTTTGCTTTTAAAGCTTTTTTTACATCTTCTGTTGTTGCATATGTACCGTTTGCTTTATTCTCTTTTTTAAGCATTGAGCTTAATTTGTTGTAATCTACAAACTCTGCTGCAAACATTGAACTTGTTGCAAGGGCTAAAGTTAATAAAAGTGCTTTTAATTTCATTAGTTTTCCTTATGATTTTATTTATAGAATTATAATCTATAGTTATTTATCTTATGCTTAAAAAAAACTTAACATGAATTATGATAATTATTAACTGTAGTTATATATCTATAAAAAAGAGTTTCTTTTTATTTGTTCTTTATTCAGATGTACTATAATTACATATTTTATTTTATGACATAGGGAACAAAATGGATAATACAGATTTAACAAAAACACCTGAAACAAAGTTTGAAAAGAAGCTTGTACAGGATGCATTCAATGTGAATGTAGCTTTTTATGTTCACCTAAAAGAGTATAATGATCACGTTAGAAGTGAATTAGAGAAAAGACTTGAAGAGGTATTTTTTTATTCAAGAGGTGTAGAGTGGAAATTCGATAGTTTTGGAATAGAAAAAGCAGGAAAAAGAGGTAAAAATATTGTAGGTTACTTCGTTTTTAGAACTGCAAACATTACAGAGCTTAAGAAGCTTTTCAAAGAGTACTTTGAAGACTATGACAATGCAATTAAAATCACTTGCTCAGTTGCTGAGTATAAAAAGATTGATGAAACTTTCTTTGAGTTAGATGTTTAACATCTAGCTCAAGCAAAAACTTACATAAAAATTTCACTTATTTAAATAGATTGGAATATAATAAACTTATAGTATGAAGGAGTTTATTATGAGTCTTAAAAAAATCACATCTTTAACAATGTTATTGTCAATGATTCTTATGACTTACACTGGAATCATGTTGTTTATCTCTCCTCCTGGAAGAGTTGCAAAATGGTCTAACTGGGAAATATTAGGATTAGGAAAAGAAGAGTATGCACAAGTACACTCAACTTTTATGGTTCTATTTATTGTAGCTACTATTTTACATATATATTATAACTGGAAACCTATGCTTAGTTATATGAAAAATAAAGCAAAAGTAGTAGTTGTATTTACAAAAGAGATGGCTGTAGCTTTTGTGATTACACTTGTTTTTTTAGTAGGAACTTTAAATGAAGTATCACCGTTTTCTACATTTATAGATTTTGGTGAAGATATAAAAAACTCATGGGAGCAAAAGTATGAAAAAGCTCCATATTCCCATGCAGAACTTGATACTTTAGAAGAGTTTGCTTTAAAAGTAGACTTTGATTTAGAAAAAAGTTTGGCTATTTTAAAATCAAAAAATATTGAAGCTAATGAAATGGATACTTTAAAAGATATTGCTAAAAACAATAACATAAGTGCTCAAAAAGTTTTCTCAATATTAAGTGAAAAACAAAAAGTTAGTGTTAAAAAGTCTGATTCACTTTCTGGCTTAGGAAGAAAAAATATTTCACAAATAGCAAATGATTTAGGTATTGAGACAGAAGAGTTAATAGCTAAATTAAAAGTTTTAGGAATAGATGCAAAAGGTGAGGATAAGTTTAAAAGCTTATGTGAAAGTATAGGAAAAACACCAAAAGAAGTAATAGAAGAGTTAGGGTTTTAACTCTTCTATTTCAGTAGTTTAAAGATATCAATTGGAGTTTCAACTATATGGTCGGCTCCATTTTCAATCAACTCTTTTGGACCTCTAAATCCCCAAGATACACCAACTGCTTTCATATTTGAGTTTTTTGCAGTTTGCATATCCACATCACTATCTCCCACAAAATAGATATTTTCACACTCTAAATTTAAAGCATTTGCAATTTCTATAGCTGCACTTGGGTGGGGTTTTTTAGGAACATGCTCTTTTGAACCATGTACCTCTAAGATATTTGAATATTTTGGAAAAAACTCATCAACATATTTGATTGTAAACTCATGGGGTTTATTTGATAAAACAGCTACTTTTATCTCATTTTCATGTAAAAGGTCTAGTAAATCATAAATTCCATCATAAGGCTTTGTGTTATCGTGTAACTCTTGGTCATATACTTCTTTAAATCTTTCTAGAACTTTTCTGTTTAATTCTTCAGTAGAATCTTTTGGTACAGCATTATTAACTAAAACTTCTGCACCTCCACCAACAAAATATTTGTAAGCTGCTATTTCATGGGTTGGTAGATTAAACTCTTTTAAAACAATATTTGAACAAAGTGCAATATCTGTTAAAGAATCTATTAGTGTTCCATCTAAGTCAAATATAAATCCATTATTTTTCAAAGTAGTTCCTCATAGTTTATTTTTCTATTATATTAGAAGATATTTTATCTTTTGAAAATATAAAAGAGATAAAAACTGTAATTAATGCTAAAAGTGAAGTAATCATAAATATATCAGAATAGTCTTTTGTGATATCGTGAACTACTCCCGCAACAAATGGTCCAAAGGCTTGAAATACTGCAAAAAGAATAGTTACAAGGGAAAAGACTTTTGCTGTTTTACTTCCATGAAACTCTATTGAACAAAGTAAAGTTACCAAAGAAGGAATACTCCAAACAGAGATACCAAATAAAATTACTGAAACCCAAATAGAAAAAGAAGGAAGGCTAAAAGCTAAACTTCCATGAGCTATTGTTTGTAAAGCAAATACAAAAATCAATGTTTTGTATGCTCCTATTTTATCAGCAAGTGTTCCAAATAAAAAGCCAGAGAAGATACTCATAAATCCAAGTAAAGTCCAAAAGTTCCCTGAAATATGTGTTGATAATTCATACTTTTGCATTACAGCGCTTACAAAAAAGGTTACATAAATAGAGTAAGTAAAACCAAACACTATATAAACAAATGCAATCTTCCAAAAGCTTGTTGTAGTAATAAACTCTTTAGTTTTAAAGGTGATATCACTTATATTGTGTGCAGCATGTTTCTTTATTCCAGGTTGAGACATAAAAGCAACAACTACAAGGATTAAACAAAAAATCATCCATGCTGTTTCCCAAGGAACATCTTTTACAATATCTTGCGTAAAAGGAACTATTTGACCACTTAATACTATGGCTAAACCACTTGCACTTACAATTATCCCTAAAGCTTTTCCCCTAATATTTTTAGGAATAACATTTGAAATATAAGCCATAATAGCAATATTTGAAATAGCAGAAAAGAAGCCACTAAAAGAATAAAAAAACGATACAAGTTTGTAGTCATTTGTAAGGGTCATTAAGAACATGGAAAAGGCTTGTAATAAAATAGTTGTAAAGATTAATCTATGAGTAGAAAATTTTCTATATAAAAAGGTTGCAAAGAATATTCCAATAAAATATCCAATAAAATTTGCAGTTCCTATAAAACCTACTTGTGAAGAACTAAGAAGTAGACTTTCTTGCAAGTTTGGTAGAACCATTCCAAAAGAGAATCTTCCAAAACCTAAACAGGCTAAAATTACTAAAAATGATGCGATAATTGATTTTATATATGGTTTCATTCTATTTTTTATCTTCTCTAATAGGCTTTTTTAAATTTAATCTGCAATAATACTCTTTTATAACTAAAGGTAGATTATGAACACATGGGATGATATTTTAAATATTGAAAAAAATAAAGATTATTATAAAAGTTTAGAAAGCTCTTTAGAAAAAGAGTATGCAACAAAAAAGATTTTTCCACCAAAAGAGTTAATTTTTAATGCTTTTGAGAAAACGCCTTTAAAGGATTTAAAGGTAGTTATTTTAGGACAAGACCCTTATCATGGAGAAGGACAAGCACAAGGTTTCTCTTTCTCAACACCAAGTGATATTAAAAACCCTCCTTCTATGCAAAATATTTTAAAAGAGATAAAAGAGGATTTAGGAAATGACTCTATTTGTTTAGATGGAGACTTGACTCCTTGGGCAAAACAAGGAGTTCTTTTATTAAATGCAATTCTAACAGTTGAAGAAGCAAAACCAAAATCCCACCACAAAATGGGTTGGGAAACTTTCACTGACAATATTATTAAATATATCTCATCATCATGTGAAAATATAGTTTTCATACTTTGGGGAGCTCCTGCTATTAAAAAAAGAAAACTAATTGATGAAACAAAACATCATATTTTAACTGCGCCTCATCCAAGTCCTTTATCTTCTTATAGAGGATTTTTTGGATGTAAACATTTTTCAAAAACAAATGAGATTTTAAAACAAAACAATAAAGAGCAAATACAATGGTAATAAATGAAGATACTTGGGAATTAGTGACAACTGATAGTATAAATCAGTTATTAAGAGTTAAAAAAGATATTGATTTAGAAGGTTTTGAGACCTTAGTCATAGTAAAACATAACTTCCATGTGGCAGATGATATTATGTTTCCAGACCCTGCATGTTTAGCATTTTTTACAGCCTTTGAAAAAAATCATTTAGAAAAACTTGAAGAAGAAAGCTTTTTAAAGCTTTGTGCAGTTGATATAAAAGAGGGAGTCATGAAGTTTTATATCTATTGTAAAAACTATGAGCAAACTATTGAGCAACTAATTGAGTTCTTAAAAACAAACAGTTTATATGAATGTGAATTTGAAGTAAGTATTGAAGATAAAGGGGCTAGATTAAAAAATTTAATCTAGCTTATTTGTTTAGTTTAGTTAGTAAGTTAACGAAATTTCTATTATGAATTTTGTTTACTTGCATAAAAATAAATGCAACAACAATAACATTTAAGTGAATCATCGCTTCTTTGAACTCTAAAAATGCTAAAACAATACCAGCAACTAAGATAAAAATTGGATATGCTAGTTTAACTCTTTGCTCATCCCTTGCAAAAAGAATTTGATAATCTTTTAGATTTGAACTTATAAAAGATTTGTCATCTGCTGTAAGTTTTTTCTTGTTTTTTAGGTCATCTAAACCTTTTAATACATCTAACTTTTGTTTGTATTGATAATATTTTACAAATATCATGATTAGTATAACCATTGATATGAAGTTAGATATTAACTCTAGTGGTATTTGTCCCATTGTGTCTTTCCCCTTTGATTTAAAAGATTTTATTATATTTGAGTTTATACTTTACTAATGAGCAGTTTAAATAAAATTAAATATTATTTATATATAATTTAATTTATTATATTAAAGGAGCAAGAAATGAAAAAAATATTCTTAGGACTAATGTTGAGTTGTGCATTGTTATTTGCATCAATTGACTTAAATAGCGCAAGTAAAGAGGAGTTGATGCAGATAAAAGGAATTGGAGAGAAAAAGGCTTCAATGATAATTGACTTTAGAAAAAAACAAAAAATTAATAATCCTAAAGATTTATTAGTTTTAAAAGGTTTTGGAAAAGGTTTGATTAAAAATATTGAAAAAGATGTAAAAGTTAAAGAAGCTAAAAAGTAGCTATATATTAAAACCTAGGAAATTTTCTGCTAAAATACTATCTAAAAAGGAGTTTGGTATGAAAATTTCTGGGAATTCTTTTTGCCCATGTGGGAGCTTAAAAAAGTATAAAAAATGCTGTAGACTATTTCACTTTGGTGAAACTCCTTTAACTGCATTAGAGCTTATGAAATCAAGATATAGTGCTTATGTTGCAAACAATCAAGACTATATTATTTCAACTACTCATAGAGATAATGCAGAATATACAACTGATATTCAAGGTTGGAAAGACTCAATAAACAATTTTTCAAAGTATAGTGACTTTAGAAAGTTAGAGATATTAGACTTTATTGATGGTCAAGAGGTATCTTATGTGACTTTTAAAGCCACTATATTTCAAGGTGCGATTGATTCTTCTTTTGTGGAAAAAAGTAAATTCCTAAAAGTAGATGGAAGATGGTTGTATCATAGTGGAGAATTTGTACAATAAATTATAAAGGTAAAGATATATGAAGATTTTATTAGCTCCAGCAGAGACAAAAAATAGTGGTGGAGAAAACAAACCTTTTTGTAAAGAGAACTTTTTTTTAGAAGAGTTATTTGAAAAAAGAGAAGAGATTTTTAATACTTACGAAGAGTATGTTTCTAGTTTAACAATAGAAGAACTATCTAAATGGTTTGGTTTAAAAAAGCTAGAAGAAGTGGAAAAATACAAAGAGAGTTTAAAAAATAAGCCAACTATGAAAGCTATCAATAGATATGAAGGTGTTGCTTTTGATGCTTTAGATTATAAAAACTTAGATGAAAAAACGCAAAAGTATATAGATGAAAATGTATTATTATTCTCAAATCTTTTTGGTCCAATAAAAGCAAATGATTTAATACCTGACTATAAATATAAGCAAGGTTCAAAACTTCCTAATATAAATGTTGAGAAATTTTATTTAGAGAACTTTTCAGATAGTTTAGATGAGTTTGTTGGTGAAGAAGTGATTGATTTACGAGCAGGTTTTTATGAGAAGTTTTATAAAGTAAAAAAAGCAAATGTTTTGACATTTAAATTTATAAAAGATGGGAAAGTTGTTTCTCACTGGGCTAAGTTTTATAGAGGAAAACTTTTACAAGAAATAGCAAAAAATGATATAAAAAATCATAGTGAGTTTATGCAAATGCAAATTCCTGGATTAAAGCTTGAAGAGATTCAAGAAAAGAAAAACGTGAAACTACTTATAATGAGTATCGAGGATTAAGAAGTACTCCTATGAGTACTTCTTATTATTTAAATATATCAGCAGTTTGGTTTTGATACCAACCTACAGCATATTCTGCTTCTAATGCTCTAAATGAATCATCAGCACCCATAGGACTTAGTCCTCCCGCTCCTGGAACAGTTTTAATTCCATCTTCGTGAGCTTCATAAACAGCAGCAACTGTGATACCATAATTTGGTGCAATTAAACTATAACAAGTATTTGCAAGTTTTGGTGGGTTTACTACAGGTTTATTTTTCAATAATCTTGTGATTTGAAGTGCTGCAATTTTAGCTTGTGAATTTGCAGAGAAACCAGATTTTGGCATCTTTGTTGCAATTGACGCATCTCCAATTACATGTACATTTTCAACAAGTCTTGACTCAAAAGTTTTAGTGTTAACTGGACACCAATCACCTTTTGTAAGTCCTGAATCAAATGCAAGTTGTCCAGCTTTTTGTGAAGGAATATAGTTAAGAACATCTGCTTTTACAACTTCATCTTCAGTTGTAATCTCTAATTTTTTAGGATCAACAGAGATAACTTTTCCTCCAAACTCTGCACTTCTCCATTCAATCATATCACCATAAAGGTTTTCCCAACCCTCTTGGAATAGACCTTGTTTAGAGAATTTATTCTTTTGGTCTAAGATGATGATTTTAGAGTTTGGTTTATGAGTTTTTAAATAGTGTGCAACTAAAGAGATTCTTTCATATGGACCAGGAGGACATCTAAATGGATTAGCTGGGGCAACCATTACATATGTTCCTCCATCATTCATTCCTTCAAGTTGTTCTCTTAAAAGTGTAGTTTGAGCACCTGCTTTATATGCATGAGGAGCATACATTTCAGAACCTTCTACATAACCTTTTTCATATTTGAAATCAATCCCTGGTGATACGATTGCTCTGTGGTAAGGAATAACATCACCATTTTCTAAGATTACAGAATTAGTAGCTCCATCAACTTTTTTTACTTTTTCATGGATAACTTGTACTTTATATTTAGATTCTAAAGTTTTGTAATCATGTCTAATATAATCAATATCATTAAGTCCTGCAATTACAGTATTTCCAAATGGACAAGTGTAATACTCTTTGTTTTGTTCAATTAAGATTACTTCTGTTTCAGGAGAGAATTTTTTTAGATATTTAGCAGCAGTAGCTCCACCGAAACCACCTCCTACTACAACAACTCTTTTTTTATCTTTAGGTAAAGAAACACTAGTGATACTACTACAAGCAGCAAATGAAAGTGCAACTGATCCTACAAGTACTTTATTAAAATGTCTTCTATTCATCATGTTCAATCCTTTATCTTTCTACTTTAGAAAAGTAATAAGAGATTTGTTCTAACTCAGCATCAGTAAAACCTTTTGCATGTTTTTGCATCATTGTTCCTGTCTTTTCCCCATTTTTATAAGCAAGTAACGTTTGATACATAACTGTTTTACTCATACCAGCTATATATGGTGTTATAGTTGTAGATTTTCCATCAGTCCCATGACATGATGCACATGATAGAGATAACATCTTTCCTTGTAAAGCATCGTACTCTACAGCGTAAGTGAAGCTACATAGACAAAATAGTGCTATGAATAACTTTTTCATTTGTGCCCCTTTTAGTGTGTGATTTAGTGAACCTCAAAAATAAAGCTCTTAAATAATAATATTTATTTTTTCTTAAGCAAAAATTAATTTTAGGCTATAAATATTGATATATTTTGAGGTGTTACCATTCGTCTAAGTTTTATCTAAGGTTTATATGTTATAAATTTACACATAAGATGTAAAAAAAATACATATTATATGTAAAATTTTTTATGTCAATAAAATATTTTAAGGAAAGACAAATGTCAAAAAGTGAAATAAATATTTGTAAACCTTCCAAGAAAGATGCACAGAAAATTTACGAACTTGTGAAAAGTACTAAGGTGTTAGATGTAAATTCTGAATACCTTTATTTGTTACAAACTACACATTTTCGTGATATTTGTTCAGTTGCAACATATGAAGATAAAGTAATTGGCTTTGTATCAGGATATATGATTCCAAATGAGCCAAATACTCTGTTTATATGGCAGGTTGCAGTTGACTCAGACTTTAGAGGAAATGATTTAGCAAGAAGATTAATTATGGACATAATTCAAAGAGAGGATTTAAATGTAAACTATTTACATACAACAGTATCTCCTAGTAATAATTCATCTATTAGGGTATTTGAAAAAGTTGCAAATCATTATGAAACTCAAATGAATAGTATGGAGTTTTTCGAAGCTAGTGATTTTACTAATCAACATGAAGAAGAGGTTCTATATAAAATAGGACCGTTTAAAAAATAAAGGAAAAAGAGAAGATGAGAATTTTTGAAAACTTAGAATCAGAGGTAAGAGGTTATATTAGGAGTTTCCCAACAATTTTTGAAAAATCAAAGGGAGCTATTTTAACAAATGAACAAGGTGAAGACTTTATTGACTTTTTTGCAGGAGCTGGAACATTAAACTATGGACACAATAATGACCACATTAGTTCTGCATTAATTGAGTATATTCAAAAAGATGGTGTTGTTCATGGACTTGATATGGCAACAAGTGCAAAAAAAGAGTTTTTACAAACTTTCCAAGACACAATCTTAGTACCAAGAAACCTTGATTATAAAGTTCAATTTACTGGGCCAACTGGTACAAACTCAGTTGAAACAGCTTTAAAACTTGCAAGACTTGTAAAGGGAAGATCAAACGTAGTTTCATTTACAAATGGTTTCCACGGATTAACTCAAGGTTCATCTTCTGTTACTGGAAACAACGACTATAGAGATGAGAGTTATATTAGTAGAACAAATGCTACATTTATGCCTTTTGATGGTTACTTTGGAGATATGAATACAATGGCATACTTTAGAAAGTTTTTAGAAGATAGCAGTAGTGGTGTTGATATTCCAGCAGCTGTTATTGTTGAAACTATTCAAGGTGAGGGTGGAATTAATGTTGCATCTAAAGAGTGGTTACAAGAGCTTGAGTCAATTTGTAGAGAGTATGACATTTTATTAATTATTGATGATATTCAAGTTGGTAATGGTAGAAGTGGTGAATTCTTCTCATTTGAATTTGCAGGAATTAACCCAGATATCGTAACTATGTCAAAATCTATTGGTGGTGGTTTACCAATGGCACTTGTATTATTAAAGCCTGATTTAGACCAATGGAAACCTGGTGAGCATACTGGTACATTTAGAGGAAACAACTTAGCATTCGTTGCTGCAAAAGTTGCAATTGAGCAATATTGGCAAAATGATGACTTATCAAATGCTGTTAAGTACAAAGAAAAAGTGATTAAAGATGAGCTTCAAAAAATAGCTGATAAATATAAAGATGATTTAGAAGTAGTTGTTAGAGGTAGAGGTTTAGCATATGCATTTGATATTAAAAATGATAACTCAGTTGCAGGAGAACTTTCTTCTTTAGCATTTGAAGAGAAGCTTATTGTAGAAACTTGTGGTAGTGAAGACCAAATTGTTAAGTTCTTACCACCATTAATTATTGATGAAGAGACTCTTCTTGAAGGTCTAAAAAGATTTGATAAAGCAGTTGGAAGATTAGTAAAAGAAAAGAAAGAAAAATTAACAGGGGAGTTTTAAGAGATGATTGTTAAAGATATTAAAAAAGATGTAATGGGAACTGAAAGAGAAGTATTTGCTGAAGGTGGACAATGGGTTAGTAGAAGAATGCTTTTAAAAGATGAAGGCATGGGATTCTCATTTCACGAAACAATTATTAAAGCAAATACAAAAACACATATCCATTACCAAAACCATTTAGAAGCAGTTTATTGTGTAGCTGGAAATGGAAAAATTGAAGATTTAGCAACAGGTGAAGTACATGACATCTATGATGGTGTTATGTATGCTTTAAACAATCATGATGACCATAACCTTTATGGTGGAAGTGAAGACATGAGACTTATTTGTGTATTCAATCCTCCTATTAAAGGAACTGAGCACCATGATGAAAATGGAGTATATCCTTTAGAGGACTAATTGTGAGATTTATCTATATTAAAAACTATTTAAATATATCAAGGGAAAAGAAATTTGAATTTATAAAGTTCATCTATAGCTTTGAAGAGTTTAAAGTGATTAATCAAAAAATCGTTTTAAATGACAATGCCTTAATTATCGAGCTAAGCAAAGACTCTTCTTTTGATATTGCTAAAACTCTAATAGATAAATTTTTTCAAGATTATGACTATATTGAAACATTTTTTATTGACTCATTAGCCATAGAAGAAGATAATACTCTAATTTTAAAAAGAGATGATGAAGTGGTTAGGAGTGTATATATTAAATGAGACTATTAACATATAACTTGGATGAAAAACTATTAGATTATATAGATGAAGAGCAATTATATATAGTAGATATTGCAGAAGATATAAGTGATGCAATATATCACAGTGAAGTAAGATATTACAATTTAGTAATTGTAGATTGTAATAATTACTTTGACTGTAAAAAGATATTAAGAAATATAGATAATAGAGTAACAGCAGTAGTATTTTTAGTAGATGATTACACTAAACAATTAGAGTTAAGTCTATTAAAAAAAGGTGCAATTTCAGTATTAAAAAAGCCAACTTCCAATGAATATATCTTAGCAAAAATGGAGTCAATCCATAGGGATAACTTTAAAAAAGAACTTTTTTATAAAGACAACTATAAAGCTAACTTAGAGGAAAAAGCCTTAGTAAGTGATGACAAAAAAGTTGTATTTAAAGGAAAGTCTTTTTCTATTTTGAGTTATCTAATAAAAAATAGATATAGAGCACCAATCTCAAAAGATGAACTACTACAAGCAAACTGGGATGAACCAGAGATGGTATCAGATAATGTGATTGAGGTTAATATTAACTCAATTAGAAATAGTCTAAAAAAAGAGTTTGATGAGAACTTTATTGAAACAGTTAGACATAGAGGCTATAAGGTAAGTATTTAACTTATAAGGAAATAAGAAAAATGAATGTAAAAGTATGTAAATTTGGAGGAAGTTCAGTAAAAGATGCCTCCCAGATAAAAAAAGTTTTTAATATTATTAAAAGCGACGAAAAAAGAAAAGTAATAGTAGTTTCTGCACCTGGTAGAGATGACACTCACAATGAAAAAATAACTGACCACTTACTAAACCTTTCAACTGATGGAAATCATTTTTGTGAACAAAAAATAGAAGTATCTGCAAAAGATAGTTTTGATGCAATTATCAATAAGTTTGAGCAACTTTGTAAAGATTTAAAAGTAGATAGTAAGCCTATTATTGATTCCCTAGTAAAAGATTTAAATAATAACTCTTTAAAAGGTGAAAAAAGAAATGCCTTTTTTCTATCAAGAGGAGAGCACTATAATGCAAAACTTATAACTGAGTTTATGCGAAAAAATGGTTTAAATATAAAACTAATGCTTCCTGAAGATTTTGGTTTTATCTTAACATCTGAATATTGTGATGGAAAAGTTTCTAAGAAAACTCACAAAAATATTAGTGAGTACTTCAATTTTGAAAAGGCTGATTACTATTTAGTGCCTGGTTTTTATGGAATAAATGAAGATAAAGAAATCTCTGTTATGAGTAGAGGTGGAAGTGATCTTACTGGTGGAGAATTAGCTTATGCTTTAGATGCAGATATTTATGAGAATTGGACTGATACAAATGGAGTTTATGAAGTTGACCCTAGAGTGATTAAAGGGGCAAATGTTATTCCTAGACTTACTTTTAAAGAGTTAAGACTATTAAGCTCTAAAGGTTTTAACGTATTCCATTTTAATGCAATGTTAAATTGTAAAAAAAGTAAAATACCAATTAATATTAGAAATACAAATAATCCAGAACATGAAGGTACACTTATTTTAAATGAAAGAGTACCTATGGAAGACTTAGTAGGTATTGCAAAACTTGATAATATGGCTGCAATTCATTTACAAAAAGATATGTTAGCTGATGAAATAGGTTTTACAGCAGAACTTCTTAAAATCTTTAGTGAGTTTGGAATAAATACTTATCACTATCCTACAGATAGAGATGATATCTCTATTTTAGTTGACCAAGAAGATTTAAAAGGTAATATTAACAATCTAAGAAGAGAGATTGAAAGAAGACTAAAAACTGATAATATCTATGTTACATACAACTTAGCAATCATTACTCTTGTAGGAATTGGTTTAAGAGAGAACGCATTTGCAATAGTAGATGCAATTACAGCATTAAAAGAAGAGAACATGTCTTTTGAGATGTTTGATATGAGTCCTTCAAAAATTTCATTCCATATTGGTGTATCTCAAAATATTTCTGACATAGCTTTGGAAACTTTATATAAAAAAATGTTATCTTAGGGGAAAATTTACCCCACAAAGGATTTAGATGAGAAAAGTATTTTTGCTATTATTTGTCATAGTTAGTGTAACTTTTGCTACAACAACAAAAGAAGAAAAAGTTCAAGATAGGATAAATAATTTAGAAAAGCCTTTGTATAACCCATTTGTAGAGAACTATATTTTACATGAAATTAAGCAGTTAAGAGAAGAGAACAGAAATCTAAAAGTTGAATTACATGAAACTTTAGCAAAAAAAGAGATTACTATGTCTAACAATGTAGTTAATTATGCAACTTCAACTATTAATAATATGTTCTATATTATTGCCGCTGCTACGTCTTTACTTGTAATTGTTGGATGGACATCAATTAAAGATACAAATGAAAAAGTAAAAAATATGATTGATGAAAAGACATCAAAGATTATTGAAGAGTATGAAGAGAGACTTTTAAATTTTGAAAGAGATTTAGAAAATAGGTCTAAACAAGTAAAACGTAATCAACATGAGATTGAGGTAACCAATACAATTCACTCTTTATGGCTTAGATCAAGTCAGGAGTCAACTCCTGCAGGTAAGGTTGAAATCTATGATGAGATTTTAAATATTAGACCTGATGAAGTAGAAGCCTTAACTTACAAAGCAGATGCTGTTTTAGATATGGGTGAAGCAAATTGGGCATTAAACCTTACAAACCAAGCTTTAGAGATAGACAATTCATATGCAAATGCTTATTATCAAAGATCTAAAATCTATGCTGTTCTAGGACAAGAAGAGAATGCAATTTTAGATTTAGAAAAAGCAATTGACTTAAATGAACAGTATGTTGAAGAAATAGAAAATGATGAAGAGTTTGAAACTCTACTTAGCAATGAAAAAGTTCAAGATATACTTAAATTAAAAGCAACAGTTTAGACTTCTTTAGGAAGTCTTTTACTGTATAAAAACAGTAAAGAAAATAAAGCAAAAATAGTTGAGTAAAGGAATAAATTCTCACCATAAAGCCAACCTGCAAGTAAAGCTCCTAAAAAACCACCTAAACCATAAGCTACCCCAAACATAAACTGCTGAGCAAGTTTTTTATTTTCATATAGTGAGTATAGATAAATCACTACTGCACTATGGAATAATCCAAATGAAAAGGCATGGATACCTTGACTTATAAAAGTAAGTGTCAGATTATCTGGATACATATAAACAATAAACCATCTAAGTGCTGTCACTGCTACAGAAAACTTGATTAAAGCAAGTAGATTTTTCTTTAAAAGTGGTCCTTGAAAATAAAGAATAAATATTTCACATATAACACCAAAAGACCAAAGATAAGAAGTCATTTCAAGACTAATACCATGTTCTGTTTCGTAAATAGTAAAGAAGTTATAAAAAGCACCAAAACTTAATTGCATAAAAAATAGACTTATCCAAAAAGGCCAATATTTAAAGAAAGAGAATTCACTATTAGACTTTGATTCATCATGGCTTACATCATCATATCTAAGCAATAAGAAGGCAAATAGTACAGTTAGTACATTCACTGTTAAATAGTAATGAAGAGCAACATATGGGTTTGTAAGAAACTGTGCTAGTACAAGTGATATAATCATAAAACCAATTGAGCCATAAAGCCTTGATTTACCATATCTTCCTTTTCCTAGTACTTTCACTGCTGTAACTTCTAAGTAAGGCAATATCATAGATAAACAAGCTGCTAAAACAGCATTATTTATCATTAGTAAATAAAGATTCTCTAAAGTTACATAAAGCATTAAAGAACAAGCTACAGATAAGAGTAGAGCTGTTTTAAATACATTTTGATTTAATGTAATATGTTTTAAAAATAAAAATGGAGTAATAAACTTCATTAGTGGTGCAATTGCAAATACTACACCAATCTCAAAAGCTGAATAGCCAATATCATGTAAAACTTTTGGTAAGAATATTACGTATACTCCAACCGCTGCAAAATAGAAAAAATAAAATGCAGAGAGTTTAAAGAAAAGCATTTATTCTTTTGTTTCTATAACAGTTGTTTTGGTAAGTAAATCTTGTATAGTCTTTTTATCTTTTCTGAAAAAAGGTAAAAATGCTAAAAGTATCGTAGTTGCAGAAACTAGAAATATTATATATCTAAGAATTGCTTTTGGTAATGATATTTTTTCTTTAGTATTATCATCAATTAGTTTGATTGAATAAGCTTTAAAACCAGGAGTTTGCCCTTTAACTATCCAAAAAAGAACAATTATAAGACCAAAAACTAAAGCTGTAATCCATCTTGCTTCATCACTTCCTTGGAAATCATCTTTTCCATCCATGATTAAATAAGTAGTTATATACATAATTGGCATCATTATCATAAACATATCAACGATAAATGCTTTGATTCTATTGCCAATTGGTGCAGAGGCGAAAGAGTCTTTTATCTCTTCTGTAGTTGAAGAAGACTCTTTAGAAACATTTCCTTGTTTTATATCTCGCCATCTGTTTGCCATGAAGATTAGTTTCCTCTACTTCCTGGTTTATATGCTTCACTTCCATCTTTACATAAAGGACAATCTTCTGGAGAATACATTTCAAAAGTAAAGTCATCTAATGCAAAAAGTGGCTTATCTAATGGTAGTTTACAGTTATCTTTAGGTTCAGAATCAGAACCCTCTCTAGAACAGAAACCTCTATTTGCTAAAGCTGCATAAGCAACAATATTTCCACCATCATTTTCTACTTGTTTTGCTGCTTCAAGAGCTGAACCACCAGTTGTGATAATATCTTCACAAATAACATAGTTTTCACCTTCTTGTACTTCAAAACCTCTTCTAATAGTCATTTCACCATCAACTCTTTCAGCAAAGATAAATCTTACATCAAGTGCAGTTGCAAGTGCAAAACCAGCAACTAGTCCACCAAGTGCAGGAGAACATACAGCATCTACTTTGATTCCAGAGTTTTTAACTTGTTCAGCTAAAGCTTCAGCTAGAAGCTTTGCCGTTTTAGGGTCTTCTAAAACTTTTGCTGATTGTAAATAAAACTGTGAGTGGTTACCACTACTTAATTTAAAATGTCCTTCTAAAAGGGCATTAGCATCTCTATAAATTTGTTCTACGTTCATAATTATACCGTTAAAATTTCTTGTTCTTTTGCTTTTAAAGTCTCATCAGCTTTTACAACATAAGAATCAGTAATTTTTTGAATTTCGTCTAATGCTTTTTTGTTTTCATCGTCAGTAATCTCTTTATCTTTATGTAAAGCTTTTACTTTATCATTTGAGTGTTTTCTTACATTTCTAATAGCAACTTTTGCATTATCAGTCATACCCTTAGCTTGTTTAGCACTCTCTTGTCTTTGCTCTACAGTCATTGGAGGGAAGAATAATTTAATTACATCACCATCATTATTTGGGTTTACACCAATGTTTGCAGCATTGATTGCTTGCTCAACTTCACCTAGAAGATTCTTTTCCCAAGGGTTAACAACAATTGTTGTAGCATCAGTTGCAGTTACTGAACCAACTTGGTTAAGTGGAGTAGGGTTTCCATAATAATCAATTGAAATCCCTTCTAGGATATTTGTGTTAACTTTTCCAGTTCTTAAAGTTTTATAATCTCTTTTTAAAGCCTCAATAGACTTTTCCATATGATCTTTAGTTTCTTCATAGATTTCTTCTAACATTGTATTCTCCTTGATTGTTTATCTAATTGAAATTTGTAAAAGATTATACCATTATAACCTTTTATATATTGATTTATTGAGTCAAATTTGAAAGCTACTAACTTAAAAAAGTTAGTAGTTAAAGGTTTGTTTTTTAGAAGTAAAAGATACTCCATTTTAAAACAAATTATTTACTTTCAGGAATTGTAGGAACTACAGGTGCAGCATTAGTTGGTGCAGCAGGTGCAGTTGTTTTATTTTCTGTTGGTACGCTTGGAATAAGTGTGTCTGTTTTAACACTGTCCACAGCACTTTCCATTTTTTGTTGATTGTAAATATATCCTAATGCAATTGTATTAATAACAAAAAGAAGTCCTAACGTCATAGTCGCTTTGCTTAAGAAGTTTCCTGGTCCTTTAGCACCAAATACAGAGTCATTGCTTCCACTGTATGCTCCAAGTCCGATACTAGAACTTTTTTGTAATAAAATAGTTATAGTTATGATAATTGCTAATACAAACTGAACTATTAAAAGTGTAGATGTCATTTTAAATTCCCTTTTAAAAAAATGGTAGGTATTTTACCTAAAACTTATTAAGAAAAAGTTAAAATATAAATATGTCTACTAAAAACCAATTTTCAAAATACGCAAACGAATATAAAAATCATAATATTATTCAACAAATTGTTGCAAAATCACTTGTACGTGAATTAAAGTTTCAACCTAAAAGAGTGCTAGAATTAGGCTGTGGGTCTGGACAAGTATTTAATCATATCAATTGGGAATTAGATTTTTATAAAGCAATTGATGCTTCAAAATCAATGTGTGAACTTCATCCAAAATCTAAGAATATAGAAGTAAAGTGTTTTGATTTTGATACAGATGAGTTTTTAAATGAAATCAAAAATGATAAATATGATATCGTTTTATCTTCTTCTGCTTTACAGTGGTCAAAAGACTTATCAAAGATTATAAAAACCCTAAGTAACATTACCGATGAAATAAATGCAGTATTGTTTACTTCAAACACTTTTAAAACAATTCAAAGTATTACAAATACAAAATCACCAATATTAGATGAAGACTCTATAAAAGAAGCATTTTCAAAATATTTTGAATGTGAGTTTGAAACAATTCTTTATAAATTGGAATTTAACAATAAAAAAGATTTATTTGATTATATTAAAAAATCAGGAGTTAGTCCTAATGCTTCTTTATCTTTTAAAGAGGCTAAAAGACTTTATAAAGAGTATAATTTAAACTATTTAGAGTTTGAAGTTATATTTATTAAGACTGTTTCCAAATTATAAAGTTCATATCTTATATATTTGAAGTTTTCACTATCTTCAATAGATGTTAGCTTTGTAATCTCTTCTAGAACTCTTGAGCTTTCTTGAGCTCTTTTAAAGTTAGCTATTAAAATAGAGTTCAAATCACTTCTATTTTGTTCACTTTTAATAGATTCTCTTAATACATCATTATTTACATCTCTAGTACTTAATACTTCAATATAGTTATTAACTCTACAAAGATGTCTAAGTGATTTAAGTTTTAATGCTATTTCTTTATTATCATAGTTATATCTAAAGATATCCTCAACTACTCTAATACCTTCTTTAAGTCTATTAAGGTTTGCATCAATTAATCTAAGAGTTTTGTTATTGTCAGTCATGTGTAGTAAAACTAGCCTAAAAGGCTAGTTTATTAGTCGTCGTTGTTTAAGATTCCAAATATTTGTAATAAAGATACAAATAAGTTGAAGAAATCTAAATAAAGTGCAATTGCTGCTTCAATTGGAGTTTCAAATCCACCTTTGATGATTTGTTGTGTATCATAAAGAATGAAAGCAGAAAATAGTAATGCACCAACACCTGCAATCCCTAATTGTAATAGTGGAGATTGGAAGAAGATGTTTGAAATAGAACCAACAATAAGGATAATTAATGCAATGAATAACATTTTACCCATTGAAGAAAAATCTCTTTTTGTTGTCATTGCAAACATTGAGATTCCACCAAATGCAACTGATGTCATTAAAAATGCTTGAGCAACAATTGACGCACCAGCAGGCATCATTAAAATTTTACTTAATAGTGGAGTAATAGTTAAACCACTTAAGAAAGTAAATCCAAATAATACAGCTAGGTTAATACCTGGCTTATTTTTTACTGCATAAAGTGCAAATAGTAATATAAATTCTAATATTACTAGTCCCCAATACCAGCTTGCAATAATAGAAACCATATCAAGACCGATATAAGCTCCCGCTGTAGCAGCTAATAATGAACCAGCAAATAACTGGTAAGTTGCTTTTAAGAAGCTCATTAACGAAGCTTTTGATGCATCTTGCGAGTTGTATTGAGATGATTCTTGTGAAAGATAATCTCTGTTATACATTTCAATCCTTTCTAATTTTTTGATATTTTATAATGTTAGTCTTAATATTTACTTTAATATTTAATACTAATGTTACATTATAATGAATAATTGTTCACATACTATATTTTAAATCATTTTATGTGTATATATTATGGATACATATATATATGAATAGAAAAAAAGACATAAAAAAGAGCAAAAGTAAAAAACTTTCAAAATTTAAGCTTCAATTAAGAAGAAACCCTTGACAAGAGGAGAAAAATCTATTATAATTCCCGTCCAATTTCAGAGGAACGACATCAAAAATGGTTGAAAGAGTTGCGAAGGAATGGGAGATCTTTTAAAATTTAGAAGGTTTGTAAATA